>NZ_JBFLKW010000016.1:0-66665 GCF_040743205.1 Corynebacterium sp. 045007
ACACTCGATAGGAATCAGAAAAGGCCCCATGAAGTAACAAACGGTGTGCCCGCCCCGCAACACGCCGAGCGGACACACTTTTTGCTACTTAACCCTCCGCTTCACCGCTAACAGCCCAGAAACAGCAAATTCCCGTCGATAAGCGAAATGCTATCGACGGGAATTTTTATTGCTTAAAGGCCTGCGGTGGGGCGTGCTGCGTGCGGAACCTACCAGCCGAAAGTATTGAACAGCAGCAACAGGACAATGCAGAGCAACCAGATAATCACGGTCACAATAGTGACGCGGTCAAGGTTCTTCTCCACCACAGTCGAACCGGACAGATTCGACTGCATGCCGCCACCAAAGAGGCTGGACAGTCCGCCACCCTTACCCTTGTGGAGCAGGATAAACAGCGTCATCAGGATGGATGTGATGACCAGGACAATCTGAATGGCGAGGTACACGCGCACTTCCTTTTGAAACGTCGCTTCTTTAAGAACTCCAACTATACTAGCGCAATTGCTCCGCTGGCTAGGTATCCCTAGCCGTATCCCTAGGCGAATTCCTAGCCGGAGTTGCGCAGTGCAGTTGCCAAACCATTCATGGTCAGCTGAATGCCCCGACGCACCTTGTCGCGATTATCGCCGGCACGGTAGCGACGCAGCATCTCCAGCTGGATGATGTTCAGCGGCATAAGGTACGGGAAGCGCATGTCCACCGAGCGCCTGAGCAGCGGGTTGTCCTCCAGCAGGTGCTTGTACCCGGTTACCTTCAGGAACATCTCCAAAGTCAGGTCGAACTCTGCCTTGATGATGCCGTAGATGCGCTCACCGTCGGCCTTATCTTGGCACAGGCTAGCGTAGGCGCGCGCCAGGTTCAGGTCAGCCTTGGACATGACCTGCGCCATGTTCGACAGCACCGAATTGAAGAACGGCCAAATCTCGTTGAGCTGACGGAGCTCAGCCAGGCGGGAACCGTCTTCGTCCTCGCCGATCCACTCCTGCAGTGCAGAGCCGACACCAAACCAGCCCGGCACCATAGAACGCTGCTGCGACCAGGACAGTACCCACGGAATTGCGCGCAGGTCAGAAATGGTCTGGGTCTGCTTGCGTGAGGTCGGACGCGAACCGATGTTCAGGCTGCCGATCTCATCGACCGGGGTCGACGACGTGAAGAAGTCAATAAAGCCCGGGTCCTCGTGCATGAGCTTCGAGTAGGCCTCGCGAGACAGGTCGGAAATCTCCGACATAATCTCGTGGGCGCGAGCTGGGTTCTTCAGGTCATCGACGTCGAGCAGAGTCGACTCAATCGTTGCCGAAACAAGTGCGGCGAGGTTCCTGCGTGCCGCTGCAGGGTGACCGTACTTTGCAGAGATAATCTCGCCCTGCTCAGTGATACGCACGGACCCCTGGACTGCACCCGACGGCTGCGCCAGGATTGCTTCGTAGGACGGACCGCCACCACGGCCGACAGTACCTCCGCGGCCATGGAAGAGACGCAGGCGAATGTCGTTGTCCTTCGCAGCTGCCACGATGGCGACCTCCGCGTCGTAAAGCGCCCAGTTTGCAGCGAAGTACCCGCCGTCCTTGTTGGAGTCGGAGTAGCCAAGCATGACTTCCTGCAGATCTCCGCGTGCGGACACGTATGCGCGGTAGACCGGAATGTCCCACGCAGCACGCAGCACGTCGGCACCAGCCTGCAGGTCTTCGATGGTTTCGAACAGCGGAATGACGTCAACAGAACCGGTCGGCTGGGAGCCATTCGGGCGAATCAGACCGACTTCCTTGAGCAGAATCATCGGCTCCAGCAGGTCGGAGACCGATGTACACATCGAAATGATGCAGTGCGGTACCGCGTCGTGACCGTACTTGCGCACCGCACGAGATGCCGCACGCATAATGCCTAGCTCGCGAGCCGTAGCTTCGGAAAGATCTGCGGAAGTCGAAACCAGCGGACGGGAGGACTGCAGTTCCTTGGTCAGCAGCTCGACCTTGTCAGCTTCCTTCAATCCCGCGTAGTTGTCCACCACACCGGCAGCGGAGAACAGCTCGGTGAGGATTTCCTCATGAGAGTCCGAATTCTGGCGGATATCAATCGAGTACAGGTGGAAACCAAATACCTCCACTGAATCCATCAGGTCGCGCAGGCGGTGATCGGCGATGAGGTCATCGTGGCTGGACCGCAGGGAGTCGTCGATAATCGAGAGCTCTTCAAGTAGCTCCTCGGCGCTGTCATACGGAGTGAATTCCGACCAGTCGCCCTCGATGATGGACTCGTCGAAGAAGTTCACCGCTGTTGCCGCCACGCGACCGCGGATACCGTGAACCGCACGACGGTACGGCTCATCTTCGCGGTTAGGTACGTCATTGTGGCCGCGGCTGGCCAGAGCGACCAGATCCACGGTGACCTTGGTCAGGCGGTCGCTGAGACTGAGCTCGCGCTCCAGCAGGTGCAGCTGCGAGAAGTAGTGACGCAGGATCGTACCCGCTGCCCTATCGGAGGCGTAGCGCAGCGTCTCCTCCGTCACGTATGGGTTGCCGTCATGGTCACCGCCGATCCACGAGCCCATGCGAATCGTTGGGTTAGCCGGCAACTTGTTTCCGCCGAGCTGACGCAAGTGCTTGACGACGTCTCGGTTAATCTGTGGCACAGCTTCCAGCAGAGAAAGCTGGTAGTAGCGAAGACCAACCTCGACCTCATCGCGAATGTCCGGGCGGTTCATGCGAATGAGAGCCGTTTGCCACAGCGTCAGGATACGGCGGCGGATATCGGCATCAATCTCAGCGAGTCGGTCCGCGGTGCGCGCATTCATCGGGGCCGCCTGAATCTCGTGGCGGCGCCGCATTGCGGCCGTGATGTGCTTCTGCACATCGAACACTGTGCGACGACGAGTTTCCGTTGGGTGTGCGGTCAGAACCGGGACGACCTCAATGTGGTCCATCATGTCCGCAATGGCGCTGCTGGAAACCTTGGCGTCGCGAAGCTTCTGCCATGTTGCCTCCAGAGTGGAGTCCTGCGGTGGATCGCCAGCATCGAGAGATGCCTCGATGCCCAGCTCCTCGTGCAAATCCTCAGCGAGGTTAGCCAAAAGTGCGAAGTGCGTGAAAGCACGGATGACAGGGCTTGCCTCGGCTGGGTCAATATCGCGGAAGAGGCCGGTGAGCTTCTCGATGTCGCCATCGCCACGATGGAGTTCGAAGGCTGCACGGCGAGCATTTTCGACCAGGTTAAAGACCTCGTCACCCTCTTGCTCGCGGATTACCTGCCCAAGAATTCGACCCAGGTGGCGAATATCCTCCCAGAGCAAGTCCTGCTGCTTCGCGGTAGCGGTCGATGAAGATTGCTCACTGCTTGCAGTGTGTCGGTCAGTGTCACGATGTACTTGTTCGTTCATTGAGCACGTCCTTTGAAAATTGCCGGGCATTCCAAGTGGAAAGCCACGGGAAATGTATTGCGCTAAAACATTGCCAGTCGGTGTGCCTGGGTTGAGTCCGCCTAAAGGCAATAACCCCGAATCGGTTTTATGAGAATCAATAAAACCAATCCGGGGTCGCGCATGACGCCTATCTTATCAGTTGTTCTGAATTTATATGCACTTAGGTGTTCTGAGCGGCATCTGCAGCAAGTGCGCAGAGCTTCGCGAATGCTTCACCGTCGAGCGAAGCGCCACCGACGAGGCCGCCGTCGACGTCGGGCTTGCCGACGATCTCAGCGACGTTCTCGGCCTTGACGGAACCACCGTAGAGGATGCGCATCTCCTTTGCGATGTTCTCGTCCGCAATTTCTGCGACGGTCTCGCGGATAGCTGCACAGACTTCCTGCGCGTCTGCAGCCGATGCGACCTTACCGGTGCCGATAGCCCAGACAGGCTCGTAAGCGATGACGGTCTTGGCTAGCTCAGCGTTGGTCAGGTTAGCCAGGGATCCCTTGACCTGAGAGACAACGTACTCGACGTGCTCTTCGGCCTCTCGGACCTCCAGCGGCTCGCCGACACAGACGATTGGGTTCATGCCCTCGCGCAGTGCTGCCTTGGCCTTCTTTGCGACCAGCTCATCGTCCTCTGCGTGCATATCGCGACGCTCGGAGTGACCGACGACGACCCAGGTGCAGCCGAGCTTTGCCAGCATCGATGCGGAAATCTCGCCGGTGTAAGCGCCGGACTCGTGGACTGAGACATCCTGCGCGCCGTAAGTGACGCCGAGCTTATCGCCCTCAACCAGAGTCTGGACCGAACGCAGGTCGGTAAACGGCGGGATGACAGCGACGTCAACCTTGTCGTAGTACTCCTTTGGCAGAGCGAACGCGAGTTTCTGCACCACACCGATAGCTTCGAGATGGTTCAGGTTCATCTTCCAGTTACCAGCAATAAATGGTGTACGTGCCATAGTGGTGGAATTCACTTCCCTATCAATTAGCGGATTTTTAAGCGATGAAAATCCGGTGGTGGAAAAATCTTAGTCTTCCAGGACGGAGACGCCCGGCAGAGTCTTACCCTCGAGGAACTCCAGCGAAGCGCCACCACCAGTGGAGATGTGGCTGAAGCCGTCCTCGTTCAACCCCAGAGTACGTACTGCTGCTGCGGAGTCGCCGCCACCGACGACGGAGAAGCAACCGTTGTTAGTGGTGGCATCGATGATGGCCTGTGCAACCTCGCGGGTGCCAGCTGCGAAAGCCTCCATCTCGAACACGCCCATCGGGCCGTTCCAGAACACAGTCTTGGACTCAGCGAGCACCTTGCCGAATGCCTCGGCGGAAGCCGGTCCGATGTCCAGGCCCATCCAGCCTTCCGGAATCTCGGTGGCGTCTACCACCTTGTTTTCAGCGTCTGCAGCGAACTTGTCAGCCACGACTACGTCGGTTGGCAGAACGATCTTATCGCCGTAGCGGTCCAGCAGATCCTTACAGGTGTCAATCATCTCTTCCTGCAGCAGGGATGCACCAACGGCGTAGCCCTTGGCAGCCAGGAAGGTGAAGCACATGCCGCCGCCGATGACCAGGGAGTCAACCTTCGGCGCGAGAGCCTCAATAACGCCCAGCTTGTCGGAAACCTTGGAACCGCCGAGCACGACGGTGTACGGCTTCTCCGGGGTCTCTGCGACCTTGCGCAGAACTTCTAGCTCAGCCTGAACCAGGTTGCCGGCGTAGTGCGGCAGCTTCTTAGCGACGTCGAAGACGGAAGCCTGGGCGCGGTGAACAACACCGAAACCGTCGGAAACAAATGCTCCGTCCGGAACAAGTGCAGCCAGCTCGGCTGCGAACTCGGCGCGCTCTGCCTCGTCCTTGGAGGTCTCGCGCGGATCGAAGCGGACGTTCTCCAACAGGAGTACATCGCCCTCGGTCAGACCATTAGCGCGCTCGTGCGCGTCCTCACCGGAGACATCACCGGCGAGCGCGACGTACTGCTCCAGGCGCTCAGACAGCGCCTCAGCGACCGGGGCCAGGGAGAACTCGGACTTAACCTCGCCCTTCGGTCGACCCAGGTGAGCCATAACAACGACCTTGGCACCGGCCTCGACAAGCGCGGACAGGGTGGGCAGCGAAGCATCGATTCGACCCGGATCGGTGATAACGCCGTCCTTCAACGGAACGTTAAAGTCGGAGCGGACGAGGACGTAACGGCCTTCAATACCTTCGTTGATCAGGTCTTTGACAGTCTTAACAGTCATCTCAATGAAATCCTTGTGAAAGTGTGTAAAAAACGGGCCGTGGGTGGCGTGCCCTACTCAGGCGCAACCACCCCGGCCCGTTCGGGGTCTGGGATTAACCAGGTGAGTTATTAGAGGCGCTCACCGACGTAGACAGCCAGGTCGACGAGGCGGTTGGAGTAGCCCCACTCGTTGTCGTACCAGGAGACAACCTTGACCTGATCGCCGATGACCTTGGTCAGCGGTGCGTCGAAGATCGAGGAACGCGGGTCGCCCTCGATGTCCTTGGAAACGATTGGGTCCTCGTTGTAGCCCAGAACACCCTTGAGCTCGCCCTCAGCAGCTTCCTTGATGGCAGCATTGACGGACTCGACGGTGACCTCGCTCTTCGCAGTGAAGGTCAGGTCGGTGACAGAGCCGGTCGGGGTCGGAACACGCAGTGCGTAGCCGTCCAGCAGACCCTTGAGCTGCGGCAGAACCAGAGCGACTGCCTTTGCAGCACCGGTGGAGGTCGGAACAATGTTCAGTGCAGCAGCGCGGGCGCGACGCAGGTCCTTGTGCGGAGCGTCGTGCAGACGCTGGTCACCGGTGTATGCGTGGATGGTGGTCATGAGACCGCGCTCGATGCCGAACTTGTCGTCCAGGACCTTAGCCATCGGAGCCAGGCAGTTGGTGGTGCAAGAAGCGTTCGAAATGATGTTGTGCTTCTCCGGGTCGTAGTCAGTGTGGTTAACACCGACAACGAAGGTTGCGTCTTCGTTCTTAGCCGGAGCGGAGATGATGACCTTCTTGGCGCCAGCCTCGATGTGAGCCTTGGCAGCGTTGGCATCGGTGAAGAAACCGGTGGACTCAATGACGATGTCGACCTCGTGCTTGCCCCACGGCAGGTCCTTCGGGTCGCGCTCAGCGTATGCCGCGATGCGCTTGCCGTTGACGGTGAGGGACTCATCGTCGTAGGTGACCTCTGCGTCAAGCTTGCCCATGATGGAGTCGTACTTGAGCAGGTGAGCCAGGGTCTTGTTATCAGTGAGGTCGTTTACAGCAACGACTTCCAGGTCAGCGCCCGCAGCGAGCAGGGAGCGGAAGAAGTTGCGGCCAATGCGACCAAAACCGTTAATACCTACACGAACCGTCACAATAATCTCCTTAATGGATTGGTGAATCGATGCCACTTGTCAGGGCGCTGATTGCGCTCCAACAGGTTCACTACAGAAGTGTACGTTGGGTTTTTCATTCGCGCAGCGGTGGTTTGGTGCGAAAATCCCAAATAAACGGAGATTTATCAAAAATTACGCACCTGACTAGGCATAACAGGTGCTTTACTCGTCAACTTCTTTGTCAAAAAGTTCGTCTGTAACGACTGCAGTTGTGGGGGGAATTCCGAGTTCGTTTGCTCTTTTGTCCGCCATGGAGAGCAAACGGCGGATACGTCCTGCGACGGCGTCCTTGGTCATTGGCGGATTTGCCAGCTGCCCAAGTTCTTCCAGTGAAGCCTGCTTGTGCTCGATGCGCAGCTGTCCTGCAGACACCAAATGGTCTGGTACATCGTCACCGAGAATCTCTAAAGCACGCTCTACTCGCGCTGCTGCAATAACGGCCGCACGAGCCGAGCGCCGCAGGTTGGCATCGTCGAAGTTTGCCAAACGAGTGGCCGTCGCTCGCACTTCACGACGCATTCGCTGTTCTTCCCACTGCAGGCGAGTAGTCTGGGCTCCCATTCGCGTCAGCAGCGCACCGATTGCATCGCCCTCCCGGATGATTACACGATCGCCACCGCGGGTTTTATTCTCCTTGCTCTTAGCCGTAATTCCGAGCCTACGAGCACATCCCACCAATGCAAGTGCCGCTTCAGCAGAGGGAGCAGTGACCTCCAAAGCTGAGGAACGGCCCGGCTCAGTCAGCGAACCATGTGCCAAAAAAGCACCCCGCCATGCAGCTTCTTGATCAATCTTCTGCCCCATAATCAGCTTGCGTGGTAGCCCACGTACGGGACGTCCCGCAGAGTCAATCAGGCCAGTTTGCCTAACGACGAGTTCCGCGCCATCGGTTACCCGCACGATGTACTTCGAGGTCTTTCGCAAGCCACCGGGAGACAAGACATTGAGGCTGGCTTTGACATCGTAGAGTTCGGCCAGCATGGAGCGTAGGCGGCGTGCGACAGCGCCGGAATCCAACTCAGCCTCCAGCACAATCGAACCTGCCACCAGGTGGAGTCCTCCTGCGAAGCGGAACAGGGTCGCAATCTCCGCTGCCTGAGCGCTTTCCTGCGAAACTGACACGCGGGCTAGTTCGTCTTTGACCTTCGCCGTCAATGCCACGATGCTGTCCATCCTCATTTCATGTGTACGAGCTGGGTTTGGGCCTGGTTAATTTAGGTGAAATTAACCCCATTTGAGCTTTAGCAATAAACCTCAAGGATAGTATCCGGAACCAATCGAGTGGCAATTAGTTGATTGCCTGCTGCATCCCCGCAGGAGAATGCATAAAAACCCTCGATTGACAGGACGCTTTAGAGGAACTGACGAAGTGCGACAGCTAGCTTCTCCGGCGAATGTCGACCTGTCAAAGCTCCGTGGTCATCAACTTCTTGCACATCGGCGAAGACAACCTGCGCGTCTAGGCTATCCGCCGCTCGCTGCAGGTATTCTCGTTCGGTATCCGCGAGCGGCGTGTTGTCGTCGACAAGCACGTAATTGAGCTTCAAGTTAGGTGCATGCTGCGTGAGCATATGGATGTGCCGTTCGGAAGAAAAACCGGCGGTCTCCCCCGGCTCGGCGACAAGATTCAGCACCACGACGGTTGTGGCATTGGTTTCTTGCAGAGCATCCCGCAGCCCGGGCACCTGAAGATGTGGCAGAACCGAAGTAAACCACGAACCCGGACCCAGCGTCACCAAATCGGCATTGAGGATAGCTTCAATGGCCTCCTCGGATGCCGGCGGAGTCTCAGGAATCAGCCGGATTCGGCGCACCTGGCCAGGTGTCGTGGCCACTGCGACCTGGCCGCGGACCTGACGCACAACGCGAGCATCCTGCTCCAAGCCAACGACTTCGGCCTCAATCTCTAGCGGGATCGGCGACATGGGCACGACGCGACCCCGGATTTGCAGCAACCGGCCAATTTCGTCAAGCGCGTCGACTTCATTTCCCATCACACTGGTGAGGCCAGCGATAATCAGATTGCCAATCGCATGCCCTGCCAGTGCGCCAGTTCCGCCAAAGCGGTGCTGCAGTGTCTTTTCCCACAGATCGCCTTTTTCCGTATCTGCGGAAAGCGCGGCGAGTGCCATGCGAAGGTCTCCAGGGGGAATCTGCCCCAGCTCACGACGAAGGCGACCCGAAGATCCGCCGTCGTCGGCAACTGTGACCACCGCTGTGACATGGTCCGCAACCTGACGGTCAGCTCTCAGCGTGGCAAATAGACCATGACCGCCACCCAGACTGGTAATTGATGTCAATTTCTACACCTCCACGAAAACCGCTAGTTGCGGTCAATATCGCGGTGGACGACGTTGACGTTGATCCCGGAAACTCCCTCGAGCTTCTTAGCCAGCGCCTCCGACATGGCCACACTTCGGTGATGGCCTCCGGTGCATCCCACAGCGATAGTCATAAAACCCTTGCCCTCACGGCGGTACCCGGGCAAAACCAATTCAATCAAGTTTGTGACGTTGTCCAAAAACCCCTGAGACTCAGGTTGGGACAGCACGTAGTCGGCCACGGCTTTGTTGGTACCGCGGCCCGCACGCAGCTCAGGTACCCAATAGGGATTGGGGAGAAAACGGACGTCGAAAAGCATGTCGGCATCGCGCGGCGCACCGTGCTTAAACCCAAAGGATTCGATGGTGATCTGCTGAATCTTGCTAGCGGTATCCGACAACTGATGCTCTAACTCACGGCGCAAATCGTGCACGCTCATGTCAGAGGTATCCACTACTAAATCCGACATGCCCTTTATTGGCAGCAACATCTGACGTTCAGCGGCAATACCCTGTGAAAGCGTGCCATTTTCCTGCAGCGGATGGGTGCGGCGGACAGAGTCGTAGCGGGCGATGAGGGTGTCGTCGTTGGCATCAAAGAAGATGACATAGGGCTGGCGCCCCTCATTGCGGAGTCCGTCGAGCACCTCCCCCAAACTGCCGGCGAACGCGCGCGAGCGCACGTCGGTGACGATAGCGAGGCGCTCTACTGGAGAGTCCGCCTCAAACGACAACTCGACCATGCGCATAATTAACTCCGGTGGCAGGTTGTCTGCGACATACCAGCCCATCTCCTCCAAGACGCTGGCGGCCGTATTGCGTCCGGAACCGGACATGCCGGTAATCAACACAAGTGACTTTTCAGCCTGAGGGGAATAACCCGAAGTAATCATGCCATCACTCTAATACAATTCCGCCCAACCGCTCTCGGTTTTACTAGCGGAAGTAAACCCCCTAGCACTGTTTCAAGTGCGGTTTTAGCCACTTGTTTACCTACTTCTACGCCTACTCTCCCGGACCGACATCCGAGTTTGGATCTGACGGCTTCTCGTCTGGATGGAGGTAATCGTAAACAGTTTTCGCGAGCATCGGCCCGAAACCAGCCACTTCTTCGATCTGCTCGACGCTGGCCTTCTTCAGCGCCGCAACGGAACCAAAGTGCTTGACCAACTCACTGCGGCGTGCTGGCCCCAGCCCCTTAATGCCATCAAGCACCGAAGAACGCATGCGTTTAGAGCGCTGCTGGCGGTGATAATTAATGGCAAAGCGGTGCGCCTCATCACGAATTCGCTGAATAAGGTACATCGCCTCCGAATTGCGCGGCAGAATGAGTGGCTCATCATCGTCGGGAATCCACAGCTCTTCTAAGCGCTTGGCAATCCCCACCAACGTCACATCGGTGACCTCGAGTTCATCGAGGACCGCCTGTGCGGCTGCGACCTGCGGTGCACCACCGTCGACGATGAACAACTGTGGCGGGTAGGCAAACTTGCGGTTACTCCGCGACTGCTCATCGACGGCATCAGTCGTCTCTTCGACGAACATCTCGCTTGCATCATCGGGCATGGCGAGCTTGTCCTCGTTATGGCGCAGAAAACGACGGCGCACCACCTCAGCGATAGAACCGACGTCGTCCGAGCGACCGTCACCCGCTGCATCTTTGATTCGGTAGCGGCGGTAGTCGGACTTCTTGGGCAATCCATCCTCGAAGACCACCAACGAGGCCACCACATCGGTGCCCTGAATATGCGAGATGTCAGTGCACTCGATGCGCAGCGGCGCTTCATCCATAAATAGCGCGTCCTGGAGTTCGGAGAGAGCCTGCGATCGAGTAGTTAGATCTCCACTTCGCTTTAGCTTGTGCTGGCGTAGCGCTTCAGCTGCATTTTTCTGCACGGTCTCCATGAGCGTCCGCTTGTCACCGCGTTGTGGGACGCGAATATCTACATTGGTGCCACGAATATCGGTCAAAAATGCAGTAACCTCGTCAAGATCGTCGGGCGTGGCCTGAACGAGAATTTCGCGTGGCACAACCTGGGCGGCAGTGGTTGATTCATCGCCGTCGACATCCGCGTGCTTGGCGGCGTCGCCATAGAACTGTGTCAGGAACTGCGTTAGCAGCCCACCCAAGCTGGGGTCAGTTTCTCCCTCTCGAAACTCCGTAGTCGCGTACTCGCCGGACTTCTCCACTACCCAGCCGCGCTGACCGTAAATACGTCCCGCCCGAACATGGAAAATCTGCACGGCCGCTTCCAGTTCGTCGGTTGCCAGCGCAATAAAGTCGGCATCGGCGGCGTCGGAAAGCACGACTGACTGCCGCTCCATGACCTTGTCGATGGCAGCGAGGTTGTCGCGCAGACTAGCGGCGCGCTCGAAGTCTAACTCGCCGGCAGCTTCCTCCATTTCCTTTTTTAAGCGCCTCGTGACCGGGCCCGTATTTCCCGACATGAAGCTGGTAAAACCACGGACAATTTCGCGGTGTTCCTCGGCACTGACACGGCCGACACAAGGCGCCGAGCATTTGTCGATATAGCCGAGCAAACAGGGCCGCCCCAGGGCTTGCTGCCGGTTGAAGACTCCCTTTGAACAGGTGCGGGCTGGGAAAACTCGTGTAAGCAAGTCGAGCGTTTCTCGGATAGCCCACGCGTGTGAATAAGGCCCGAAATAACGCACGCCCTTCCGGCGCGGTCCTCGGTAGAGAAAGAGCCGCGGGTACAGCTCTCCAACGCTGACGGCCAACATCGGATACGACTTGTCGTCGCGGTACATCACGTTGAACCGCGGATTAAAGCGCTTGATCCAGGTGTACTCCAACTGCAGCGCTTCGACTTCATTGTGGACGACAGTCCACGTCACCTTCGAAGCGGACTGCACCATCTGGCGGGTGCGGGGATGAAGCCGAGTTAAGTCCTGGAAATAGTTAGACAAACGCGCACGGAGATTCTTCGCCTTGCCGACGTAGAGAACGCGCCCGGTTGAATCGAGAAAACGGTACACCCCCGGCTCCGTGGGAATGGTGCCGGGGGCGGGACGGTACTGAGAAGGGTCAGTCACTTACGGTGTCCTTAAAACGTGTCCTTGGGTTAGTCCTCCGGCATGAACTCGTCTTCAAGTTCACGGAACCGGCGGATGTCTTCCACGACGCGGCTGCCGTCGGCCGACTGGATCGCGAGCATCGGCACAAACTCAAAGTCAGGCAGCTCCAAGCGAGCCCAGCGGGACTTCTTTGGAAAACTCAGGCCGTAGATATCGACCCACGGGTAAAACTTCGCATTGAGTAGATTGCGGACTTCCACACCCCTGGCATTGACGCGAACGCGAGCCCGAGTCAGCAGCAGGATTACCCCGGCGATGATCAAACCAATCATTGGGAAAGCCAGCTGGTCGATAGCGGTCACCGAAGCTCCGGTGTTACCAAAGTCCACCACGATACCCATGAAGATATGGATAGCGAAAACCACAACTGCAGCGATAATCGCCCACAGACGCAGCTTTTGCGAGGTGATTTCCAACAGCCATTTGTCTTCGCTACCGGTGTCGACGGCAGTCGAATTGCTGTGGCGTTCGGAGTTACCCATTCTTACTCAGCTCCACCTTCACGAAGGGACTTCAACACTGCGACGGTGTGCAGCGCTGCGGCCATGGCCTCGCGACCTTTATTCTCCGCGGCGCCCTCACCGCCGGCACGATCAATTGCTTGCTGTTCAGTGTTGCAGGTCAACACACCATTGCCAACTGGCGTTTCACAGTCCAGTGCGATCCGCGTCAGGCCCTCAGTCACCGAGTCGCAGACATAGTCGAAGTGCGGCGTACCACCGCGGATAACGCACCCCAGCGCCACCACGGCGTCGTGAGTTCGCGCGAGCTGTTGCACCACAACCGGAATCTCCAGAGCACCGACGACAGTCACATCCGTGACTACAGCGCCGACCTCCTCGGCCTGGGACAGCGCTTCACGACGAAGCTGCCCAGTAATCTCCTCGTTCCAGTGAGAGGTGACCAGACCGACGGTCACACCAGTGGAATCGGGAACGGAAATTTCAGGAAGACCTGCGCCACTCATCTACTGTGCTCCTTCTGTCGAAATGCCGTGGGTCTCCATGTACTCATCCAACCAAGGGAGCTCATGGCCCATGCGTTCGCGCTTTGTCAACAAGTATTTCAAGTTATCCTCGTTGACCTCAACTGGCACCGGTACCCGGCGGCTCATCTCCAGTCCATAACCACCTAGGCCGGCACGCTTGGTCGGATTGTTCGTCAGCAGCGCCATAGTGGTGACTCCAAGATCCTGCAGAATCTGTGCACCAGTGCCGTACTCACGGGCATCCGACGGCAAACCGAGCGCAAGATTGGCATCAACGGTGTCAGCGCCTTCATCTTGCAGATGGTAGGCCTGCAGCTTCGGCATCAGACCAATGCCTCGGCCTTCGTGACCGCGCATGTAGAGGATGACGCCACGCCCCGCTTCGTGAACCATGCGCATGGAGTTGTGCAGCTGCTGACCGCAGTCGCAGCGGCGAGATCCCAGTGCGTCGCCAGTGAGGCATTCGGAGTGCACACGCACGAGGACGTCCTGACCATCGTTGGAAGACACATCCCCCACAACGAGAGCGACATGCTCAACACCGTCGATAAGGCTCCGGTACCCAATGGCACGGAACTCGCCGTAGTCGGTCGGCAGCTTGGTTTCGACAACGCGTTCAATCAAGTGCTCGTTGTGGCGACGGTATTCGATCAGCTGCTCAATGGAGATCAGCGCTAAATCGTGCTTGTCGCAGAAGCGACGCAGTTCCTCCGCGCGCGCCATACCGGTCGGGTCTTCCTCGGAGACAACCTCACACAGCACGCCAGCAGGACGAAGCCCTGCCAGGCGGGCGAGATCGACCGCAGCCTCGGTGTGGCCGGCACGGACGAGGACGCCACCATCGCGAGCTCGCAACGGAACCACGTGTCCTGGTCGGGTGAAATCGTGCGGGCTCGACGTGGGATCAGCCAGAGTACGAATGGTGTTCGCACGATCTGTGGCGGAAATACCGGTCGTACCGGTGTTGGCATCCACGGTCACTGTGTATGCGGTACCGCGGGCATCCTCATTCTCTGACACCATCGGTGGCAAATTCAGACGCTCGCAGTCCTCGGCGGTCAGCGGCGCGCAGATGTAACCAGAGGAATAGCGAACCATAAAGGCAACAAGTTCAGGCGTTGCCTTCTCGGCGGCGAAGATGATGTCGCCCTCGTTCTCACGATCTTCATCGTCGACGACGACCACGGCCTTACCGGCTGCGATGTCCGCAATGGCCCGCTCTACAGAATCGAACTTAATCACAGTCTTGTAGCTTATCTTTCCAACATTTTCTCGACGTACTTGGCTAGCACATCGACTTCCAAATTGACCTTGGCGCCTACCGCGGTCGAACCAATAACGGAGTCCGTCAGCGTCGTCGGTATCAGGCTGACCTCAAAGAACCCCTCGCCTACTGCAGAGACGGTCAACGAAGTACCATCCACGGCAATTGAGCCCTTTTCCACGACATACTTGGAGAGATGCTCCGGCAGCGAAATCCGCACTACTTCCCAGCGCTCCCCTGGCGTGCGCGAAATAACCTCGCCGGTGCCATCGACATGTCCCTGCACGATATGGCCGCCGAGGCGTTGACCCACTGCGGTTGCACGTTCGAGGTTGACCTTGGAGCCGACCTCAACCTGGCCGAGGCTCGACCTATCCAGAGTCTCTTGCATGAGATCAGCGGTAAAGAAATCATCGCCAAACTCCACGACGGTCAAACAAACGCCATTGACAGCAATGGAATCACCGTGGTGCACGTCGTCAAGCACGGTGGTCGCGCGAATGGTCAGAGTAATGGAATCGGCTTCGCGGTGGATTTCGCGAATTTCGCCGAGTTCCTCAACAATTCCCGTAAACATAGTGGTCAGGAAAATCCTTTACCGTTTGTTATAAATTGAAAGATTTTTACAAAATTAACTCTAGCCGGTCTACCCGCGATCTTTGCCACTGCGGAGAGCCGTAATCAAAATGTCATCTCCCAGAGTCTCGACCGCGACGGTACGAAAGCGCGAGATGTCAGTGATGGTGGTCTCATGGTTGGCCGATGTCACCGGCAGACCAGCTCCGAGAAACGCCGGGGCAATGTAAGACTCAATCGCGTCGACAGCATCGGCTTCTAAGAAAGCGCTGGCGAGCCGTGGGCCGCCTTCTACCAGCACGTCAATAAGTCCCATATCCGCCATTGTCTCCAGCGCCACTTCCACATCGTGAGTGCGAATGTGGCGGAAGTTATCGCCGCGGATATTCGCATCGGCGGCGACCTCCGAGGTGCCGATCGCGATGCGCAGGGGTTGCGTTGACAGCTCCTCGCCGTCTGGTGTGCGCGCGGTCAATCGCGGATTGTCAGCGAGCACTGTTCCCGTTCCGACGACAATCGCTTGCCGACGTGCACGATCGATATGTACCCGTGCCCGCGCCTGCTCCCCCGTAATCCACTGCGAGGTGCGGTCGGTAGCGGCGGCGAAACCATCCAGCGTGCCCGCCGTCTTCAGCGTGATGTGTGGGCGCCGAGTGCGCTGCCAGTGTAACCATGGACGCAGATAGCCATCCGCCACACGATTGCGTTGGAACTCCTCGACCACGTCGATTCCCTTGTATCGCAACCACTCGCTGCCGCCAGCGGCCACGGGATTAGGATCGGCGACCGCAAATATGACGCGGGAAACTCCGGCTGCCGCAAGTGCCTCGGTGCACGGTGGTGTACGGCCGATATGATTGCACGGCTCTAGTGTGACCACTGCAGTACCGCCCTGAGCTCGTGCCCCCGCCATTTCTAATGCTTGTGGCTCTGCGTGTCGGCCACCTACCGGCTCAGTTCCGGCCACTCCTACCGCAATCCCTGCGGTATCGAGGATGACGCAACCAATCGGTGGATTGGGATAGGTGGTGCCCCGAACTCGCTGGCCGGCTTCTATGGCCAATGCCATAGCTTGAGCGTCAGTCAGCGGCTGTGCGGAGACGAGATCCGGAAACTGTGCCACCGTGCTTCACCGCCGTCTACTTAGTTGCAGCAGTAGTGGCCAATGCGCGCAGCTCATCGACAGCCGCCGCACGATCATCAGCGCCGAAAACGGCCGACCCTGCAACGAAGGCGTCGCAACCGGCGGCGGCAGCGGATTCGATGGTCTTGGCGGAGATACCACCGTCAATCTCGATCAGAGTATCCAGACCTTCGGCATCAATGCGCTGACGCAGCTTCTCGACCTTGGTTAGCTGATCCGGCATAAAGGACTGGCCCCCGAAACCGGGTTCGACACTCATGACCAGCACCTCGTCGAATTCGGCGAGGTGATCCAGCCACGGCTCAATTGGGGTACCCGGGCGCAGCGAGAACCCGGCCTTCACGCCCTGGGAACGAATGTGGCGTGCCAGTGCGATGGCATCGTCGACGGCTTCCACATGGAAAATAACGGAGCTCGCCCCCGCCTTAATGTAGGTGTCGACCCACTTCTCCGGGTTCTCAATCATGAGATGGACATCCAAGTACTTGTCCGTCACCGCAGCTACGGCCTCCAGCACCGGAGCGCCGAAGGACAGGTTGGGAACGAAGTGGCCATCCATGACGTCGATATGCAGCCAATCTGCATTGGCTACAGCCTCAACCTCGCGGTCGAGGCGAGCGAAGTCAGCAGCGAGAATGGACGGGGCAATAATTGGTGCGCTCATAACCTCTGAGCCTAGTCGTTCTTGCGCAAAACTGAGAAGAACATCGCATCGGTACCGTGGCGGTGTGGCCACATCTGCACAGATGGATACGGTCCGACATCAGTCATCGGCGCTACCAACTCGTGTGCATTCAGCTCCGTCACCGGCAATTCCGTCACTGCCCTATCGACAATGCCCCTGGTTTCCCGCAGATGCGGAGAACACGTGGAATAGACGATGATGCCACCCGGCCGTGCCAGACGCACAGCTTCACTGAGCAGTTCAAACTGCAGCGCAGTCAAGGAGTTCAGATCGGACGGCGACTTCCGCCAGCGCGCTTCCGGGCGACGGCGAAGCGAGCCCAAACCAGAGCACGGCGCGTCTACCAAAATGCGGTCAAAGCCTGCCTCCAGCCCGGTATCGCGACCATCCGCAACGGTTACAGTCACTGGCAGCCCGGCCGTGGCCTTCTTCACCAGTTCTGCGCGAGTCGCAGATACCTCAACAGCGTCGAGCTTCGCGCCCTCAATAGCTGCGATGCCGCCGATGAAAGCTGACTTACCACCGGGGCCGGAACACAAATCTAACCAGCGGCCGCTGTCTTCACCGGCAACGGGTGCCATGGTGACGGCACGCGCAATGAGCTGAGAACCCTCGTCCTGCACCGCAGCCAAGCCCTGTCGGACCGGCTCCAATTCTCCTGGGGCACCGGAATCCAAGCGCACGCAGTACGGCGACCACGGTCCCTCTTCACCGCCGGTGATCAGTGCCAATTCCTCAGCAGTAATCTCGCCCGGACGAGCGACCAAGTGCACCAACGGGCGCGCATCGTCGGCAGCGAGTGCCTGCTGCAGCTCACCGGCTTGTGCACCGAGTGCGCGGGCAAACTCCATCGCAATCCAGCGCGGGTGGGCATGCTTCATCGCTACGTAGCTAATCGGATCGGTCGCAGGATCCGGCGCGACCTCAGCCACCCATTCGCCTTCGGTCTTCGAGGAAACTTTCCTCAAAATGGCATTGACAAAGCCGCGCGCACCAGGTCCCGCTACCTTCGCCACCGCCCGCACCGAGGTATCGACCGCCGCGTAGGCATCGACGCGCGTACGCAGCAGCTGGTACGTGCCCAGGCGCAACACATCCATCACCGGTCCAGCAATATCGTTTAACGGGCGTGACGACGATGCCTCAATCACGGCATCCAACAGGCCTTCCGCCCGCAGTGTGCCGTACGTCAGCTCAGTTGCAAAAGCAGCATCCCGACCCTTGAGCTTGTGTGCCTTCAGCAACCTGGGCAGCAGCAGGTTCGCGTAAGCATCATTCTCGCGAACGTCGGCTAGTACCTTCAGTGCGACCTTGCGCGGTTGGTCAATGCCACCGCGATTGTCCCCACCTCTGTTGTCACGGTTACGGTTGCGGTCATTGCGGTTCTGTCCGCTGCGGTTGCCGCGCTGCCGTCCGCCACCGGTGTGGCGGGGTTTGTCGTTGCCCATTTACTCGCAGACCTTTCCGCCGGGTTGGCTACCTCGCGCCCAGTCGGACGCATCCATCTTCTTCTTACCCTGTGGCTGCACCTTCACCAGCTGCACATAGCCATCGGCACAACGCACAGATACTCGGTGCTTCTCCACTACCAACTCACCCGGTGTGGCGGCTGCCGCCTCCGGAGCAGCTGCCTTTCGCACCTCGTCGACCGCGGCGCTGTCCTCGTCGGAAAGCGGGGTGAGCTCTCCGACCTTCAAACGTGCGCCGTCGAGAGTTGTCCACGCACCTGGGGCAGGCGTGAATGCACGAGCGCGGCGGTCAAGAAGATGTCGCGGCTGAGTCCAAACGATTCGGGCATCCTCCGGCCCGAACTTAGCGGCGTAACTGACATCCTGTTCTGGCTGAGCGGTCGGACGCAACGCACCGGCTTCGATGCCGTCCATGGTGGCGGCTAGAAGATCCGCGCCGGAGTATGCCAGGCGGGTCAAAAGGTCGTCGGCATTATCGGTCGGGCGAATCGCTTCGGTGACGGTACCGAAAACTGGTCCGGTATCCAGACCCTTTTCAATCCGGAAAGTACTGGCACCCGTGACTTCATCGCCGGCAGCGATAGCTGCCTGCACCGGCGCGGCACCTCGCCAAGCAGGAAGCAGTGAGAAATGCAGATTGACCCAGCCGTGCGTCGGTACATCGAGCAATTCCTCCGGCACGAGATTGCCGTAGGCGACCACCGGGATGCAGTCGGCGTTTAATTCGCGGATCTGCTGCTGGATCTCTTCATCGCGCAGGGTCGTCGGGGTGAGCACGGGAATGTCGTGTTCCAAGGCCAGAGCCTTCACCGGCGAGGGCGAAAGCGACTTACCGCGGCCACGGCGGGCATCGGGGCGAGTGAGAACAGCGACGATTTCATGACGGGAGTCTTCGAGCAACTTCTTCAGTGCAACGACAGCAGGTTCCGGGGTTCCGGCAATAATCAGGCGCACAGTAAGTGGATTCCTTCCTGGTGGACCTAGTTGTTCTAGTTAATCTAGTGATGAAACTCGGGGCGCCACACCCAGGGGTCTAGGCGCAGGTGAGTTAACCGCGGTTGAGGAACCAGTCCTGCTCACGCAGAGAACGCATCGCGGTCTTGCGCTCGTCGCCCTCGAGACGCTTCAAAAACAGCACACCATCCAGGTGGTCGCTTTCATGCTGCACACAGCGAGCCAGCAAATCATCAGCTTCGAAGCTCACCGGTGTGCCGTGGCGATCCTGGCCAGTAACGCGCACACGTGCGTGTCGAGTCACGGGTCCATTAATACCCGGGATAGATAGGCATCCTTCGATTTCGTGGACAGTCTCGTCGCCGATGGCTTCCCATTCCGGATTGACGATGTGCCCGCGGGTGCCGTTGCAGTCGTAGACGAAAACGCGCTGCAGCACGCCGACCTGGTTTGCCGCGAGCCCGACGCCCTGTTGCTCGTCCATCGTGTCGAACATGTCATCAATCAGGTGCGACAGCGTCGCGTCGAAATCAGTGACGGTATCCGCCTTGGACAGCAACACCGGATCGCCGAAAAGACGTACCTCACGAACTGCCATGAACTTAGAGCCTCCAAGAAAACTGGTGTGAATCAAGCGATAACGCGCTCATTTTAGCAGCTAGCCGAAATTAATCGGATCGACGACAACGCGCACCGGCGTCGGGTCCTTCCTGGTCGCTCGAACGACCTGTGCTGCCTTCAACGCCGCTCCCACCGCCCGTGCTTGCCGACGGTCACAGCGCACCAACATCCGCTGAATAGGTGTACCCGGTTCCACGCCTGCTGGTGGTCTGGCGTTGCGGGGAAGGTCTACCGGCCCCAGGATTTCCGCGCCCGATGGAACCTCCAGGGACTCCATGAAGTTACGCAGGCCCTCTTCAGTCCCGTCCACCGCTGCCACGTGAAAGGCCGGAGGCAGAGCGGCGGCTGTACGGTCGGCCAATTCCCTGTTCGCAGCGCCTACCGCGTCCCATGCCAAAAGATCGGCCACAGTCGGGACTGCAGCATCCGCATCGATAACCACTGCCCCTCCTCGCTCCCGCGGTCGCGCAAGCGTGACAGCTCGAGACCAATGCGCATAGGCCTCTTCATGAGCGCGCAAGTCCTGCCGGCCGAGCATCGCCCAAGTGTCCAGCAGCATCACTGCACCGTAGCCCTCCGGCGCATAAGGCTCGGCTCCCGGCGTGGCCACCACGACCCTCGGGCCTTCGGGAATGTCGTCAACAATCCGTTCGCCAGAGGAAGCGACGACTGGGAATGGACTGAAAATACGACCAAACTCTTCCGCCGTACGTTCACTGCCGACCACGACTGGCCGAATCTTGGTGGAACCGCAGCTATGGCAACGGTGGTGGATGTCGATGCGGCCACACCACCGACAGGTCGGCGGCGCCGGATCGTCCGGGTTATCGGACGGTGGAATTCCCAGTGGACCGTTACACCAGCGACAGCGCGCAGGAGCACCACAGGAACGACACGACAATGTCGGTACATATCCCTTGCGGGGTACCTGGACTAGAATCGGAAGCTCTTCGCGCAGCGCGGCTTTTGCCCGTCGAAAAGCGATGGCAGGAAGGCGTCCCCTACTGACGTCATCCGGGTCTTCGGAAGTGTCCGTGGAGGCAATCATCTCCGGCATGGATTCAGCCAGGGCGTCGGCGCCTGCAACCAGATTGTGCGCCCAACCTGAGGAGACCAGCAGCTGCACCTCTGCTGTACGGCTATACGATGCAAAAATAAGAGCGCATCCCTCCTGCGCACTTCGCGTGACCAGCACCTCGCGAGAGTGGACGTAGGGTGCGCGGGGGTCTACGAGGTTGTCATCGCCATCATCGACAATCACTGCTAAACGCAGATTCTGCACTGGGGCGTACGCTGCCGAACGCGTGCCGACGACTATGCGCCCCTGGCCGTGCAGGATATCCAGGTACCGGCGATAGCGGGACTCGGGCCCGAGACCAGCCCCGAGAAGAGTGAGCTGACGGGCAGAAATGAGCTCGCGAAAAGCGCTCTCGAAGCGCGCCTGCATGCGTGCGTCCGGCACAATGATGAGAACACCGCCACCATCGCGGGCGACCGAAACGCTGAGCTCGGCGAGCATGGCTGCCACCTGTTCCCCTGGAACTGGCTGCCACGCTGCGCGTGCCGGGGCGCCCTTGCGGACGGAATCGACAAAGGATTCGCCGAAGACATAGTTGCCCCAAGCGGAAAGATCCGGATCCTCGGTGGCAAGCTTTCCCAATTCCTCCCACGTCGGGGGCATGTTCTCCTTGCGAGCACGTTCGGCCCGTGCATGACGGGTTGGGATGGCGGAGCGAATGATGTTTGAGCGTGTTGCGCCGTAATACTCCGCCAGAGAATCCACCAACCGTCGAAGCTGTGGCGGATAGACAACCTCAGTGCTGATGACATCCTTGAGATAGGACAGTTTGCCGTCGTGAGTGGGCGTGGCACAGCGCTCCAGCACCAGCGCATTGACCAATTGGCCGTGGAATCGAATCCGCACCCGGCAACCGACAACCGCTTCCTCCGCTAGCGCGCGCGGAACCAGGTAATCGAAGGGGCGATCCAACTGCGGCAGCCCCAAAAGTGGAAGCACCCGCGCGACTGGCAGCTTCTCAGCTGCGGCGGCGGGTGCGAAGGGGGCGTCGGTCATAGAGTCTTACTCTACTTCCCCACCCCAGGGTCATGCTGGCGGGTGGTGTTTATCCCAGGCCAGCGGCTGCGCGGAGCTCTTCAACACGGTTGAGTTGCTCCCACGGCAGGTCCAAGTCAGTTCGGCCGAAGTGACCGTAGGTGGAGGTCTGCGCATAAATCGGGCGCAGCAAGTCCAGGTCACGAATAATAGCGGCCGGACGAAGGTCGAAGACCTTGTTGATAGCCTCGCGGATGGCGTCGTCTGAAACGTGACCGGTGCCGAAAGAGTCGACGTAAAGGCCTACCGGGCGAGCGCGGCCGATAGCGTAGGCGACCTGAATCTCCAGGCGGTCAGCCAGACCCGCAGCCACGGCATTCTTCGCAACCCAACGGGTGGCATAAGCGCCGGAGCGGTCCACCTTTGACGGGTCCTTACCCGAGAATGCGCCGCCACCGTGACGAGCCATACCGCCATAAGTGTCGACGATAATCTTGCGGCCGGTCAGGCCGGCATCGCCCATCGGCCCACCGATAATAAATTGGCCAGACGGGTTGACCAGCAGCTTCAATTCTTCGGTAACAAAGCGCTCGCGCAAGTTAGCGTCGTCGAGCACCCAATCGACTACGTGAGTCTTAATCTGCTCGGTAATCCACTCCTGGGTCACATCCGGGTCGTGCTGCGTGGACACCACAACAGTGTCCAAGTACACCGGGTTATTGTCTTCGTCGTAAGCGAAGGTGACCTGAGTCTTACCATCCGGTCGAAGCGATGGGACGATGCCTTCCTTGCGTACCTGCGTCAAGCGGCGAGCCAGGCGGTGTGCCAGCGCAATCGGTAGCGGCATGTACTCCGGAGTTTCGTTGGTAGCGTAGCCGAACATCAGCCCCTGGTCGCCAGCGCCCTTGAGATCTTCTGCTTCGACTTCGCCACCAGAGCTGCGTGCTTCCAGAGAAGTGTGCACACCGTCGTGGATGTCTGAAGATTGCTCACCGATCGAAATGGAGACGCCACAGGTCTTGCCGTCAAAGCCCTTTTCAGAAGAATCGAAACCGATCTCCTTCAGTCGACTCCGTACAATTCCAGGGATGTCAACGTAGCTCTTCGTGCGAACCTCGCCAACAACATGGACTAAACCGGTAGTCACCACAGTCTCAACGGCGACCATCGATGCAGAATCCTGCGCGAGCATAGCGTCAAGGATGGAGTCCGAAATCGAGTCGCAAATCTTATCTGGGTGCCCCTCGGTAACAGATTCACTGGAAAACAGCCGAAGATTAGAGGCCACGAGCAGTACAACTTTCTTCTAGATCATTTCCCCACGCCTGCGGTGACGCTGCGGCGTGGGTTTTCGTTTGATTCGATAATTATAGACCAAGCGGTTCAGTCGCCGTAGTAGGCACCGGCTACTCCGCTGGCTGAGGTTCCTGTCGCAGCTCGGAGACTGCATCCAAAATCGAACCGGCTACCGAGAACTTTGAGCCTCGCGGCACGTCCCACTGCTCTCCATCGAGAGACAGCAACCATCCGACATTGTCCGTCGCACCGAAAGTTTGCCCACCTGAGACGTCGTTACACATAAGCAAATCGCAGCCCTTGCGCACAATCTTCTGCTTCGCAAGCTCGAGCGGCGTCGTCGTCTCGTCGCCGGTCTCAGCCGCAAAGCCCACCATCGTCGTGGTTGCCGGAATCTCGCCCGCTTTACGACGCTCCACAGTGGTAGCCAGAATGTCAGGGTTTTCTACGAGCTGGATGTTGCTTAAAGCGTCGTCTGCGACGCCCTTCTTCATCTTGGCCCCAGCGGTCGATGCCGGACGGAAGTCGGCGACGGCAGCGGCAAAAATGCAGACATCGGCCAACTTGGAGTGTTCGTGGGCGGCCTCGGCCATCTCCAAAGTGGAATCAACCTTTACAACATTCGCGCCCAGCGGTGTCGGCAACTGATCTGTATGCCCTGCCACCACAGTGACCTGAGCGCCACGCTGTGCTGCCATCTCAGCCAGCGCGAAGCCTTGGCGTCCGGAAGAGTGATTGCCGATAAAACGTACCGGGTCGATAGCCTCACGGGTGCCACCGGCAGTAATCATGAAGCGCACGCCCTCGAAGTCGCGGCGGAAGTGGCGCGGATTCTCGACTGCCGCTAATGCCAGTGAAACTATCTGCTCTGGCTCTGGCAAACGACCTGGACCGGTGTCCTTACCAGTCAAACGGCCATGGGCCGGATCGAGGACAATAGTGCCATGGCGACGAAGAATCGCGACATTATCCCGCGTAGCTGGATGGTTCCACATCTCAGTGTGCATGGCAGGAGCCAGAACCACCGGGCAGGTCGCCACAAGCAAAGTTGCGGTGAGAAGGTCGTCGGCACGCCCGTGTGCGGCACGCGCCATAAAGTCGGCAGTCGCGGGAACCACGACGACGAGGTCGGCCTCCTGCCCCACGCGGACATGCTGAACTTCATCGACTGCGTCAAAAACCGTAGTCGACACCGGGTTCCCCGACAGCGCCTCGAAAGTAGCCGCACCTACAAAATTCAATGCGGACTCGGTGGGAACGACGCGAACATCGTGACCGAGTTCCTTGAAGCCACGAACAACGTGTGCGGCCTTATATGCAGCGATGCCGCCGGCAACCCCGACGACAACCTTTAAACATTCGGATACGTCAGTATTACCGGCGGCATGCATACAGATATCTCCCCTTAAGGAAATGCTCTAGCCCTCAGTGTGGTCCAGCAGACCAGCGTTGATTTCACGAAGAGCGATGGACAGAGGCTTCTCAGCGACCCCCGGAGTAACCAGCGGGCCAACGTACTCCAGCATGCCTTCGTCAATCTGCTGGTAGTAGTCATTAATCTGGCGTGCACGCTTGGCAGCGAAGATAGCCAGAGCGTACTTCGAAGAAGCCTTACCAAGCAGCTCATCGATCGGCGGATTGGTAATACCAATTGGCGGGTCGAACACTGCCTCGGTGGCGGTATTTTCCTGGGTCACGAGAAATCTTTCCTCAATAGAACGTGAGTTACTGGGGTGACAATAGAAACCGTCGGAGCAATAGAAACACCATTGCTTGGAAACGATTTCTACTATCGATGATGTGGAGTCGCCCTGTTACTTGCCAGTAGTCAGCGCCCGAGCGATGGCCGCCACAGCATCATCGACATTGTCGTTGACAACAACCTCATCGAATTCGTGCTGAGCATCCATTTCCACTCGCGCGGTTTCCAGGCGACGCTTGACTTGCGCCTCGGTTTCCGTGCCACGACCAGTGAGCCTGCTGACGAGAATCTCCCAGCTTGGCGGAGCCAAGAACAGCAGGTGAGCATTCGGCGCTACCTTACGGATGGAGCGAGCTCCCGCCAGATCCACCTCAACGAGTACCGGACGTCCCTCGGCGAGAGCTTTATCCACCGGGCCACGCGGCGTACCAGAACGCTGCAGACCACCGTGGATTTCAGCCCACTCGAGCATCTCTCCTGCATCAATATGCTGTTGGAACTTCTCCGGGGTCACGAAGAAATAGTCGCGGCCATCGACCTCACCCGGCCGTGCGGCGCGGGTGGTCATGGAAACGCTGAAGTACAGTCCGGGAACCTCGGCACGGAGCCGACTGACAACAGTGGATTTTCCCACACCGGCAGGGCCGGCGAGGACTACCAGCTGACCGTTTTCATTCCCGGCCACTGCGACTAGTCCTCCACTGCGTAGCCGAAGCGCTCCAGCAGAGCGCGACGCTGACGGTCACCCAGGCCACGCAGGCGGCGGGTCTGAGCAATCTCCAGGTCATTCATGATGTCCTGTGCCTTGACCTTGCCGACCTTCGGCAGAGCCTCGAGCAGAGCGGAGACCTTCATCTTGCCGATGATCTCGTTCTCGTCAGCCTGCTTGAGAACCTCTGGCAGGTCGATAGCGCCACGCTTCAGCTTGTCCTTGAGCTCTGCGCGTACCTTGCGGGCCTGAGCTGCCTTCTCGAGTGCTGCTGCACGCTGCTCCGGGGTCAACTGCGGAAGGGCCACGTGTTCCTCCGTAAAAATAGATTGGTTAGCTTCTTATTTACTTGCACGAGCCTCGCGTCCACCAAGGGCAGGCAACGACACCGTGCTTAACGATTGGAGACCGTACCGCACTTACCGGTTGTTGAGGCAAATGCTGACGGGGTGTCGATAAAAATGACACCAGGGCTTTATCCGCCCTACCTTTCGGTCGTGGTCAACCAACTCCGGCGATTGTAGCACCGTTTGCCCAGGAGAATGGAAATTGACCACGGTTTTTGTACGAAATCTCCCAGGAATCGTCACAGTAACTTGCCTATACCTACTCCGCCGCCACCTGAGGCTCATTAGGAAAATCTCGGCAGCTAGGTACGGAAGAAGCCCGCAGGGGCACCTGTTCTATGAGGTGCGCCCTGCGGGCTTCTTCCAAATCGTCGATTCGCTGCTACCTCTCGGATAGGAACGGAGCCGCAGCTTCAATAGTTGCGCGCCGCAGCGCAGCAGGATCAGGCCCAGCGGAGAGAATTGCACGCGAAATATTTGGCAGTGCAAGCCCCTTGGATTCCCCTGCCAGACGATCTACATCGGCCGGGGTTCCACCCTGAGCTCCCACACCGGGCATGAGAATGGGACCGCGCAGGTCACTGAGCACCGGGGCGTCGTCAAGCGTTGCGCCAACAACAACGCCGATGCTGCCCGCCTTTGCACCAGCGTCAATCTGGCGGGCATTAATAGCGGCTGCCTGGTTGACCATGGTCTGAGCCAAACTCTCACCCGAAACCGTCGCCTTCTGTACGGACGCACCTTCCGGATTGGACGTTGCGGCCAGCACGAACAGGCCGCGTCCGTTCTCCAACGCCAACGAAACCGCCGGATCAAGAGCACCGAACCCAAGGTACGGAGATACCGTCAGTGCGTCGGCGGCTAGCGGCGAGCTATCCGACAGCCAGGCATCAGCGTATGCAGCCATCGTCGAACCGATATCGCCACGCTTGGCATCTGCAATCGACAGCGCACCGGCGTCCTTCAGATCCGCCAACGTCCGCTCCAGGACGGCAAAGCCCTTGGAGCCGTAGGCTTCGAAGAACGCCACCTGGGGCTTGACGACGGCAACGATGTCACCGAACGCCTCGACGCATGTGGCGGCAAAGCGCTCTAGACCGTCAGCCGAATGCGGTAACTGCCAGGCATCCAGCAGCCCCGGGTGCGGGTCGATGCCCACGCAGAGCCGACCGCGCTCGGCGACAACCTCGCTGAGGCGATCGCCGAAACCTTTGACTGTCCGCACTGCGGAACCTTCAGCTTTCGCGGTCATGTTAGGCCTGCTCCTGAGCAGCCAACTCTGCCGGGTGGAGTTCCTGCAGAGCCTTAACGCTCATCTCACCGTTGCGCAGTGCCAGAATGCCCTGCAGTGCGGCGACGGCACCCTGAGCGGTGGTCACACAAGTTACGCCCTGGCTCACAGCAGCAGCGCGAATCTCATATCCGTCAGAGCGTGCGCCAGCAGAACCGGACGGGGTGTTGATAATGATGTCAACCTCACCGTCGCGAATCATGTCGACGATGTCGCGCTCGTCCGTCGGCGCATCGGAATCAGTCGTACGCTTTGCGACGACCTCACACTCAACACCGTTGCGGCGCAGCATACCGGCCGTACCCTCCGTTGCCAGGATGCGGAAGCCCATATCCGCCAGCGTGAGAATCGGGAAGACCAGAGTGCGCTTATCGCGGTTGGCCAGCGAAACGAAGATCGTGCCCTCGGTCGGCAGCTCACCGAAACCGGCCAGCTCGCCCTTGGCGAAAGCGGCACCAAAGTTGTCGGCCAAGCCCATGACTTCACCGGTGGACTTCATCTCCGGGCTCAGCAGACTGTCGAGAGCGCGGCCCTCGAAGTCGCGGAAGCGGTTGAACGGCAGGACCGCTTCCTTAACCGCGATCGGAGCGTCAGCAGGCAGAGAGCCGCCGTCGAAGTTGGACGGAATCATGCCCTCTTCGCGCAGTTCCGCGATAGTATCGCCCATCATGACGCGGGACGCGGCCTTAGCCAGCGGAACCGAGGTTGCCTTGGAGACGAACGGTACGGTACGAGATGCACGCGGGTTGGCCTCGATGACGTAGAGCGTCTCGTCCTTGAGTGCGTACTGAACGTTCATCAGGCCCTTGACACCGATGCCGTGTGCCAGTGCCTTGGTGGATTCACGCACCTTGTCGATGATGCCTGCAGACAGAGTCATCGGAGGCAGGGCACACGCGGAGTCACCGGAGTGAATACCGGCTTCCTCGATGTGCTCCATAACGCCGCCGAGGTAGACCTCCTCCCCATCACACAGTGCATCAACATCAATCTCGATGGCGCTGTCCAGGAAGCGGTCAACCAGTACCGGGTGCTCATTGGACAGCTCGGTAGCGCGGTTGATGTAGTCCTCCAGAGTGGCCTCATCGTAGACGATTTCCATGCCACGGCCGCCGAGGACGTAGGACGGACGGACCAGCACCGGGTAACCGATACCAGCGGCAACCTGGCGAGCTTCTGCGAAGGAGGTGGCGGTACCGAACTCCGGCGCCGGCAGCTTGGCCTCAGCCAGCACCTTGCCGAACTCACCGCGGTCCTCAGCCAGGTCGATTGCCTCTGGGCTAGTGCCGACAATCGGAACACCTGCGGCCTGCAGACGCTCCGCCAGGCCCAGCGGGGTCTGGCCACCGAGCTGAACAATGACGCCTGCGACCTTTCCGGACTGGCTCTCAGCGTGGTAGACCTCGAGGACATCCTCGAAAGTCAACGGCTCGAAGTAGAGGCGATCTGCGGTGTCGTAGTCGGTGGAAACCGTTTCCGGGTTGCAGTTGACCATGACGGTCTCGTACCCAACCCGGGAGAGCTCGAGCGCCGCGTGGACACAGGAGTAGTCGAACTCAATACCCTGGCCGATGCGGTTAGGACCGGAACCGAGGATGATGACCTTTTCCTTTTCGGTCTGCGGGGCGACCTCGGACTCAGCAGCCGGGTCCAGCTCGTATGCCGAGTAGTGGTACGGAGTCTGTGCTTCGAACTCGGCGGAGCAGGTATCGACAGTCTTGAATACGGGGTGGATGTTCAGGCGCCAGCGCAGCTCGCGCACGCCGTCTTCCCCGGCCAATTCCGGACGCAGCGCAGCAATCTGGGCGTCGGACAGTCCCCAGTACTTAGCCTCACGCAGCAGGTCGGAGGTCAGCACCGGAGCGTCGATAAGCTCCTTGCGGATATCCTGCAGGTTTTCCATCTCGGCGATAAACCACGGATCCAGGCCGGAAGCTTCGTGGATCTGCTCGATGGAAGCACCCAGACGCTGAGCCAGCTCAACGTCGTAGATGCGACCTTCAGTCGGACGCTTCAGGTCCTCAAGGACAGCGTTGACATCGTTTGCGCGCTCACCTGCAAAGTCCTCATCCGGAACAGTCCAGAAACCAGCTGGCTTGTTCTCCAGCGAACGCATGACCTTACCGAGCGCGCCGATGTAGTTACGGCCGATAGCCATGGCCTCACCGACGGACTTCATGGTGGTGGTCAGCGTATCGTCAGCACCTGGGAACTTCTCGAAAGCAAAGCGTGGAGCCTTGACAATCACGTAATCCTGCACCGGCTCAAACGCTGCCGGGGTTTCACCGGTGATGTCGTTGGTGATCTCATCAAGGGTGTAGCCGATAGCCAGCTTGGCAGCAATCTTTGCAATCGGGAAACCAGTTGCCTTGGAAGCAAGCGCCGACGAGCGGGAGACGCGCGGGTTCATCTCAATGGTGATGATGCGGCCGTCATTCGGGTTGATGGCGAACTGGATGTTACAGCCACCGGTGTCAACGCCGACCTCACGCAGAATTGCGATGCCCTGGTCACGCATGGTCTGGAACTCGCGGTCGGTCAGAGTCATCGACGGAGCGACAGTCACCGAGTCACCAGTGTGGACACCGAGGGCATCAACGTTTTCAATGGAGCAGACCACGACAACGTTGTCGTCGCCATCGCGCATGAGCTCGAGCTCAAATTCCTTCCAGCCGAGGATGGACTCCTCGATCAGAACATTGGCCTCGGGCGATGCGGCCAGGCCGCCACCTGCAATACGGTCGAGGTCTTCCTGGTTGAAGGCCAGACCGGAACCCAGACCGCCCATGGTGAACGACGGGCGCACAACGACCGGAAGACCGAGCTCTGCAACAGTCTCATGGACTTCTTCCATGTTGTGGCAGACGCGGGAACGAGCGGATTCGCCACCAATCTTGGCGACGATGTCCTTGAACATCTGGCGATCCTCACCGCGCTGAATGGCCGGAATATCAGCACCAATCAGCTCGACATTGTACTTCTCCAGAATGCCCTCGCGGTCCAGCTGAATAGCTGCGTTCAGTGCAGTCTGGCCACCGAGAGTTGCCAGGACAGCGTCAATCGGGTTGCCCTCTGCAGCTTCCTTGGCCAGGATCTTTTCGATGTACTTGGTTTCAATCGGCTCGATATAGGTGGAGTCTGCGAACTCCGGGTCAGTCATAATCGTTGCCGGGTTGGAGTTGACCAGCGTGACTCTCAGGCCCTCTTCGCGCAGCACGCGGCAAGCCTGGGTGCCGGAGTAGTCGAACTCGCAGGCCTGACCGATAACAATCGGGCCGGAGCCGATAACCAGTACGTGGTTGATGTCTGTACGACGTGGCATGGTGTTAGGTCCCTTAGCCCTTTCCTACTTGTTCGAGTTTCCGGTTGCGGACTTGTTGAAATCGACCTTCTGGATCAGCGCCAGGAAGTCATCAAAGAGAGAGTGCGCATCGTGCGGGCCGGCTGCGGACTCCGGGTGGTACTGCACAGAAAAGGCCATGCCGTTCTTCAGTGCGACACCTTCCACGACGTCGTCGTTAAGGCAGGTGTGCGTAACCTCTGCCTCGCCCCACGGGGTATCGAAACTCTCGCCGGCCTTGCCTTCAAGTGCGAAGCCGTGGTTCTGAGCGGTGATAAAAATACGGCCAGTGCGGTGGTCCTTCACCGGAACATTGACGCCGCGGTGACCGAAGACCAGCTTGTAGGTATTGAGGCCGAGTGCGCGGCCAAGAATCTGGTTACCGAAGCAGATACCGAATAGCGGCATGCCGTCATCGAGGGCAGCCTTGGCGACCGCAACCATCTCATCAGCAGTTGCCGGGTCACCCGGGCCGTTGGACAAGAAGACACCGTCCGGCTGGTATTCCTTCTTAATATCTTCGTACGGAGTGTTAGCCGGAACAACTACGACTTCCAGGCCACGCTTAGCCAGCTCACGCGGGGTGTTGGACTTGATGCCCAGGTCGTAGGCCACAACACGTGCCTTCTTCTCCCCCTGTGGTTCCACGACATAGGCCTCATCGGTGCTGACCTCGCGAGCCAGATCCGCGCCCTTCATCGCAGGCTGAGCGCGAACGATTTCCACCAGCTTATCGACGGGCTGCTGTGCGTCCTCACCGGAGAAAATACCAGCGGCAATCGAGCCATTGTCGCGCAAATGGCGAACCAGCGCGCGGGTATCAATCTGGCGGATACCGATGATGCCCTGTGCCTTCAGTTCATCTTCCAAGCTGCGCTCCGAGCGCCAGTTGGAGGGAATGCGCGACAAATCGCGGATAATAAAGCCAGCTGCCCAAATCTTGTTTCCGCGGGACTCGTAGTCCTCATCGTTCCAACCGGTGTTGCCGATCTGTGGTGCGGTAGCCACAATCAGCTGGCGGTGGTAGGACGGGTCCGTCAGGGTTTCCTGGTAGCCCGTCATAGCGGTGGTAAAAACTGCCTCACCCAGGGTTGTACCGGTGGCGCCGAAACCGCGTCCGCGGAACACTCGGCCATCTGCCAATACCAGGACTGCCGCTGTAGCGGCCGCGGCCTGCGACTCGTTGCTCACGTTATTGCCTTTCAGTTGGGTAGCGTGCGAGGAATTTACATTAATCATACGGGACGCATGTGAATGTTTATGCGTTGACATGAATATTATCCAGCGACCTCTCCGTTAAGAGCGGTCACCTTACCGCGCAGCACGGTAGCTGCCACGGACACGGCCATCTCCATTTCCTCATATGGAGTGTTCTCAGACTTCGACGCCAGGTCTTCACCGCGGACCGTCCACTTTTTGCCCGGGTCAACAACGGTCAGGTTGGCAGGCTCACCGACAGCAATCGGACGGCCGTGCCCCGGTAGCTTCACGATTTGAGCGGGACGCTCACTCATGACCTTGGCCAGCCAGCGCCAATCACAATCGCCCTTCAAAACGAACTCTTCGGCGATGATTGGCATCGAGGTCTCCAGACCAAGCATGCCGGGCTTAGCGTGCTCGAACTCGCAGCACTTTTCTTCAGAGCCGTGCGGAGCGTGGTCGGTAGCGACACAGTCAATGATCCCGTCAATCAGAGCCTGACGCAGAGCCAGGGTGTCGCGCTGCTCGCGCAGCGGCGGATTGACGCGGTAGACGCCGTCGTAGGTCTCCAACTTCTCATCGGTGAGAATCAGGTGATGCGGGGTAACCTCGGCGGTCAGCGGAATATCATGCTCCTTTGCCCACTTGACCAGCTCAACCGTGCCTTCGGTGGAAGCGTGGCAGATGTGCATGCGTCCGCCGTAGTCGCGAGCCATAATGGCATCTCGGGCCACGATGGACTCCTCAGCTACGCGCGGCCACCCGGTCAGGCCGAGTCGTGCGGCGGTCGGACCTTCGTGAGCCGATGCATCTGCGGTCAGACGCGGATCTTCGCAGTGCTGCGCAAGCAATACGTCTTCGCCGCGGGCGTATTCAATCGCGCGGCGCATAATCAGCGGATTATCAACGCACTTACCGTCATCGGAGAACATGCGTACCTTCGCCTGCGAGTCTGCCATCATGCCGAACTCAGTCAGCGTCTCGCCCTTCAGCCCCTTAGTAATGGATCCGACCGGGTGAACGTCGCAGAGGTTCAGCGCCTGGCCCTTGAGCCACACCGACTCAGCAATCGAGGGGTCATCGGTTACCGGCGCGGTATTGGCCATAGTGAACACTGCGGTGAAACCACCGCGTGCTGCGGCGGCGGAACCAGTGGCCAGGGTTTCCGTATCTTCACGGCCCGGCTCGCGCAGGTGCACATGGATGTCAACCAGGCCTGGCAAGAGAACGAGGGAGTCGAACTCCAGGACCTCTACCCCGTCCTCGGCCGTGAGATTTTCCCCAATCTCAGCGATAACGCCATCTTCGATCAAGACGTCGACGTCTTCGCCTTCACCGTAGGGACGCACACCCTTCAGCAGCAGCTGTCCCCGTGCGGGTGCTGCCAATGGTCCTACCTCGGGGTACGAGGCTTCGTCATACTCATTGCGATTCGACATTTATGCCTGCCCTTCCAAGTTGGCGGAAACACCTGAGGTCAGCAGTGTGAAAAGAACTGCCATACGGACGTGGACACCGTTGGCTACCTGCTGCAGCACGGCAGTGCGCGGCAGATCAGCGACGGCATCGTTAATTTCCATGCCACGAAGCATCGGGCCTGGGTGCATCACAATGCAGTCGTCGCGAAGCATCTTCTCGCGAGCCTTCGACAGCCCGTAGCGAGTGGCGTATTCGCGATGGGATGGGAAGAAGCCTCCGTTCATGCGCTCCTGCTGAACGCGGAGCATCATCACGGCATCAGCATCGCGGATCTCGTCTTCCATGCGGTAGGCAACACGCACCGGCCAGGTCTCGATGCCAAACGGCAGCAACGTCGGTGGCGCGACGAAGACGACCTCGGCGCCGAGCTTGCTTAGCAGATCGGCGTTAGAGCGAGCGACGCGAGAGTGCAAAATATCGCCAACGATGACGACCTTGCGCCCCTCAATTCCACCGAGGCGCTGACGCAACGTCACCGCGTCCAGGAGAGCCTGCGTCGGGTGCTGGTGCTTTCCGTCACCCGCGTTGATGATCGATGGACCGTTGCCAAATTCCTCAGTCCACTTGGCGATCAGCTGTGCCGCGCCCGACGATGGGTGCCTAACGACGATGGCATCGCCGCCGATAGCATCCAAAGTCAGCGCGGTGTCTTTCAGACTTTCGCCTTTCTTCACAGAGGAAGAGGAAGCCGAGATATTAATAACATCGGCGCTCATCCACTTACCCGCAGTCTCAAAAGAAGAGCGGGTACGCGTGGAATTCTCGTAAAAGAGGTTGTAAATAGTGCGGCCGCGCAGGGTCGGCAGCTTCTTAATTTCCCGACCGCGGATGACCTCCTTGAAACGATCGGCCTCATCCATCAGGCCGACAATTTCATCCTTGGTCAAATCCGCAATGCTAATCAGGTGTTTCACTGTTCCTCCGCCCGGGTGAGAATAACCGCGTCACGGCCGTCAAGTGCCTCTACCAGCACATCGACGTCTTCGTCGCGGGAAGTTGGCAGATTCTTACCGACGTAATCGGCGCGAATTGGTAGTTGACGATGACCACGATCAACCAGCACTGCAAGCTGAATTACTCGCGGGCGACCCATGTCAGCAATAGCGTCGAGTGCGGCACGAATTGTGCGACCTGAGAAGAGGACATCGTCTACGAGAACAACGGTGGTGCCGTCGATTCCGGAGTTTGGAATGTTCGTGGGCTGCAGGGCGCGGTGCGGGCCCTTGCGCAAGTCATCCCTGTACAGGGTGATATCGAGCGATCCAGTTTCCGGGCGAATGCCGGAGAACTGTTCAATCAAATCGGCTAGCTTCTCCGCCAGCGGTACGCCACCAGACGGAATACCGAGGAGAACTACGCGCCCAGCATTTGGGCTATCCAGCGCAGTTTTTTCAATAATTTGGTGCGCGATGCGCGCGATGGTACGTGCAACTTCGTCTGCATTGAGCAGCTCGGTTGTTTGCGGCGTTCCTTCGCTCATCGTGACCTCCTTCCCCGCCTCTCAGTGCGGTCCGTTAAAGGATGTCTTGATTGTGGATATTTGATTATCAGTTTGCGTGACCCGCAACTACGGGCGCGGTGCAAACTTCCGCTGACCAGAATAGCACTCACACTTAAATTGCCTCTAAATGCAACAAAACTCCAAGCACCCAAAAAAGGGACTTGGAGTTTCAGACAATCCGCGAGAACCGACTGCGATCGGCTCGCAGTGAGCCCGGCCGCTTTGATTGGCTAGGACCCGTTCTCGCTCTTAGCCACGTCTTCAGCCACCAGCTTGGCAATATCGCTCATGTCCAGGCCGGTAATCTTAGCCATCTCATCGGAGTCAGCCAGTGCCTTGTCAGCTTCCTCATTTGCAGCAGCCTGTGCCTGAATAGCCTCGTCGAACTGGGACTCGCCCACCGAAGTGCTAACAGCTGCTGCTGCCAGGCGTGCCTGGTCGGCAATCTTGGCCTCGGCATCGAGAACTGCGTTGATGTACGGTGCCGCCACATCAGTGGAGTATTCCGATGCCAGCTCAACGCCTTCCACCACGGCCACACGCGGAGGCACGTCGGAGTTGTAGAACAGCTCCCAGGTGGAAAGACGCAAAATAGCACGGTCGACTGCCGGTAGGCGACGCAGCGGCCACTCCTCCGTCAGGTACGAAGAAATCGTCGAGTCGATACCGATAATTTCCGCAGCTACACCGCGCACGATCTGCTCGGTGTACTCCGCAATTGGATTCACATCCAGATCGGGATTACGGACCATTTCCAGCCGCTCTTCAAGAAGCTTGACGACGTCGACGCCTCGCTGCTCGGCCTCAAATAGCAGATCTACCGCACGACGGCGCGCACGGTAGCGCGCGCCGTGGCGCTTGTAGTTAGGTTCGCGAACTTTCGCGGACTCCTGCGCATCCGGGGTCTCGACGGACTTGTGATCCTTTTCAGTCATGGATGTGTATGTATCGCTCTCAACAAAAGGGTGAACTAGATGAGGGAATTAGTGGTTGACGCGGGACAGGTAGGAGCCGTCACGGGTGTCGACCTTCAGTACGTCGCCGGTTTCGATGAACAGCGGCACCTGAATCTCAGCGCCAGTCTCCAAAGTTGCCGGCTTGGTGCCACCGGTGGAGCGGTCGCCCTGCAGACCCGGGTCGGTCTGCTCAACCTTCAGTTCAACCGAAACAGGCATTTCAGCGAAAAGAACGTTGCCCTCATGGAAGGACACCTGGCAGGTGGTTTCCGGAAGCAGGAACTTAGCACCCTCCGGCATCTGAGCGTCCAGGATGGAAATCTGGTCGTAGGTCTTGTCATCCATGAAGACGTATCCTTCACCGTCGTGGTACAGGTACGTCATGTCGCGGCGGTCGACGGTAGCAGTCTCAATCTTGACGCCAGCGTTGAAAGTCTTGTCAACAACCTTGCCGGTCAGAACGTCCTTCAGCTTGGTGCGGACGAATGCCGGACCCTTACCTGGCTTGACGTGCTGGAACTCCACGATCTGCTGAAGCTTATTGTCGTGCTTGATAACTAGACCGTTTTTAAAATCTGCGGTGGTAGCCAACTAAACTCTCCTGAAATTGTTAAAAAGCTCTCTGACGAAACCACGATACTCCGTATCTCATCGAGAGAAAAATAAAACGCCGTGATGTTAGGCTCGCGGTTTTGGCAGCTGCGTAATAATTTCCGGCTCGGTGTCGGTGATAATCAACGTATCTTCGATGCGCACACCGCCGAACCCCGGCACATAAATACCAGGCTCGATGGTCAACGTCATGCCAGCTGCCAACTTCCCCTTGCCGGTGCGAGCAGCAAATGGAGCCTCATGCACCTCAATACCGATTCCGTGGCCGGTGGAATGAACGAAGTGCTCCCCATAACCAGCCTTTTCAATAATGTCCCGGCATGCTGCGTCTACAGCCACAACATCAGCCCCTGGCACGGCCGCTTTTACGCCAGCCAGCTGGGCTTCCAGCACGACATTGTAAATCTCTCGGGCCTTCTCGCCTGCGAACTCCACCCCGGCAACAATCGCGCCGTCCAAATCTGACGACGTATTGTTCGGACCGTTTTCGCTTGACGACGTTCCCGCCTCACCGGCAAAGAGGGTACGTGTCATATCTGAGTTGTAGCCCCCGGCAAAGGCGCCAAAGTCAATAGTGACCAGGTCACCTGCCTCGATTACGCGATCTTCCGCTCCGTGGTGTGGCTTGGCGGAATTCGGGCCGCTCGCGACAATCGTGTCGAAGCTTGGCCGATCGGCGCCATGCATGCGCATGCGGTACTCCAACTCTGCGGCGACTTCGCGCTCCGTGCGGCCGGCGACCACGATGCCGTCGTGAAGCAAGTCCTCGAATGCGCGGACCGCGATGTCGGCGACCTGGCGCAGAGCGACGAGTTCTGTATCGGACTTGACCTCCCGCAGTTTAGAGACGACGCCCGTAGTCGATACCAGCTCGAGTGCCTGTGGCCGGGCATCCTCTAGCTCTTGATAAGCGGCCATAGTGAGGAACTCAGATTCAACACCAAGACGCGAGATATCCAGCTTTCGGCATTGACCGACGAGTGCCACGCCGGTGTTGCGGGCGGTGAGTAACTCCACGTCCGGTGCCTGTTTGCCAGCCTGAACCGTATAGCGGCCGTCGGTGGAAAGCAGCGCTTCCCCACTGGCCGCAACAATCAAACCAGCATTCGAGCCGTGGAAACCTGTAAGCCAACCAACATGCGTCGGATCGACTGTGAGGAAACCGTCGCAGTCGTTGTCGGACAATGCGTCGATAAGAGCGGCTCTGCGGGCGGCGTAGTTCGTGGAGATATCTGTCATAGTTTCGTACTCACCCTTCTCAGTGCCATGGAATACCCATCAGTTCCGCATCCGACGATAACGCCCGCGGCAAGCGCCGACAGGTACGAGTGGTGCCGAAACTCCTCCCGGGCGTGAATGTTTGAAATATGGACCTCGTGGAAGCCCGCGCCGTCGGCAATTTCGGCAAGCGCGTCACGTAGGGCGACGGAGGTGTGTGTCAACCCCCCTGGATTGATAATGACTGGCCAACCGTAGTCGGCAGCTTCGTGAACCCACTCGATGAGTTGACCTTCATAGTTGGATTGGCGGCAATCCACTACGACGCCAAGCTCCTTGGCTAGGGTACGAAGTTCAGATTCGACATCAGCCAAAGTAGTGGCACCGTAAATTTCTGGCTGACGCTTGCCCAGACGATCGAGGTTCGGGCCGTTCAGAACAAGCACGGTCGGAATCGCCGTTGTGGCATCAGTTGCTGCGCGAAGAGAGGTCATGAGCGGGCTGACTCCTCCGATGCGGCGTGCCCATTGTTGCAGAGCAGTTCGTATGCACGCTCGAGGTCATCCATTCCCGGGCCTTCAAGACGGGCTGTTTCACCGGGGTTTTCTAGAATAACGAATCGGATCGCACCGTCGCGGTTCTTCTTATCCCTGGTCATCGCATCGTAGAGCTCGGTAAAACGACCTGTCTGGTAGGTCGTTGGCAGACCAATGGACTCTAGGATGCGACGGTGGCGGTCGACGAGTTCCTGATCAATATGTCCGGTGATCTTGGCCAGCTCGGCAACATAAACCATGCCTACAGCTACGGCATGGCCATGGCGCCAGCGGTAGTTTTCAAAGTGCTCAACGGCATGACCGAAAGTGTGGCCATAGTTCAGGATCTCACGGAGGCCAGATTCCTTCAGATCCTCAGCGACAACGCGTGCCTTGACAGCAATCGCGCGCTCGACCAGTTCTGGCAGGTCACCGTCAACATCGAGGCAGGCCTGCGGGTTTGCCTCGTAAAGATCGAGAATCTTCGTGTCCGCGATAAATCCAGCCTTGATAATCTCTGCCGAGCCCGCGATCAGCTCGGCCTTCGGCAAGGTGCGCAGGACATCAAGGTCACAGAACACCGCGGCAGGCTCGTGGAAAGCGCCGACCAGGTTCTTGCCGGCTGCAGTGTTGATACCGGTCTTACCGCCGACAGCTGCGTCGACCATGCCGAGCAGCGTCGTCGGGACCTGGATAACCTTCACTCCACGCATCCACGCGGCGGCGACGAATCCACCGAAGTCTGTAGCTGCACCGCCGCCAATCGCGATTACCGCGTCACGCCGGCCCAGACCGCGTTCACCAAAAGTGTCCCAAACTGTTTCAGCAACTGCGAGCGTCTTGCCCTCCTCCGCATCCGGAACCTGGATGCTGAAGGAGTCGACTCCTTTGTCCGCCAGAGCCTTGATGACGCCGAAGCTCAGCTCTTGAACGCTCCCCTGGTGAATTACCGCAACCTGGGAAGCAAAGGTAGCGGCCTCCGCAATCTGCTCGGTGAGTCCATGCCCCATGGTCACCGTGTACGGCGATGGGCCTTCAACACGGATTGTGCGGGTTGAGTTCATTGTCAGTCCCTAGTCGTTAGCGTAAGAAATGTATGGAGTTGCTGGTTATACGGCAGTGATTAGCTGCCGCCTTTTAAGAGTCGCCAGTTAAGCCTCGTCGCAGGTTTCATCGAGGTAGCTGAGGATCTCGGCCACAACGCGCTGCGGGGAACGTTCGTCGGAACGCACCTTGAAAGTGGCTGCATCTTCGTAAAAAGCTCGGCGAGCCTCATAGAGCGCGCGGTAATGAGCCTCAGGATCATCCGCCTGGAGCACCGGGCGCGAATTGTTACCCGCTGTACGACGGACACCCTCTGCAATGCTGATCTCGAGGTAGACGACGTTATGGTCTGCCAGCAGGTCACGGGTCGCCTGCGAAATCACGGCACCACCGCCAAGTGAGACGATTCCGTCGTGGGTCAGAGCCTCCGCCACGATTTGTTCCTCGATACGGCGGAATTCCGGCTCTCCCAGCTCGGAAAAGACTTCCCCACAAGTCTTGCCCATGCGCTGTTCAATCATCTCATCGGTATCGGTGAGTTTTGTGCTCAATGCACGAGACAGTCGACGACCGATGGTGGACTTTCCCGATCCGGGCGGTCCGACAAGGACAATAGTAGGAACGGACATTCCCCTCGTTTTACCCTTCTTCGTGTGCGCGACTGTGGCGCTATTTCCAATCAAGGCGACGTCGAGTCTGCTCCAAGTAGCCCTCAACGTTACGCTTGGTTTCCTCCAGGCTATCGCCGCCGAACTTTTCCATCACTGCACGCGCCAGTACCAGCGCGACCATTGCCTCTGCGACAACACCGCCGGCCGGGACCGCGCAGACATCAGAGCGCTGGTGGATTGCGGTAGCTGCATCGCCGCTGGCCATATCGACGGTCTTCAGCGCACGCGGAACGGTCGAAATTGGTTTCATCGCAGCACGCACAACGAGAGGTTGAGCATTAGTCATGCCACCCTCCAGGCCACCGGCGCGGTTAGTTTCCCGATCCACGCCGTCGTCGGTACGCACCATTTCATCGTGAGCCTCGGTGCCACGGCGACGGGCTTCCTCAAAACCGTCGCCGATCTCCACGCCCTTGACGGACTGAATTCCCATCAAGGCAGCCGCAAGCTGCGAATCCAGACGGGCATCACCGGAAATGTGCGATCCCAGACCCACCGGCAGACCGTGGACAACGACCTCGACGATGCCACCGAGGGTGTCGCCCTGCTTCTTGGCGGCCTTGATTTCGTCAATCATCGACTCCTCCGCAGCTGCGGAGAATGCACGCACTGGCGACTCGTCAATCTTGTCCTGATCAGCGAAGGTCGGCAGTGGCCCCTCGCAGGGCTCCGAACGACCGATGGAAATAACGTGGCTGACAACTTCCACACCGAGAGTCTCACGCAGAATTGAGCGTGCCACAACCGATGCCGCCACACGTGCTGCAGTCTCGCGAGCCGATGAACGCTCCAGGATGTTTCGAGCATCGGTGTGGTTGTACTTCAGCATGCCGTTGAAATCGGCATGCCCCGGGCGCGGGCGGGTTAAGGTGGCGCCACGAGCTGTATCCAAAACAACTGGGTCAACTGGATCCGGGCTCATGACCTCAGTCCACTTGGGCCATTCGGAGTTGCCGACCATAATGCCAATCGGCGATCCCAGCGTCTCACCATGTCGAATGCCAGTCAGCAGGGTGACCTCATCAGCCTCAAACTTCATTCGCGCCCCGCGACCATAGCCGAGGCGGCGGCGTGCGAGGTGGCGTGATACGTCATCTGTAGTCAGGGGAAGTCCGGCTGGCGCGCCTTCTACGAGAGCGATAAGCGCTTTGCCGTGAGATTCACCCGCGGTAGTCCAACGAAGCATAGGTATCATAATGTCACGTTTGCCGTACTTCTTGTGCATTTGGGGGCATACAAGTTTCAAATATGCCCCAATTCATCGCCCCTGGTCTACCGCTTCAGGGGACTTGTAGGTACCCTCCGCTTATCCCCCACACAATGGCGGTTGCTGCAAGCATCGCAGGCCCATGAGGCACGCTCGCCGGTACAGGCGCTGTTTTTGCTTTACGACGGTCACCCCAGCCCCGCTTTCCCGCGGTGACTCCTGCCATGAGGAGAGTGAGTCCGGCAGCCAACAGAATTGCCACTGCAATCCAAATTGCTGTCGCCACTGGCTCGCCCGATACCAGACCGACACCGCCCCCGAGAATTGCTGCGAGCTTCACATCTCCAGCCCCCATAGAGCGTGGGTTGAAGATGAAGACTGCTACATAGAGGCCAAACCAGAGGCCTATTCCTGTTCCTATGGCTGCGACTGCACTGGCGAGATTGTCAGCCAAGGTGCGCTTTTGCTGGAGCACCATTCCAGTGGTTGCTATCAGACCCACTGCCCCTAGCACTAACCACCAGTTCGGTAGTCTTCGCCGAGTCACATCCAACCAGCAGCCAACACCGCCCCAGCCGAGTACAAGCATCACGACTAGGAAATAGAAAACCCGGTCAAGGTAGACCGGGTCAATCCTGTGCTGTCCAATCGGAGACAGCCCTATCTCAGTTATTCCCCACCCCATAACTTTGGGATTGTAACGGTTGTGAGCTAGTTCGGCAGCGCTGCACGCATCGCCTCGACATCGGGAGTGCGTCCAGTAAACTGCTCAAACTGTCCCACCGCTTGATGTAGCAACATGGACAATCCACCGACCGCCTGTGTCCCTCCGCGTTCCGCTGCTTTCACAAGTGGGGTTGGCCAGGGATTGTAAATGACGTCGAGAATCTTCGGTGCTCGAGCGAGGTAGCCAGCAACCGACTCAATTGCGGCTGACGGCACCGTAGAGACCAGCACGTCGGCATTACCAGCAATATCTGCCAGGTTTGGAACATCAAAAGTCACCCAAACAAATTCCATCCCCAGCGCGGCAGCTAATGGTTCAATGTCATATGCGCGCTCGGAGCGCGCTACTACGGTCACATGATTGACACCCAGCTGCGACAGCGCCCAAAGTGCCGGTCGTGCCGTGCCACCGGCACCAACAACAACGGCGCGGCCACGTGGTGCGTTCGTGCAGTCTATCTCGCGCAGTGCTCCCAGTACGCCGTCGCCATCGGTGTTGTCGGCAAACCAGTCCGAATCGCGACGGACCAGAGTGTTCGCTGAACCTATGAGCCGTGCGCGCTCACTGACTTCATCCGCGAAGTCCAGCGCGGCAAACTTGCCAGGCATCGTGACGGAAAATCCCTGGAAACTGGGGTCTGCTCCACCAACGACGTCGGCAAGTTCTTCGGCGTTGCAGCGAATGCGGTCATAGTGCCAGTCATTCATTCCCGCAGCGCGGTAACCGGCGTTGTGAATAGCCGGCGAGTACGAGTGATCAATCGGATCTCCCAGCACGGCTGCGCGATGAGTTATAGGCATAGGAGTTCTACCTCTTAGCGGTTGGAATCCAGCACGCCATTGTTGCGTGACTCGTCGATAGCGGCCTCGTGCTCTTCGAAGGTCGTGCTAAAGACAGTATTTCCTTCCTTGTCCACCGTGACAAAGTACAGCCAGGTGCCGTCAGCCGGATTTTCCATGGCACGAATCGCCTCGATGGAGGGCGAAGCAATGGGGGTTTCCGGCAGCCCCTCCTTGGCGTAGGTGTTCCACGCGGTCTTTCGCGCGCGGTCCTCATCCGTGGTTGCGATTTCCTGATCTGGCAGGTCGTAGTTGACTGTCGAGTCGAACTGCAGCTGCATCGGTTCGTCGAGACGGTTGAGAATAACGCGAGCGACCTTATCGAAGTCGCCATCTGGCGCCTCCATCTGGATCAAAGAAGCTGCGGTAATCAGCTCGTATGGAGTAAGACCAACCATGTCCGCTGAAGCCATGAGACCCGTGTCCTCATATTTCTTCACCGATTCCTTGACCAATTTTGCCAGCATCTGTTCGGGCGTCTGCTGCGGGTCAAGGTGATGAATACCCGGCGTAATGAGTCCCTCAAGACGACGAGGGTCGTTGCCACGCGCAGCTACCGCGTCCCGTGCCCATTCTGGAACACCCAGCGCGGCCAAATCGGCCTCGCCAGCAGCACGTTCGAGATCGGCCTTGGATACGCAGTCATTGTCTTCAACACAAGTGGCCTCAGAAATAAGCGAGAAAATTCCCTTACGTACATCCGATGAGGACACAATGCGGGTATCGGCGAAACGGGCGCCAGTCGGAATGTCAACGGTACCGACCTGATTTTCGACATCCAGAAGAGCCTCGACGGTCTCGTCGGCCTTCATCCGCTGATGGAGTCGGTAGAAACCAGGCTGCAATTCACTTGAATGAGAGTTCTCATTCGCGGCCTGGATGAACGCACGGGAAGACTTGACGACGCCGCTTTCCACCAACTGGTTGGACAAATCAGTAAGTGACGTGCCTTCACTGACCTCAACAATCGTCAATGGACCCTCAGCTTTGCCATCGTAATCGTCAACAATGCCGCCACGATTCCAGACGAGGCCAATCACTCCGAGGACCAACACGCATAACAGGACAGAAGTTACATTGATTGCCACTGCCGTTTGGCGGTGACGAACTCGAGGCTTTGCCCCACCGCTGCGAGCACCAGCGCGGTCCCGGTCGGCACCGCCGCTATCAGTGCGGCGCGCAGTCTGCGCGTCTTTACTCATCAATAATCTCCTCGAATGCAGCTCACTCTCCCATCGGTATCAGCAAGGAGTCTTCCCATTCAGGTACGACACGCGACTAATAACGACTGGTGCGACATAGCTTTACGACGAAGTCGTAGCACTAGGTTGCATTGTAGGTGTGAATCGCCACTTCAACTTTTCAAATCCTATGCACGCGACAAACGTGCTTAGGTATTACACACTTAATAATTGCGCAAAGGTGGGTGAATTGTCACCTTTCGGTAACTTTTGTGTGCCCCTACTCGGTATTTTCGTCCAAAGCTTTTGCCCGTCTGTCCAACCAGGACTGCAGAATTTCTACTGCCGCAGCCTGGTCAATAATCTTCCGACCGGACTTAACATCAATACCTGCTGCGTGCAGTCGTGATTGGGCCATTACCGTCGTCATCCGCTCGTCGGCGTAATGCACTACGACTCGATCACCGAGTCGGCGCTGCAGCCGGAATCCAACGTCAGTAGCTTTCCGCGCAGAAGTCCCGAACGAGCCGTCGAGCATAAGGGGCATGCCGACAACAATCTCGACGACCTCAAGTTCAGTGGCAAGTTCCACGAGCCGGTCAATATCCGGCCCGTCAGGATCTTTTCGCCCCGTTGCTCGAGTGACTGTTTCAACCGGGATCGCCAGGATACAGTCGGGGTCAGAGACCGCGACGCCAACGCGGACATCGCCGACGTCGATTCCGAGCCGTCGACCCCGACCAGGATCATCCTGACCGGGGGTATCAATACGGGGCTTAGCCATTGTTTACTGCTCTTCCGATAGCACAGCCGTTAATTGGCTACTTGGACAGTTCGGCCTCAACAGCGGCCAATGCTGCGTCGATTCCGGAAGCATCAGAGCCGGAGCCCTGTGCCATTGCCGGTTTACCGCCGCCCTTGCCACCGACCTCAGCGCCCATCAGCTTCACCAAATCGCCGGCCTTAATACCGCGATTGACGGCTTCATCCGAAACCGAGGCCACAAACGGAACCTTGCCGCCAGCGTTGGAAATCAACGCAATGACGCTTGGGCGATCCGCAAGGCGCTTCGCCAAGTCATTAGCCAGCGAACGGATGTCCTTCATCTCCGTACCGTCGGGAAGCTTAAGGCCGAGGTAGGTGACATCGCCGATGGTGCGAGCGGACTCCAGGTGAGACGCGGCATTGGCCAGCAGCTGTCCGGCCTTGAAATCAGCGAGCTGCTTCTCTGCAGCCTTGAGCTTTTCAGCCAGTGCTGCAATGCGGTCTGGCAGCTCAGCAGAAGGAGCCTTGAATTCAGTGGCCAGTCGTTCAGCCAGGAGACGCTCGGTGGACAGGTAGCGGAAGGAATCCATACCCGAGTAAGCCTCAATACGGCGCACGCCCGATCCGACCGAGGACTCGCCCAGCACAGCTACCGGACCAATCTGCGAAGAATGCGAAACGTGGGTACCGCCACACAGCTCAATTGAGAACGGGCCACCGACCTCGACAACGCGGACGATGTCGCCGTAGTTCTCGTTGAACAATGCCATGGCACCAGCTGCCTTGGCCTCTTCCAAAGGCATCTCGGCAGTATTGACAGCCCAGTCGTTGTCGACAGCCTCATTGGTGATCTGCTCAATCTCACGGAGCTGTTCCGGTGTGAGCTGCTCACCGTACTTGAAGTCGAAACGGAGGTAGCCCGGCTTATTCATGGAACCAGCCTGAGTTGCAGTATCCCCCAGTACCTGACGCAGAGCACCGTGAATCAAGTGAGTTGCAGTGTGCGCCTGACGAGCACCGTGACGCCACTGCTCGTCGACCAAAGCTTCAGCAGAGACACCCGGAGTGAATTCACCAGCGGTGACAATGCCCTTGTGCAGCCACAGTTTCTTGCCCACCTTTTGAACATCGTTGATGTGGACCACAGCGCCGGAATCAGTCACGATACGACCACGGTCAGCCAGCTGACCGCCGGCCTCGGCGTAGAGCGGAGTGCGATCGAGGATAACCTCAATCTCATCGCCCTCTGCGGCAAACGACTGCTTCTGGCCATCGGCAATGATGCCAAGAATCGTGGATTCGTCGGCAAGCCGATCGTAACCAGTGAAGGACGTCGGGTGTTCATCGATGAACTCGCGGTAGACATGCAGGTCGGTGTGAGACTGCTTCTTTGCCTGGCTGTCGGCCTTTGCGCGCGCACGCTGCTCAGCCATCTCGCGATCGAATTCCTCGCGGTCGATGGTCAGGCCGGCCTCTTCGGCCATCTCGATGGTCAGGTCGATTGGGAAGCCGTGGGTGTCATGCAGGGTGAAGGCGTCGTGACCGGATAGAACGGTTTTACCCTCTGCCTTGGCCTTGGTGGCAGCACGTTCGAACAGCTCCTCACCGGCGGACAGAGTCTTGGTGAAGGTCTTTTCCTCGGCGACGGCGACGCGGCGAATACGGTTCCAGTTCTCCGCGATCTCTGGGTACGACGGGGTCATGGTCTCGGCCGCAATACCAATCAGCTTCTCCAGCACTGGACCGTTAGCGCCGAGCAGACGCGCAGAGCGGATGATGCGGCGCAGCAGGCGACGCAGGATATAGCCACGATCGGAGTTCGAGGGGGTGACACCGTCGAGCATCAGCATCAAGCCGGTGCGGCTGTGGTCAGCGATGACGCGGAAACGGATGTTGTCCTGGTGGTTGGAGCTGTACTTCGAACCGGTGAGCCGCTCAGCTTCGTCGATAACCGGACGCAGCAGATCGGTTTCATAGACGTTGTCGACACCCTGCAGCAGAAAAGCAACGCGCTCGATGCCCATACCGGTATCGATGTTCTTCTTCGGCAGCGGGCCAAGAATCTCGAAAGAGTCCTTGCCTGTTCCTTCGCCACGCTCGTTTTCCATGAAGACGAGGTTCCAAATCTCGATGTAGCGATCCTCGTCCGCCTCTGGGCCACCGTCAGCGCCGTACTCCGAGCCGCGGTCGTAGAAAATCTCTGAACACGGGCCACACGGGCCAGGCACACCCATGGACCAGTAGTTGTCCGCCATGCCTCGGCGCTGAATGCGCTCTTCCGGCACACCAACCTTCTCGTGCCAGATGTCATGAGCCTCATCGTCATCGAGGAAAACCGTCACCCACAGCTTCTCAGCCGGGATGCCAAAGCCGCCGTCCTCAACAGCACCAGTCAGAAGGCTCCATGCATGAGTGATGGCACCTTCCTTGAAGTAATTTCCGAAGGAGAAGTTACCCGCCATCTGGAAGAAGGTGTTGTGGCGGGTGGTGATACCCACCTCTTCAATGTCCAGTGTGCGCACGCACTTCTGAATTGAGGTCGCGGTGGAGAAGTCCGGAGTCTCATTGCCGAGGAAGTAGGGCTTGAACGGCACCATGCCGGCATTAACGAACAGCAGGTTCGGGTCATCCAAAACCAGGGAGGCACTGGGGACCTCGGTGTGTCCCGCCTTTACGAAATGCTGGATGAAGCGATTTCGAATTTCATGAGTCTGCACGGTGTTCTACTTCCTCGTTTCACGTCGAGCGTCCGAGATGTTTAATACAAAACTAGCAGTCTACCCGCTCGGTTCGAGCAACTTTAAAACCACCCCACCGGCACCCCGTAGATTCCGACCGATCTCGCCTACTTCGATTTCCGGCGGCTCCCCCGGATAATTCGGCGAATGCGTCCGAGGTATTCAGCCATGCCGTTTTCACGACCGTGATTGGATGGGACGAAATAATCAGTGCCCACCAACTGATCTGGTGGATACTGTTGGGCGACGACACCCATGGGGTCATTGTGCGGGTAGATATAGTCCACCGCGTGACCAAGGTCCTTAGCCCCGCTGTAATGTCCGTCGCGCAAATGTGGTGGCACCGGTCCGGTCTTCCCGGAACGAACATCCTTCAATGCCCCGTCGATTGCGCTTATGACCGAATTCGACTTCGGTGCTGTTGCCAAGTGAATCGTGGCCTGCGCCAGCGTCAGCCGGGCTTCCGGCATCCCTATCAAGGCAACTGCCTGCGCCGCGGCGACGGCGGTTTGCAGAGCTGTCGGGTCGGCCATACCGATGTCTTCGCTGGCCAGAATTACGATTCGTCGGGCAATAAACCGAGGGTCTTCCCCACCCTCAATCATCCGCGCCAGGTAATGCAGGGCAGCATCGACATCAGATCCGCGGACGGACTTAATAAACGCGCTGGTGACGTCGTAATGCTGGTCGCCGTCGCGGTCATAGCGAACCACGGCTCTGTTGATCGAATTGGCAAGCGACTCAGCGGTAATCTGCTCACCATCGGCGACGGCTTCTGCGGCTGCCTCGAGGTACGTGAGGGAACGACGAGCATCACCAGCTGCCAGCGCAATGAGCTGTTTACGTGCATCGTCTGTCATACTGACGCGACCATTCAGGCCGCGCTCATCGGTAAGTGCTCGATCAATGAGCGTGCCGACGGCTTCGTCGTCCAGTGACTGCAACTGCAACAGCAGTGACCGACTGAGCAGCGGGGACACCACTGAGAAGGATGGGTTTTCCGTCGTTGCCGCGACGAGAAGGACAATCCGGTTTTCCACGGCACCCAACAGGGCATCCTGCTGGGTCTTGGAAAAACGGTGCACCTCGTCGATGAAGAGCACCGTTTGAATGCCCTGGTTAACGAGTGTGCGACGAGCAGTATCGATAACCGCACGCACTTCCTTCACTCCTGCATTAAGCGCGGAAAGCGCTTCAAAGTGTCGTCCGGTCGCCGCGGAAATCAAACTGGCGAGAGTGGTTTTGCCAGTTCCAGGAGGACCGAACAGAATAACGGAAGTGTCGCCGCCACCTTCGACCAGACGGCGCAACGGTGCTCCGGGGGCTAACAGGTGGTCTTGACCAACGACTTCATCGAGGTTTCGCGGTCGCATCCGAACCGCCAACGGCGCGTGTGCACCTGGGTGAAAGTAGGCGCTCGCATCGGAGTTCAGGCCAGTGCTTGCTGGCCCCGCACTCCGACCTTGGCTCTTGGCCGCTGTAGGTCCGGCGACCGAAGGCTCGTCGAAAAGCCCTGGAGCGTCATCGGCGGAGCCGTTTGCACCGCCTGACGGCAGCTTATTCGGATCCGCCACGTGTGCCCTAGCCTTCCTCTTGCTCTAAGAAATCGATGACTGCATGCGCGAACTGTTCCAGCTCGTCGGCACGATCGTCCTCACACTTATGGGCGAACTGTGCAATCGCGCGAGCCGTGTTAGCCATGTCGCGCCGCTCCAGTGCTGAGCCGCCAACTTCCGGCTTCAGGTCCGTGCGTCCTTCATGCCCCACCCACAGCGCTTGTTTTGGAGAACCGAAGAAGGAAACCGTTGCGGAGATGAAAAACCAACCGAGCAACGCCGCAGCGATGAACGCCATCAAACGGCGGTCGCTCGTGCCGCGATACCAATGGTCACGAATCTCTTCCATCCAGGCACGGACAAACACGTCGACCTCTGCCTCCGATGGACGCTCCACGAAAACGTGCAGCGGGAAGCCTGCGACGACGCTGGCCACGTCGAAGATGACATCGCGGTAACCAGCCCACTCATAGTCGAGGAACTGGACCTTATCCGCCAGCAGAATGTTGTCCGGGGCGAGGTCAAACGGAGTAAACGCCCTATGCGTGCCCTTCTCAATTCGACGAGCAGCATCCTCACCGAAAGAGCGCACAGCGTCGGGAACAGGAATGCCGGACCCCTCGACAGCTCGCATACCAAAGCGAATCCCCGACACAATGCCGTGGTCACGCGCCTCGAGAGCCTCGCGATCGACCTTGTTCTTCACCCACATACGACGACGCAGGGTCTCAAATCCCTCTTCACGAGTATGCGTGTGAATATGCATCCGACCCAGCGAAGCGCCGAGGCTGCGGAATGCGCGCAATCGTCGCTCTTCATCGCCACGAAAGAGTACGTCCGCAAGAGTGTCCACGACACCGACGTCGCTGAGAACCAATAGCTGCTTTGAAACATCGTAAGCAAGAAGCTGAGGCCCCGGGCGGACGTCGTCAGGCAGTGTATTGATGAACTGGTACGCCACGACTTCCCGTAAAACGGCGGGATCGACGCCTTCAGTCGTCGTAGGAATTTGCTTTACGACGACCGTGCGTTCCTGCATAAAGGGATTTGTGGCGACCCGTACGCGGACAACAAGAGCGTTTGACTGACCTGTAAGTACTTCTGGATCCGACAACACTGGAGTGCCGCCGAATCGTGCGGAAAGCAGTGTCTCTGCATCTTTAACTACGCTGTCAACTTCTGCTGCAGCGTCGTCCGAGTACTCCATTGAATGCCCTTTCAATGAGCCAGTTTCAGTCAGGCGATACGGATGTTGCGTTGTGGCCAGTACCGCCTTGGTTAGGAGGAATTGGCGCCACTCGCGCTGTTCACGCTGGAGTGGCAGATCACATTCCTCGCAATGTGATTTCTTTGTTTACTTGCTGTCGCCTGCGTCGGCTGCTGCCTTAACGCCGTCTGCCTTCTGCTTTGGCTTCGGCTTGAAGTCGATACCGGTCTCCTTGCGCTGCTGAGCGGTAATCGGAGTCGGGGCGTCAGTCAACGGATCAACGCCGCCACCGGACTTCGGGAAGGCGATAACTTCGCGAATGGAGTCAACGCCGGCCAGCAGGGAAACGATACGGTCCCAACCGAATGCGATACCACCGTGCGGCGGAGCGCCGTACTGGAAGGCATCCAGCAGGAAGCCGAACTGCTCCTGTGCCTCTTCCTCGCCGATGCCCATAACATCGAAGACGCGCTTCTGGACATCTGGGCGGTGAATACGAATGGAGCCGCCACCAATTTCGTTACCGTTGCAGACGATGTCGTAGGCGTAAGCCAGTGCGTTGCCAGGATCCTTGTCGAAGGTATCCATGTGCTCTGGCTTCGGCGAGGTGAAGGCGTGGTGCACAGCAGTCCACTGCGAGTGGCCCAGGGCAACGTCACCGGAAGCGGTAGCGTCGGCAGCCGGCTCGAACAACGGTGCGTCGACGACCCAGGTGAATGCCCAGTCGCCTTCCTTGATAAGGCCGAGCTTCTTGGCAATCTCTCCACGAGCAGCACCCAGCAGTGCACGGGAGCTCTTAGCGTCACCTGCAGCGAAGAAGATGCAGTCACCCGGCTTCGCGCCTACGTGCGCCGCGATGCCTTCACGCTCTGCGTCAGTAATGTTCTTGGCAACCGGGCCGCCCAGAGTGCCGTCCTCCCCAACAAGGATGTAGGCCAAGCCCTTTGCGCCGCGCTGGCGGGCCCAATCCTGCCAAGCGTCGAGCTGACGACGAGGCTGCGATGCGCCACCGTCCATAACAACTGCACCGACGTAATCGTTCTGGAAGACACGGAAAGTGGTGTCCTTGAAGAACTCGGTGCACTCCACCAGCGGAATGTCGAAGCGCAGGTCCGGCTTGTCAGAACCGTACTTCTCCATGGCCTCCTTGAAGGTCATGCGTGGAATCGGGGTCTGAACAGTGACACCGGCCTCGGCGAAGATAGCAACCAGAATCTCTTCTGCCAGCGCAATGACATCGTCCTGCTCGGCGAAGCTCATCTCAACGTCGAGCTGAGTGAACTCCGGCTGGCGGTCAGCGCGGAAGTCCTCATCTCGGTAGCAGCGGGCGATCTGGTAGTAGCGCTCCATGCCAGCGACCATAAGCAGCTGCTTGAACAACTGAGGGGACTGCGGCAGTGCGTAGAAAGTGCCCGGCTTCAAACGAGCCGGCACCACGAAGTCACGAGCACCTTCCGGCGTAGAGCGAGTCAACGTCGGGGTCTCGATTTCGGTGAAGTCGTGGCTGTCCAGCACCTTACGGGCTGCGCGGTTGACAGCCGCACGGAGACGCATAATCTTGGCCGGGCCTTCACGGCGTAGGTCTAGGTAGCGGTACTTCAGGCGGGCTTCCTCGCCGACAGTGCCAGAAGTTCCAACATCCTCGAGCTGGAACGGCAATGCCGCCGACTCGTTGAGGATGGTCAGCTCCGTAACATTGACCTCAATTTCACCCGATGCCAGGTTCGGGTTTTCGGAGCCCTCCGGGCGCTTCTCAACGACACCGGTGACCTGAATGCAGTATTCGCTGCGCAGGTGGTGTGCACGCTCAGCAACTTCGCTGTTGCGGAACACAACCTGGGCGTAACCGGAGCGGTCACGCATGTCGATGAAGATCACGCCACCATGGTCACGGCGGCGTCCTACCCAACCGGTCAGGGTTACTGTGCTGCCGGCGAGGTCAGCGCGGAGGTCTCCGGCAAGATGCGTACGAAGCACTGCGAATTGGTCCTTCCAAAATTGGTGCTATAGGGATTAACGCTGTGGATAGCGGTTTCGTCCGTGTAGTCTACCTTGAAGCCAGAAAGGTGAGAAGAAGACCCCGGCTATTTTGCTTATTACCGGTCATCGCCTTGGGCCTACCTCGGGCTTCATGTACTCACTTAGACAAAGCTCTCCGTAGATCCTGACGTTGATTTACATGCGGATACTATGACGCAGCGCTATTCAATGGCCCGTTTTCCGCACCTTATGCAATAGTCTTACTCCTATGACCTTCCGGAATGACTTCCAAAAGAGCTCGGCTCGTGCCGAGCGACGCTCGGGTGGTGGCCGCGCTATCGCCGTAGGCGGTGGCGGTATCGGCGGCCTTGTCCTCATCGGCCTGTACTTACTTCTCGGCGGCGACCCGGGACAATTGGGACAGCTGACAGGTGCCCAGAACAACCAGTCCTCGCAGACTGCACAGCAGTCCCCTGGCGAGGATCCCTGCAAGACCGGCGAAGATGCCAACAGCCGCATCGATTGCCGGATGGAATTCACCGGTATTTCGGTCGACCGAGTCTGGGAAGAACAACTCCCCGCACAGGCCGGCATCGAGTACACGAACCCAGGCTTAGTCCTCTTTGAAGGCTCCACTCAGTCGGGCTGCGGCGCAGCGTCCTCGTCCACCGGCCCGTTCTACTGCCCCGCCGATCAAACGGCCTACTTCGACACGGAGTTCTTTAGCACCCTGGAGCGCATGGGCGGAGGCAACGGACCGCTCGCCCAGGAATACGTCGTGGCCCACGAATTCGCCCACCATATCCAAAGGTTGGAGGGCACACTCGGCCGCAGTAACTACAACGAACCGGGCCCCGATTCCGACGCTGTAAAGATCGAGCTGCAGGCCGACTGCTACGCGGGTATCTGGGCTCATTACGCGGACAAGGGGCCGGACGCAATCCTCGAACCGCTTTCCGACGAGCAAGTTGCCGATGCCCTCAAAACTACGAAGGCCATTGGCGATGACACCATCCAGCAGCATTCCGGCGGTGGTGTTCAACCGGACTCCTGGACCCACGGCTCGGCCGAGCAGCGTACGAAGGCATTCCTCACCGGCTACAAGTCAGGAAAGATGTCTCAGTGCGACACTCTCGAGCGCGGCGTCTACAGCTAGACTCCGCACTTAACAAATGCGCGTTTCCTAGATGCGCGACTGCAACTCCTGAACCAGTGCATCTAGGGCGACTGCGTGCTGCTCGTGGGACTCAAGGTTCTTCAGCTGAACCTCGCCCGCGGCCAATTCAGACTCGCCGAGGACCAACGCAAATCGGGCTCCAGCGCGATCGGCACCCTTCATCGCGCCCTTCAGACCGCGGCCGCCGTAGGACATATCTGCGCGGATACCCGCTTGGCGCAGCTTATTGATCTGCACCGCCATAGCGTGAGCGGCTTCTTCACCGAGCGCAACACCATACACATCGACGCGTCGACCATCGCTGGCATGCTTGCCCTCTGCTTCCAGTGCGAGCAGCGCGCGATCCACACCCAAACCAAAGCCAATTCCAGACAGCTCTTGGCCGCCTAGCTGCGCCATCAGCCCGTCGTAGCGACCACCGCCACCGATACCCGACTGAGCACCAAGGCCGTCGTGAACAAACTCGAAGCACGTCTTGGTGTAGTAGTCCAGTCCGCGCACCATTCGAGGATTGATGACATAGGGCACCTTCATGTCATCCAACAGTCCAGTCACAGCTTCAAAGTGACCGCGAGCGCTGTCAGAAAGGTGGTCCAGCATCAGCGGCGCGTCGGCAAGCATTTCCTGCATTTCCGGTCGCTTATCGTCGAGAACGCGCAGCGGGTTGATGTTTGCACGGTGGCGCGTTTCCTCATCCAGAGGCAGGTCAAACAAGAACTCCTGCAGCTTAGCGCGATATTCAGGGCGGCAGGTGTTGTCGCCAAGGCTTGTCAGTTCAAGGCGGAAGCCTTCGAGCCCGATACCGCGGAAGCATGCGTCGGCAAGCGCGATGACTTCAGCGTCCAGCGCAGGATCATCGACGCCGATTGCCTCTACGCCCACCTGCTGCAACTGACGGTAACGGCCTGCCTGCGGGCGTTCATAGCGGAAGAATGGCCCCGCGTAGGAAAGCTTGACCGGCAACTGACCGCGGTCCAAATTGTGCTCAATGACCGCGCGCATCACGCCCGCGGTACCCTCCGGGCGCAGGGTGACCGAACGGTCGCCGCGGTCGGCGAACGTGTACATCTCCTTGGTGACGACGTCCGTCGATTCACCTACGCCACGTGCAAAAAGCCCGGTTTCCTCGAAAATTGGCAGCTCAATGTGCTCATAGCCCGCAAGTCGTGCGCGGTGCTGGAATGAGTTTCGCACCGCCTCGAATTCGCGGGAGACCGGCGGGACGTAATCCGGCACGCCCTTGGGCGCGGAGAATGGCTTCAACTTCTTTGGCTTCTGGCTAGAGTTCACCCCGCTAACTCTACCTGCCAACTCTCACGACGTGTCAGCCAGGCTAGGTGAGGTTTTGCAGGAACGGGTTGGTCGCGCGCTCCTCGCCTATCGACGATGCGGAGCCATGGCCCGGAAGAATCATGAGGTCATCCGCCAGCGGGAGGACCTTATCCTTCAACGACTGCTGCATGTGCTCCGGACTACTGCCCGGCAAATCTACGCGACCGATAGCCCCCTTAAAGAGGACGTCCCCGCTGAAGACAATCTCATCTTCCCCATCGGAAGCGCGCAGCATCACGCATCCCGGAGAGTGACCCGGAGCGTGAATGACTTCGAAATTCAACCCTGCCCACTTTACTTCGTCGCCATCCTCGAAGAAATCGGCTTCCGTATAAGCCTGCATAGAATCGATGTCAAAGAGGTGTCCGAAAGAAGAACCGCCGAGCTTCGGATTGGCCAGCAACACATTGTCGCTTTCGTGAATGAAGACGGGGATATCCCAGAAGTCGGCGGCCTCCGCGACATCGCGGACATGGTCGATATGACCATGGGTCAGCAGAATTGCTTCCGGCTTCCAATCTCGCTTCTCAACCTCGCCGCGTACTACCTCGAACGCCCCCATGCCCGGGTCAACAATGACGCATGGGGTGGACAGGCCGTCCATTTCCGGAGCGCCTGTTGCCACGTAGCAGTTGGTCTGAAAAGGGCCGGCTGCAAAACCAAATATCTCCATGGCGCTCCATTGTAACGATTGTGTACAGCCCCCGGCAGGCTATTTGCGCCTTCCAACAACGGGAAGAGAGCACCTTTCCCCTTGCTCGTTGGCCTGTCATCTCGCAAATGGGAAGCAATCCCGGGCATAATGGTCGATTGTGTACGCGACGGTGACCGACTGAGCTGTTACTTCAAATGCGGTCACTATCAATGGGCAAAATCGTCCGCTGGTGTTCCGTCACCAGCAATAGATGACTAACAGATACGGAGAAAGACTAGTGGCCAATAATGAGCAAAGGCGCAAAGATGCGATGCGGACGCTCGAGCGCGAACTTAAGCGCCGTGCACGTGCCGAGAAGCTGAAGCCACTGGGCGTTGTCGTAACTACCTTGGCTATCCTGCTCTTTATCGGTGGCGGCATCTACTTGCTGACCACGGCTGGCGGCGCTGACGACAATGAGGCCGCTGATGAATCCACGACTCCAGTCGAACCTGCAGCTCTGACAGCTACTCCCGTCAGCGGTGAAAAGGTTCCAATGAAGCGCTCTTCCCCACTTCCGGAAACCGTGACCTGTGACTACCCGGATGATGGCGAGGCATCGAAGGACATAGATAAGCCAGCTACCGACAACGTTCCCGCCACTGGCACTGTAACCATCACCCTGAAGACTAACCAGGGCGACATTCCGATGGAGCTGGACCGCGCTATTTCACCTTGCGGCGTCAATGCAATTGAGCACATGGCCAAGTCCAACTACTTCAACGACACCGTGTGCCACCGTATTACCGGTGGTGGCCTGAACGTTCTGCAGTGTGGCGATCCGACTGGTACCGGTACCGGCGGACCGGGCTTCAAGTTCGCTGGCGAGTGGCCGGTCAAGGATTCCGGCCTGGATCAGAACACCCCGTTGGTGTACCCGAAGGGCTCTATCGCCATGGCAAACCCGAGTGACCCGGATGCCAACGGCAGCCAGTTCTTCCTCAACTGGGCAGATTCTCAGCTGCCTCCGCAGTACACCGTGCTTGGCTCCATGACTGACGAGGGCACCAAGACGGTTGCGGACATTGCGAAGAACGGTATCGAGGGTGGCGGTACCTCTGACGGTAAGCCAGCTAAGGAAGTCCGTATTGAGAAGGCGGAAGTCAAGTAGTTGACTCAACTAACTGATTGAGAAATTAATCAAAAACAGGGTCAAGGTGAATCACCTTGGTCCTGTTTTAGGATCTACGCGGTCTCATCCTTTTTCACATATCGATGGCTACTAAACCGCCTACTGACCAGAAGTAATGCGGTAGACATCGAACACTCCCTCGACACCGCGCAGAATGTTGAAGATATAGCCCATCTGCTTAGTGTCCGAAACCTCGAAGCTAAAACGCATTACGGCAACGCGGTCATCGGAGGTATGAGAGGACGTCGACAGGATTGAGACCTTCTGATCGGAGAAAACGCGAGTGATCTCCGAGAGCAGTCCGTGACGGTCAAGTGCTTCGATTTGCACCGTAACCATGAAGACCGCACCGGAGGAATCCGTTGCCCAGGAAACCTCGATAATGCGCTCGGGCTCCTGGTGCAGTTTCTCCGCATTAGTGCAGTCCGTACGGTGCACACTGACCCCACCGCCGCGGGTGACGAAGCCAAAGATGGCATCGCCCGGCACAGGCGTACAGCATTTGGCGAGCTTAGCGGCCATATCCGCGCTGCCTTCTACCAACACACCCGTGCTGTCAGCGCGGCGCGGAGTGTCGTGCACGTTCATCTTTGAAATTGGCGTGCGGGAGACCAACTGCTCTTCGGCATCGTCCGCGCTCGAGAACTGCGCCATCAGCCGGTGAGTCACATGCTGCGCTGAGACCTGCCCCTTACCGATAGCGGTATAGAGCGCATCGACATCCGCATAGTGCAGCTCGGAGGCAATCTGCTTGATGGACGCCGGAGTGAACAGGCGGTGCATCGGCAGACCGCCGCGCTGTACCTCTGCAGCCAGCGCGTCACGGCCGGCATCGAGTGCCTCTTCGCGGCGCTCCTTGGCAAACCACTGACGGATCTTTGCCCGCGCACGTGGAGTTTTAACAAACTTCTCCCAGTCCTTAGACGGACCGGAATCGGCATCCTTGGACGTGAAAATCTCGACGCGGTCGCCAGTTTTTAGCGGTGATTCCAACGCCACTAGCTTGCCGTTGACTTTGGCACCAATACAGCGGTGACCTACTTCAGTATGGACCGCGTAGGCAAAGTCGACCGGCGTGGAGTCCGCAGGCAATGTGATGACATCGCCCTTAGGCGTGAACGCAAAAATTTCAGTGACTGAGAGGTCATAGCGCAGGGAGTCCAGGAACTCGTTAGGATCTGCGGCCTCGCGCTGCCAATCCAGCAGCTGACGCATCCACGCCATCTGATCGACTTCGGCGGAATCTCCCTTGTGAGAGCCCTTGGTTTCCTTGTAGCGCCAGTGTGCGGCAATGCCGTACTCAGCGTTGTAGTGCATCTCATGGGTGCGAATCTGCACTTCTAGCGGGGAGCCACCTGGACCGATGACCGTTGTGTGCAACGACTGGTAAACCCCGAAACGCGGCGCGGAAATATAGTCCTTGAATCGCCCCGGCATGGGTTTGAACAGCGAGTGGACGGCACCCATGGTGGCATAGCAGTCCTTGGTCGTGTCCACCAGAACTCGAAGTCCGACCAGGTCAAAAATCTCGTCGAACTCATGGCCGCGGACAATCATCTTCTGATAAATCGACCAGTAGTGCTTCGGCCTGCCCTGTACCTCAGCAGCAATGTGAGACTCCTTCAGATCCTTCTGAATCATCTCGGAGACTTCCTGGATGTACCGGTCCCGCTGCGGCGCTCGATCTGCGACCAAACGCACAATCTCGTCGTACTTCTTCGGGTACAAAATGGCGAAGGAGAGATCTTCCAACTCCCACTTCACGCTGGCCATTCCCAAACGATGCGCCAGCGGTGCAATCACCTCGAGGGTCTCACGGGCCTTCTTAGCCTGCTTTTCCGGCGGCAGGAAGCGCATTGTGCGCATGTTATGCAGCCGGTCAGCCACCTTGATAACCAGCACGCGCGGGTCCTGGCTCATGGCGATAATCATCTTTCGCACGGTCTCTGCCTCGGCGGCGGAGCCCAACGCGACCTTATCCAATTTGGTCACGCCGTCGACCAGTCGTGCGACTTCTGGGCCGAAGTCCCGCTCCAGGTCCTCCAGCGTGTAATCGGTATCTTCGACCGTGTCATGTAGCAGCGCTGCCACCAGCGTGGTGGTATCCATGCCGATCTCGGCGGCAATAGTGGCGACTGCAAGCGGGTGAGTGATGTATGGCTCGCCGGATTTCCGGTACACGCCGTCGTGAAGGCGCTCGGCGGTATCGTAGGCACGCTGAAGCACAGCCAAATCTGCGCGCGGATGCACCTGTCGATGCACCGCGACAAGGGGATCTAGCACCGGGCGGATTTTCGTTCTGTTGCCGGTAAGGCTTCGCGCTAGGCGGGCACCATAACGGCGTGCGGGCCCTTCAGCCATGACTCATTCACCCCTTATTAACCACGTACAAAGGCAGATCAGCAAGCTTCTCCCGAGCTCCCAGGCCTTCAACCTCCAGCACGGTGCACAGCCCGGTTACCTCGACACCAGCTGTCTCCAGCAGGGCGCGAGCTGCACACAGGGTGCCACCAGTTGCCAACACATCGTCGACAAGTACGGCCTTCTTGCCCTTCAGCTCAAAACCACTAGCCGGAATCTCAAGCGCGGCCGTACCATATTCCAGTTCATAGGTCTCGGTCAGCACAGGCGGTGGCAGCTTACCCTTCTTACGAATAGCGAGCACCCCCAGTCCGAGCTTGTACGCCACCGCAGAACCCAGCAGGAATCCACGCGCATCTAGGCTGCCTATAACATCAGCCCCGAACTCTTCCACCTTGGCGGAAATCTCGTCCACAATCAGGGCGAACGTCGTGGCGTCGGCAAGCGCCGGCGTCAGGTCCTCGAAGAGTACGCCCTCAACTGGAAAATCGGGCACGAACCGAATCTGATCGGCTAATGCCTCACGCGCGTGTGCATACGACACAGGTTTAAGCTCCTTTTCGGCGAAAAGAAAAAGTGCGGGTACCTGTCAACGATACCCGCACAATGCGCTTTTAAAGTAGTTTCACCCGAACCACTGGGAGGCGCTACCTCCTACTGCCCCGGACGCCAGGACAGCGGCTTGTCTTCATCGCCCTCAAGCTTCGGAGTCGTCACCGTTCGTTTCGACGTCGACTGCTCCATCTCGCTTGCCGACGGCTCCTTCGAGCCCGAGTCCTCCGCAACATCAGTGGTGGCGGAATCGGTGCCCGATCCTGCCCCCTCAGAGGCCTTTGCGCGAGCAGACAGTACCGCCTCTTCATGCTTGCGGTATTCACGCTGCCGCGACTTGAGAGACACCAACAGCGACGAAGCCAGGAAGATCGAAGAGAACGTACCTTGAATAATGCCGATGAGCTGAACGAGTGCAAGGTCCTTCAGCGTTCCGACCCCCAGCATGCCCACGGCGATGACCATCAGTGCCAGGATTGGCAGGAGCGTCGACACCGTGGTGTTGATAGAACGCATGATGGTTTGGTTGACCGCCAGGTTCACCAACTCGGCGTAACTTCTACGGGTCGATGAACGATAGCCTGCCGTGTTCTCGTCGACCTTGTCGAAAACCACGACGGTGTCGTACAGGGAGAACGACAGCACTGTCAGCAAGCCGATAATGGTTGCCGGGGTGACGTCAAGACCAATGAGCGCGTAGATGCCCATAATCACGATTGCATCCACAACCAGGGCGAGAATTGCGGCAATGGCCATGTCGCGCTCGAAGTGAATGGTGATGTAGATGAACACCAGACCCAGGAACACCACTGCAGCCAGCAGCATTCGGTTGGTAATCGAAGAGCCCCACGACTCCGACACGGTCGAGTCACCAATGGCATCCGGGGTCTGCTGCCCCTGCACATCGACGGGCTTGAATGCATCATTCAACGCGATACGAGCACTATTAATCTGGTCCTGAGTCAGCTTCTCAGAGGTAATCTCCAGGATTCGGCCCTCACCAGAACCGATAATTTGCACCAGCTCCGGCTTCACTCCGGTCGCCTCGGTGAAAACCTCCTCGGCCTGCTCAGTTGTCACTGAGGCCGGCGGCATAGTCATCTTGGTACCGCCCTCGAAGTCGATACCGAAGCTGAACCCGCGAATCAGCATCGCTGCGAAAGCAACAACGATGATGGCGACGGCAATCTGGTACCAGCGCTTCCGCTTGCCGACGATATTGATTCCACCCTCGCCGGTGTAGAGGCGGCGGAAGAAGGAGTCGTCTTTCACGCTTTCTGGCTCAGTGATTAGCGCCGGATTCGTCTGAGTAGTATTCATGGATTCCTACTTCCCCTCATTCGCGCTGGAGTGAGCTGCACCGGTGTCGGCAGCCGTACTGGCGGAGGCATCGGAGGCTCCGGCCTTCTTACCGGCAGCTACAGTCTTATTCCTCTGTGCAATCTCCATGACCGAGCCGAAGCCGTTCATCGACGGCTTGGACAAAGCTGGCCACTTACGAGTAGCCAGGATGACCAACGGCGCAGTCACGAGGAAAGCCGTCACAATGTCGAATGCTGTGGAGAGACCAAGTGTGAACGCGAAACCGCGGACATCGCCAACGGCCAGGATGTAAAGAACCACAGCCGCAATGATGGACACAAAGTTACCCGATAGGATGGTGCGCCGTGCTCGTCGCCAAGCGTGCGGAACCGCGGAGCGGAAAGTTCTACCCGCGCGGATTTCGTCCTTAATGCGTTCGAAGAAGACGATGAAGGAGTCAGCCGTTACGCCGATAGAGATGATGATGCCGGCGATGCCAGCGAGATCGAGCGAGTAGCCAATCCAACGACCAAGAAGGACAAGGACGCCGTAGACCATCGCTCCAGCTGCTGCCAGCGAAACCAGCGAAATCACGCCCAGGCCGCGGTAGAGAGCAATCGCGTAGACGACAATCAGGGCGATACCGATAATGCCGGCAAGCAGACCGGCTTCCAAGGAAGCCGAACCAAGCATGGCCGGGATAGTCGTGGTGGTGCCGCCCGGCTCGCCGTCCTCACCTGCGAACGACAGCGGCAGTGCACCATAACGCAGGTTATTGGCCAGCCCCTGTGCCTCGTCGATTGAGAAGTCGCCCGTGATGCGGGTGGCAGAACCAACTGGGGTTGCCTCCTGAATCACCGGGGCGGAAATGACCTTCGAGTCCAACACGATAGCGACCTGCCGCTGCAGGTAGTCATTAGTCAACTTGGTCCATGTGCGAGCGCCGGTGTCATTCTTCCCGGACTTGAAGCTAAAGGAGACCTGAATCTGACCAGACTGCTGATCGTAACCACCGTTAATCGGCGCATTGGTATCAATAGCGTCGCCGGACAGACGCTGGCCCTTGGCCTCGTCCTCCTGCCCAATCAACAGCGGAGCCTTGCCCAGGAAGATGGCTTTACCGCCTTCGGGCGCACAGGTCACCAGCGGCTTGGCCGGGTCATCGGCACCCTGTAGCGGATCAACTGCATCGCGGTTATCGCAGGTCATCAGCGCAGCGGCTGCAAACTGTGTCGTTGGGTCTTCGGACTGGCGAGTCGCCAACAGCACGTCACGAACCTTCGTACGCAGCTCGGCCGCTTCAATTGAGTTCGCCGGCTTTGCCGGAGCTGTTGCGTCCAACTTCGGGGCCTCGCCCAGCGACTTGGACAGCTCCTCGGGAACCGGCTGATCTGGGTTCTGTTCCTTGAAGGCATCAATTGCACGCTTCTGCGTTTCGTTCATGTCCTTGTAGAGGTCATCAACACGCTTGGTGGCGTCCTCCTTCGACAGGACACCGACTGACACCCAATCTTCAGCAGTCTTCTTAACTACCTCGCCAAAGGCAGCTTCATCAGGGCCCTGGGTGGGCTGTTCTACCGGACGGAAGAAGAGCTGCGAAGTCTGGCCGAGCGTACGCGCCTCCTGTGAGTCTTCACCCGGCACGGTAATGACCAGCGTGTCACCGTCGGTGACAACTTGAGCGCCGCTGACACCCATGCCGTTTACGCGGTTCTCCAGAATCTTGCGAGCCTGGTCCAGCTGATCGCGCGTCGGCTTTTCGCCCTGCGGCACCAAGGTTACTCGGGTACCACCCTGCAAGTCGATGCCCAACTTTGGCTTGGCTGATCCGCCGCCGGTGAAAAAGACGAGTGCGTACGTAAGAATGAGGAAGCCGACAAACAGTGCCAACAGCCACTGTGGCCAGTTCCTCTTGAATGTATTCGCACCGGATCTGGATTTGCTGTTCAAAGCAAAGTCTCCTGAATCGTGACGTTTAGGTACTTAAGCGTTTCGGGTAGAAACGCAGGTCTATAACCGCACCGCGAAATCGCGCGATACCAGGAAGAGGCATTGCGGGCGTCGCTAAGCAAAGCTATAAACACCAACCGCTAGAGAATAACCGATTTAGCGTAGTGCGCCGGTTTTGACTTGTACCTATTTAGTGAAAATCTTGCCCACGCTTGCCGACGGCGAAACCTGGGACGCGCCCGCTAACCCCACGGCGCACGCTACAGCTTGGATGCATGCAAACCGACGGGGCGTGGGCGTGCAAAGAACTACTACTGCTTTTCGGTGGAAGTGGAACCGTCTGTACCCGGGTTATCCGGGGTACTCGGAGTATTCGGGTTCTCGACCTGCTCATTGATGTCCGAAGCTGCATTGTCAGCCGGACCGTGGCCGGTGATTTCTTGGACGTCGCCGACGTGGTCATCTGGCGCATCGGAAACACGGCCACGTCGATCACGGTGAGCGTAGCTAGCTCCGGTACCGGTGGTGAGGTTGCGGGCAATGGCGCCCTTTTCCCACCGGGTCACGATGCCGTCAGCGATAATCAGGTCGACGGTTGTTTCGGTCGTATCAACGACCACACCATGCATACCGGAACCGGTGATGACCTCTGCGCCCGGGGCCAACTTATCCTGCATGTCCCGAATGGTGCGCACCTGCTTGTTCTGCTTGATGATCTGCCAAATTGGCAGCGCCAGGAACAAGAAAATAAGTAGGAGGAGAATAGTTTGATCCATGTCTGCCGAGTTTAACGAATTGCCAGCTAGCAATTCCACACTGCCCCGGCCAGGTCGATGAGAAAGCTATTCTCCGATAGTTCCCTCCGGAGGCTGCAACCCCAAGTGCCGCCATGCTCGGGCAGTTGCAACACGTCCGCGCGATGTACGTGCAATCATCCCGGCACGGACCAGGTAGGGCTCGCACACTTCTTCCACAGTCGAGGGCTCCTCACCCACTGCCAGCGCCAGGGAATTCACGCCCACCGGGCCGCCACCGTGCCCCTTGACCAGGGCAGTCAGCACTGCGCGGTCCAAGCGGTCTAGCCCAAGCTCATCGACATCGAAGACAATCAACGCGGCCTTGGCCGCACCAAGATCAATAACGCCACCGGAGTGAACATCTGCGAAATCGCGAACGCGACGCAATAGACGGTTGGCAATTCGCGGGGTACCTCGCGAACGCGAGGCAATCTCCACTGCAGCCTCTGGGCTGATATCCACCCCGAGGATCCCAGCGGCACGGGTAACCACCTTTGTCAGATCCTCGACCTCGTAGAACTCCATCTGCGCAGTAAAACCGAAACGGTCACGCAGTGGGCCAGTCAGCATACCCGAGCGCGTCGTTGCGCCTACCAGCGTAAAAGGTGGAATCTCGAGTGGAATTGACGTAGCTCCAGGCCCCTTGCCCACGATGACATCAATACGGAAATCTTCCATTGCCATGTAGAGCATTTCCTCCACGGGCCTGGCAATGCGGTGGATCTCGTCAATGAAGAGTACATCGCCCTCGAGCAGGTTCGATAGCATTGCTGCCAAATCGCCAGCGCGAATAAGCGCCGGACCGGACGTCATTCGCAGGGAGGACCCCATCTCCTGCGCAATAATCATGGCCATGGTGGTCTTACCCAGGCCGGGAGGTCCCGACAGCAGAATGTGGTCCGGAGTCACATTTCGTCCCCGTGCCCCGGAGAGCACCAAATCCAGCTGCTCGCGGACCTTGGGTTGGCCGATAAACTCCCCTAACGACTTTGGTCGCAGGTTCGATTCCGCATCGACTTCCTCGACCTGAGCACGGGCATCGACATCACGTTGTGCACCATTTCCCCCACCGCCAAAATGGTCGTTGGCTGCTCCACCTAAAGAGTCCCTGAAGGGATTGCCCGACACGTTAAACTCCGTGCGCTCGATATCGCTCATAGTCCCCTCATCCTAGTGCACTGCCATTTTTCATCATCAATGTAGCTGCAGGTCCTCGACCTGGATTTACTTTTCGCCCAATGTCTTTAGCGCCGCCTTCAGCGCCATTGATGTATCCAAGGTCGGATCAATCCGAACAACGGTCTCCGCTGCCTCATTCGCATCAGCTTCCGGGAACCCAAGCCCGACCAAAGCACCAACGACCTGATCCAGATCTGCCTTCAAAACAATGCCAGGCGCTGCTCCGCTTGCAGCTTCCTCCGGCTGGGATACCGCCCTATCCGCGAAAACCTCGACCTTATCCTTCAACTCAACCAACAGGCGCTCCGCCAATCGCTTGCCGACGCCGTTAGCCGCCTGGAGGGCCTTGGCATTCTTTGAGGCAACCGCATTGGCAATCTCGGCCGGCGACAGTACCGATAGAACAGACATCGCTACTTTTGGCCCCACTGTTGAGACAGTGCGCAAGAGCGCAAACATCTCACGTTCCTGCGAGTTGGCAAAACCAAAAAGCGTAATCGCATCTTCACGAACCGCCATTGTGGTCAACATGAAAGTCTGCTCATGCCTCACCAACTGAGAAGCTAACCTGCCCGTAATGGTGACCAAATGCCCGACACCACCGCACTCGATAACGCAATAGTCCGCACCGAGATCGATAACCTCACCGCGTAGAGATGCAATCACTTCTCACAATTCCTTTCACTACGGCTTCCCGAAAGACACCGAGATAAACGCCGAACTCACAAGTGTGCTCTAGCAGGCTCCCCTACCGCGAGGGATTCTCACGGCGAGAAAGCTCCAACTCCCGCTCCTCGTGTTGCTTAGCAAGCGCAGCCAAGGTGTCGCGCTGGCGTTGCAGAACCGGACCACGCCAACAGTGGCAGATAGCGATGGCCAACGCATCCGCTGCGTCCGCAGGTTTTGGCGGAGTTTCCAACCCGAGGATTCTCGTCACCATCATGGTCATCTGCTTCTTATCAGCCCGACCGTTGCCGGTAAGCGCCTTCTTTACCTCCGACGGCGTGTACATATGCACTTCCAAACCGCGTCTCGCCGCAGCGAGGACAAGGACACCAACCGCGTGCGCAGTCTGCATTACGGTGGACACATTGCCGCGCTCGAATACCCGTTCCATCGCAACCACGTCCGGCTCGTACTCATCCATCCACTGCTCCACGGCATTGGAAAGCCGTAGAAGACGATCCTCCAACGATGCCGTGGTTGGTGTGCGGGCGACCCCCACCGCAATGGGAATGACTTTCCTGCCCTGAGCACCTTCCGCAATGGAGAGACCACAACGAGTAAGGCCAGGGTCGATACCCATCACCCGCAGAGATCCAGCTCGATAGTTCACCTCTCCACTAATACCACATTTCGAACAGCTGTTTGTATCGTAGCTACACGGGGTACCAACCGTTGGTTCTGATAGGTTTAACACCATGAATTCACCGAAGAAGCTCTACGGCGTTCTCGCTGCAGCTGAAATGGTCACGTGGGCTCTGCTGCTCTTGGGGCTGGCACTGAAGTACCTGTTCAAAGTCACTGACATCGCCACCACCATCTTCGGCGGCATCCACGGTTTTACGTTCCTGTGCTACGTAGTCACCACCATCATGGTGTGGATCAACCAGCAGTGGAGCTTTGGCCGCGGTGTCATCGGCCTCGCCTCTTCTATCATTCCATTCGCAACCTATCCGTTTGAACGAAACACCCTGAAGGCAGGCCTCTTGGATCGGCCCTGGCGCTTTACCGACGAATCCGAGGAGCCACAGGGCATTTTCGAGTGGGCACTCGCGATGATTATTCGCCGCCCGTTTATCTCGGCATTCGTCATCCTGATTGTTCTCGCCGTGGTCTTCACACTGTTGCTGATGGCCGGACCTCCGACTCAGTGGTTCTCCTAAAACGGTTCAACTAAAACTTTCAGAAACCAAAATCGGTTTAATAGGCAAAAATATGTCCGCCTGGCGTGTCGACCGGCGCGTCGGCGGGCGGGCACCCTTCGCTACTTACCCCAATGCGAGTTACTGACTGCGTTTATGACAAAAATGACCTGGTAGGTTCAGGCGGTGAATGCATCACCACTTTCGACCAGGAGAAGTAGTGAAGCAAACCCGCCGAACGAAATACAGTGCCATCAAACCCATTGC
>NZ_JBFLKW010000017.1:0-64095 GCF_040743205.1 Corynebacterium sp. 045007
TACCGTTCGACTTGCATGTGTTAAGCACGCCGCCAGCGTTCGTCCTGAGCCAGGATCAAACCCTCCATCAAAAACCCTTCAAATCAGAAGAATCACAAAACAATGAAAGGCCCAAAAACCTGACAAAAACAGACAAACAACCACCACACACAAACTATGCATGCGGCCTGGCCGTTATCCAAAAATAAAACGTTCTCCCCTTCGAACCGACGAGGCCAAAAAAGAAGAGAACAACCATGATCTTTCCCACAAATGAAAAAACCACGCGAAAAGCACCCAAACAAAGGCGCCGCCACGCAATCCATCACCCGCAAGCACAAAAGGACCCAAAACAAACAAAGGCCCCCGGCACCCACCAGCAACACACACGCAAACGACAACCAAACAAGCACTTTCCCAAAAAAGTATTAGTTAGTACATCGGCACACTATTGAGTTCTCACACAACACACACCCACAAGCGTTTACCCCAAACCAGGGCAACCACCACGTGAGCAGCGAGAGAAAACATTAACAAACAATTAACCAGAAAGTCAAACCAACGACTCCCAGCGGCTAACCGCACGAAAACATTTCCCCCACATCAACCAACCAAACACATAAACTGCCTGGCCACGCTGACCTCCAAATACATTACACACATGCCCCTATTTAAGCGAATCCGCTGGTAGAACCTGGAAAACGAATCACTTTAGTTAACTCTGTACGCCAGATTTGAGCCTTCCTACGGCTCGGGCGCTACTTTTCAGCAACTCAGCAATCGACCAATTACTTAGTCAGAGCCGCCTTGTCACCTGCGAGTCGTCGCCAAGCAGTGGCAGACGCGACCCCCATCAGCGCACCCGCACCCAGAAACACGCTGCCTGCACCCATCGCGGTAGCACCCAAACCAGCAACCGGCGGCAGGATGACCTGCGCCAAGCGGTTACCCATCAGTCGGATGGATAGCGCCTGAGCGCGCACCTCGGCATCCACCAGGGAGCTCACCCACGTCATTGACATGGGCATGACAAAACCCCACGCCAAGCCACAGATACCAACTGCGACAACCATCAGCCACGCACTCTGTAGCCACGGCATTGCCAAAAGCGGCAGGACACCGGCACAAACTGCAATGATAAGGACTCGATTGCGATTAGCTCGGTGCAAAACAGTCGGCATGAGGGCTCGGGAAATAATCGCGAGGCCACTACGCGCACCAAGGATTACCGTCACCTCGGCAACACTAAAGCCCAGTTCGCGTCCCAGCACCGGCACATATGCCGTCAACAGGTCAATGGCTACGATGACCGCAATTGATACAGCCATGGCGCTGGACATGCCGTCGATACGCAGGATGCTTAAGACCGATGCGCCGCTGGCTTCGGCCTGCGCCGGCCGGCTCTCGTCCATCCGGCTGCGGTCGCTAACAGGCGACGCCGGGGATTGCTCAGTTGAGCTAGCAGCTTGCACTTCGGCGGCTGCATTCGCTTCGTGCCGTCGATAAGCAGTTGCGACCGGCCAGCCGATGATCAGGGCGACCGCGCCGATTCCCGTCATCACCCAGAGCGCGAAAGTTGTAGCGGTCATAGTGCTGCCGTCGTGGTTGGGAGTGAGCAGACCTGCACCGACAATGCCGAGGAACTGCCCGACGGAAATTCCGAGCGTGAAATAAGCAAAGAGGCTATCGAGCCCGGCGACGCCGCCACGCAGGTGCGAAACCATGCCTTGAGCGGCGATGAGCGTGGTCATGTGGGCAAAACCCAGGGCCACGTAGCCGAGCAGAAGAATAGGTAGGTTCGGCGAGAGCGCCATTACTGCTGCCGCGATGACGGTGGCGACGAGACCGGAGTACATGACTTCGGTGGCGCGATGACTGTCGACAAGCTTGCCGGCGGGAAGCGCAATAATAAGAGGTACAAGTGAAAATGCGGCAGTGAACCAGCCGACGGTGGCGGCGGAACCGCCAAAATCGAGGACTCGCCAAGAAAGCAGCACGCGACCGCCGTTGAAAACCGCTTGTCCCAACACAGTAATGAGAACCAATAGGCCGAACCAGCGTCTCATACCTGTTTGTAACTCCCCTTCTCCTGTGTGGTCGTACTCTTCGCGGGGCGATTTCTTTGCACGTCAATACCTAAATTGATCGGTGCCTTCTCGTCGACTCGCACTCCTGCCAACCCGCGAAGAGCGGTCAAAGTGATGCGGCTTATTAAGAATAGTCCCTGAAGTTAAACATGTTTAGCGCATAGAATGAATTATTCGGGCATCCTTGTCGATGTAACCGGTTTGCTTATTTAGTTAATAAAGAATCAGGAATTAGGAGCCATGCTTGAACGCACATTGGTGTTCGTCGATACGTCATATTTATTGGCGAGCTTTTACAACTCGTGGGAAACCGGAGCCCGCGGGCAATTAGAAATCGACCTTAGAGAAGTAGTTAGTGTCCTTGACCGAATGATTAACCAGCAGCTGAACCAGCCAGTTCAGCGGCAACTTTGGTACGACGGCATCCCGGAGTCGGGGCCGCATCGTTACCAGCGCTCACTGCGCACGATCGATGGTGTGCAGCTGCGCGCAGGTCAGCTCATTGAATGGGGTGACCGACGGACGCAGAAGGCCGTCGATACGCGACTCGTCGCAGACATGGTCGTCGCCGGCCTGCGCAACCAAGTTTCCGATATCGTGCTGGTCTCGGGCGATGCGGACATGCTGCCCGGCGTCGCTGAGGCTTCGGCTGCCGGTGTGCGTGTGCATCTCTACGGCTTCGGCTGGGACTCCATGTCCGGTGCACTTCGCCATGCCTGCGATTCGACGACAATCCTCGATCCCCGCGAGGACTTCGCCGACGCCATGCAGCTCAATGTCCTCGAAGGCCCAATCCCGCCGGTCGTCCGCACGAATAAGCCGCTGGGCGATGCCGAACCAATCGAAGATCTCGGCGCTACCTGCGTGCCGGATACGCGCATCACTCCTCCGGGCGAGGGCTCGCTTGACGACGGCACGGAGAACACTCCCTCCGCCGCCGACGGTGACGCTGCTTCGCCGGAGGCCGGAACTCCGGAGGTTCCGCAGGACCAGCGCGTTGTGCCATCCCCCACGGCTGACAGCGACTCCGACTGTCGCAGCGAAGACAATGCCGCAGCCACGCCGACGGCCAAGGCCGACTCGCCGAAGTTCAACGAGGTCGAGCACGCGGCCAAGATGGGTGCCCGGGAAATCCCGGCGCAGGCTGAGCACCGCGCTGAGGTAGAGCGCACCGGCGGTTCGGAAGCTACACGGGTGGATTCCGCTGCTTCGGGCGTTTCGGCTGCCTCGCCAACGCAGCAAACGCACCCAGCGCAGCCTTCTCCAGCGGCCATGCCCGGCGCGACAGTCAACACTGGTAGTGGGGCTGGTAACGACACTGCGAACAACAGCGGAGCCGAGAATGCAGGCGCGTCTGCCCCCGATTCCGCGTCGTCGACTGCAGTTGGCAGTGGGGGGTCGGCGACGGAGCCGTCGACAAGCGAAGACGGTGCCAACACGAGTACGCCGAAACCAAGCCCGCGGCCGAATCCTTCGATGATGGCGCCAAGGAGGAAGCTGCGTAGTCGATACGTGCCCCTGCCGAACGAGGTGTGGGCATCCGCGGGTTTTCAGACGCCGTTCGATGTGGGACAGCAGTACGCGAACTGGTGGTACGAGAATATTGCGAACGAGCAGGCGCGCGATAGTGCCCACTTGCTCTCTGGTGGTGGGCTGCCACCGGACATTGATCGTCCGCTGCTGCAGTTTGCGTGCGAAACCCTGCACGAATACACGCTGACGGAGACGCAGCGCGTCAATCTGCGCGATGGTTTCCACGCCGGTATCCGCGGAGTGCTGCTCGCGCGGAAGAACGGCGAATTGGAGTAATAGCGCGCCTCACGGATTCGGCAGTTTCGGTGGCTTCAGCACTGCTGGTGCGGCTGACGCGAGAAAGTGTCGGGGTTTATGTCAGTTTAGGGTGGTTTTTCCCGCTCAAACTGACATAAACCCCGACACTTTCTTGTTGGCGATTGTTGGCAACTGGTGAACGCTACTTCGCTTCGTCTGCGTCCGTTGTGGTGTCCTCGACAGCCTCGGCGGACTCGGCGGACTCCAGCTCGCCGGCGTTATCCTTCGCGGCAGAACCGGATTCGAGAGCAGCGTTTTCATTACTCATCTGGGCACGAATTTCGGCCAGACGCATGTCAGCAGCGGCATCGCGAGTCGAAGTCTCGATCTCAGCCATGCGACCTGCCTGTGAGGATTCCGCGAGCTCCTGAGCGCCCAACGCATTGGCGTAGCGGCCTTCAATCTTCTCACGGACCGAATCCAAAGTCGGCACATTCGGATCCTCGGAAATACCCTGCATGCTCAGGAGAGTCTTCGACGCGGTCTCTTGCATCTTGGCCTGATCGGCCTGCGACTCCAGCTTGCGGATATCCTGCTTAATCTGCTCGTAGCGAGCCTGCGACTGCTGTGCCTGACGCTGTGCCTCCTCAGCAGCAGATACGGCCTGCTGGTGGAGCTGCGTAGTATTTTCCAGCTCCTTTTCAACATTCACCAGCTGGGTGGCAAACACCTCAGCAGTGCTTTCCATCTTCTGTGCAGTGGCCTCATCGCCCTTGGCACGAGCTTGATCCGCATTGGCGAGTGCCTGCCGGGTGTTCTCGGTAATCTTGTCACGCTCAGAGGTCAACCGCCCCAGCTGCATTTCCAGCTGATTGCGGTTGCCGATGATAGCCGCAGCCTGACGCTGAATCTCCTGATGGCGCTGACGCTCGGCCTCAGCTGCCTGTGCAATCTGAACCTTAGGATCCGCATTGTCCTCGATCTTCTTATCGAACGAAGACATCATGTACTTCCAGCCCTTGGCAAATGGATTAGCCATGCAAATCCAACCTTCCTCAACATATGCGGAATAACTAATCGGAACCGAGAAGATTCCATCTCTTAAAAAATTGTACGTGAGCTAGCTCGCTCTCTCTCGGCAAACGGAAAGAGCTGGTTACCGACAAGCAAGACTCCCCCAGAGTTGTAAACTCTCTAAACATGGTTCATTGCCCTCAACGCGCGTACCGCGGACTTGCCGCGAGTCTCGCCGCGGTAATTACTCTGTCAGCAACTGCGCCGCTGGCTAACGCGACAGTCACCGCAACTGCTGACTCCACCGATACCGGTGCATTTTCGCAGGTAGTCGTAGCAGCTCCATCGTCAACGGAGCCGGCTAAGCCCTCCGACGCAAAAACCAAGAAGACCACCGAAAAGCCAACTGAAAAGGCTCCCGAGAAGAGCACAGGGCGAACCGCAGAGAAGTCGGCGGAACAGTCGGCTGAGAAGTCGGCAGAGAAAACCTCTTCACCGACATCGGAAACGTCCTCGACGGAGCCGTCGGAAAGCACTGTGAAAAGTGAGCCGAAGGAGTTTCCCCCACTTGTGCCAGGGGCGAAGACCCAGTGGGGCCTTGGCGTGCAAACTCGTCTCGACGAAGTGACCGAGAAGTTCGATGCTAAGGGCGGCATGCTCGGCATGGGCATTCTGGATCGCCAGACCGGTGAGTTCATCTGCAACTCACACTGTGATGATGTTTTTCGCCTTGCCAGCCTGATGAAGGTATTCGTCGCCGATGTTGTGGCCTATTCCAACTACACGCAGCCGAAGAAGGGCGAGATCGTCGCTGGCCAGGGTGATATGCCGGTTGAGGGCAATCCCGACGCCATGCTGCGCGACGACATGATTCGATACTCCAACAACGAAGCAACTGACGAGCTGTGGGATTCCTACGGCGGTGTACGAATCGTTGACAATGTCCGGCAGCGCTACGGTCTCTCGGATAAGACCGTCGGCTCGCCTATGTGGGGAGCCACCACCAGTACGCCAGCCGACATGGTCGCCTACTTTGACCGCATGCTGAGCGAAGAAGGCGGGCTGAGCGACACGGAGACCAAATACATGCGTCAGCTGATGTACTCACTGCCGCGCTACTCCTACGGCGATGCAGACCAGAACTTCGGTCTGCGTGCAGCGCTACCGAAGGAAACGATTGCCAACAAGTCCGGTTGGTACGAAGAGCAGCACACCACTGCCGGATTCCTTGGCGACGATGACCGTTACGCTATCGCGGTTCTGGGCAAAAACCTGACCGCCAACGAACTCACCGAAGCTGTCAAGCACGTGTTCCCAGACGGGCAGGTTCTGCCAACAGGTGAGAAGGAGACAAAGCACACCCGCACCAGCGCACCACTGTCGATTGAGGAGGACTCAAACAAAGTCGCTCCAGCCCTGTGGGCGCTAGTAGCAGCACTCGCTGGCTTTGGTATTGGCTGGCTCATTCGTGGCCAGCGCGCGGACTAGATACAAAAAGCCCCCGCGCGCTTGAGGGCTAGTTCAGGCGCGGGGGCTTACGCAGAAGTGCTCCAAGTCGGAAAACGCACAGTACGCTGGCTGAACCGCAGAGTTTACTCGGTAGCGCTATCCTGTGCAGCCTGCTCGGCAATCTGCGCACGGACATCATCCATGTTCAGCTCCGAAGCCTGGCCAACCAGATCGCTCAGGGCGGCCTCCGGCAGCACACCAGAGTGCTGGAAGAGCAGGATTCCCTCGCGGAAAACAAACAGCGTCGGAATCGACTGAATGCCCAGGGCTGCCGAAACCTCCTGGTTGGCATCGGTGTCCAGCTTTGCGAACACTACCTCTGAGTGCTTCTCGGAAGCCTTCTCATAAATCGGGGCGAACTGGCGGCACGGACCGCACCAGGATGCCCAGGCATCAACGAGCACAATGTCGTTGTTCTGAATGGTCTCGGCGAAAGTCTCGTTCGTAATATCAACAGTTGCCATGGGTCTAACTCCTCTTACTCTTTAACGTCGTGTTCTAACTTCACGTTCTTTACGTAGGTTTTTACCCGTTAGTCTCCCACAACGCACGCGGGGGTCGTTTCATTCCCGCCGGGTTCGCGGGAACGTCGTACAGCGGCGCGTGCTAGTGGTTGATGCGGACAGTGTTGGCCTGTTTACCCAGGCCATCGATGGTGATGACCATTTCCTGACCATCCTGAAGGTAGGTCTGCGGGCTCATGCCGTGGCCAACACCCGCCGGCGTTCCCGTGGAGATGACATCGCCCGGGTTTAGCTGCACGAACTGTGAGATGTAGGCGATCAACTTCGCCGGGGAGAAAACAAGGTCCGCAATCGGTGCATCCTGGCGCAGCTCTCCGTCGACGTATGTGCGCACCCGCGCGGAGTCCGCATCGAAAGCATCGGCCGTGAGCATCCACGGCCCGAAAGCACTGGCGCGCTGCAACGTCTTCCCCTGTAGCCACTGCGCGGTAGCGTACTGGAAATCGCGCTGAGTGAAGTCATTCATAATCGCGTACCCAGCGATAGCGTCCTGTGCCTGCTCCTCCGACACCCGCAGGCAGGTCTCGCCGACGATAACCGCGAGCTCGCCTTCGTAATCGAGCTTCTCCGCGCAGGCCTCCGGCACTCGGATATCATCCTTCGCACCGGCGACGGCATCAGCAAACTTCGCGAATAACGTTGGCACCTCGGGGCGCTGGTGCCCCATCTCGTCGATGTGCGCGGCATAGTTCAAGCCGACGCAGACGATTTTGCCCGGCCGCGTGATCAGCGGTGCGAACGCCCACGCGCTCTCCGCCATGACGTTGTCAGGGTTGTTCCCCGCCTCCGCCAAGAGTTCTTCCGCTTCACGACGCCACGTTGGCCGCGCTAACACATCTCCGAGACAGTGGTCATCAAAAAGGACCGCTACGCCGTCGCCGAGAACAGCGGCGCGGGTTGCACCCTGGTATCGCAACGTTGCTAGACGCATGGCTTTCTCATTTCTTCATGGCTATTCTCTGTGTCACTTCTGCCGCCTGATCGGCTCCCGGTTCCACGCTACCGCCTTGTTGAGCTGAATTAGGAAGCAGGTTCGCTCTTAGGCTGCCGCGGAGCCTCGCCTTCAGGCAGGGAAGAAGGATTCTGACTGCGCTGAAGGGCACGCTGCCCCGGCGTAGTCATGCGCACTACCCACGCAGGACGGACAAAGAGCCACCCGGCACCGATGGCAAGCAGCAACCTGTGCAGACCAAGACACAGCATCGCCGCAATGATAGTCACCAGCGGCGTCATGATGACTAAGTGTGGGTCCTTCGGCAGGATGAGGTCACAAATAATCATGACCACAACCAACATTGGAATGTGCATGAGGAAGATAGGCAGCGTTCGGCTGCCAACCTTTTCAAAAGGCACAACTAGGCGAGTGTTCTGCAGCATCGCCATGACATTGATTGCAGCCAGTGCGCCAGTGGTGGACAGGTACACGCGGGTGAAGCCGACGTTGCCTTCGTTAAAGCTCGAGTAGGTCGCCTGCACCCAGATTGCCACCGACAGGAACGCCGTCAGTGTCACTAGCAGTGAGAGGCCGCTGCGACGCTGTGCCATCCGGAAAATCCAGGGCGCACCGTACATGCCCAGCACGTAGAAGAACAGCATTTTGCTGACGAAGTCCCACGACCAGCTGGACGAGGCAAAAGGTGCCCATGCACTAATGAGGCCTGTAACGATGAGCTGAATCACCGGATGTACCCAGCGAAATGCTCGTGTGAGAATTGCAAACAGCGCCAGCGCCCACAGGAACCACAGGTAGGAAGTTGGTTCGATGATCGCGTGAAGCGTGTTGTAAATTCGCGGCCCCCACGCGCTGTGGTCTGTGATCGGCGGTGGAGACACTATGCCATCGGCATCCACGTGCGTATATGGCATGAGGAAAAGCACGAAGTCACGCAGTGGCACCCAAATCACGTAGAGATAGACCATCACCCAGATTCGGCGATTGGCTAACTTATGCCACGACTCCTTAAGTGCCTTGCCGGCGAACAGACCAGATAGCAGGAAAAACAGCGGCATACGGATTGGTCCGAGGAAGAAGTTAATCCCCGCCCACTGCGCCGTGTAGTAACCGTGCGCTTGCAGCTCTGTGATGGCATGGCCAAGCACAACTAAAAGAATGCACAGCCCCTTAGCCGCATCTACCCAACCGACGCGCTGTTTCGGCGCACTCTTCTGCCTTTTCGCTTTGGCCTCCGCTGCCACGGGAGCGGCAGTTGGTGACATAGTGCTTCCCCGCTTCCCGACGACTCCGCGTAACCCTCAAAACCTTCAAAACCATCAACGCACGAAAACTCGCCCCATTGACTGTCACTCACCTTACCTAGCCACCCGGATTGCACTAATTCTGGGTGGCTAGGCCAGGCACCTAGAGAGAACCGCTGGGCTCCTCCGCCAGGTTGGCGAACCTGGAGTAGTGCAGCTGGTGGGCCACGGCAATGCTTCCGGTCGGTCCACCACGGTGCTTTGCGACGATAATATCCGCCTCACCAGCACGTTCATGGTCAGCCTCCTGCGAGTCCGGCCGGTAAATCAGCATGACGATATCGGCATCCTGCTCCAGCGAACCCGACTCACGCAGGTCCGAGACCTGTGGCTTCTTATCTGTGCGGGCTTCCGGACCACGGTTCAGCTGCGAAATTGCAATCAGCGGTACCTCGAGCTCCTTCGCCAACAACTTGAGCTGACGGGAGAACTCCGAGACCTCTTGCTGCCTGGACTCGACTTTTTTACCCGAGCTCATCAGCTGCAGGTAGTCGACCACGATCATCTTCAGATCGTGCTTCTGCTTCAGCTGACGTGCCTTCGCGCGAATTTCCATCATGGTCAGGTTCGGCGAGTCATCAATAAACAGCGGAGCATCACGAATCTTGTCGCCGACCTCGACCAGCTTTGTCCAGTCCCGCTCATCCAGGTCACCGGAGCGCAAAGATGCCATGTTGATCTTCGCCTCTGCGGACATGATGCGCATCATGATTTCATTGCGCGACATTTCCAACGAGAAAATTGCGCTGGTCATGCCGTTGCGAATCGAGGCCGAACGCATGAAGTCCATCGCCAGCGTGGACTTACCCACACCCGGACGAGCCGCAATAATCACCATCTGACCTGGGTGAAGGCCGTTCGTCAGCTTGTCCAGGTTGGTAATCCCCGTCGGCACACCCTGCGCCAGACCGCCGTTTTGGGTAATAAGATCCAGTTCCTCCAGCGTGTCATCCAGGACATCGGCGATGGGAACGTAGTCATTCTTCGTGTTCTCACGTCCAACGCTGAAGATGAGCTGCTGCGCCTCATCCACCAGCTGCTCCGGCTCCGTGTCCTCCGCGCCCGCATAGCCGATCTGGGCGATCTTCGTGCCGGCCTCGACCAGGCGACGGATTGTCGCCTTCTCCGCAACAATGCGGGCATAGAACTGCGCATTCGCCGCCGTTGGAACCAGGGAGGCCAAGGTGTGCAGGTACAGCGGACCACCGATACGCTCCAGGTCTCCAGTTCGATCCAGACGACCTGCCAGCAAAATAGGGTCAATTTCCGAGGACTCACCGTAGAGGTGCAAAATCGCCGAGTAAATCGTCTGGTGCGCTGGCCGGTAGAAATCCTCCGGCGTCAGCTGCTCGTACACATCCGCAACGACCTCTGAGTTCAGCAGCATCGCGCCGAGCACACTCTGCTCCGCCTCGATATTGTGCGGCGGCGTGCGCTCAAAAGTCGCGCCCGCGACCGCACTCGCACGAGCGCCACGACCACGGTCTCGCTCCCAGTCCCGCGCCCCAGATCCGCTTGCCGACGATCCGTTGCCCGAGCTCTGAGAGAAGGAATACTCCTCCGGTGGCGCATCCTCTACCGGCGGTTCCGGGGGCAGCGGAACGTCATCGAAGGAATCATCGTGGGAATTTACCGAGTAGGAGGACGCCTCGTCCCCTGCTCCGGAATGACCACCATCACCTACAGGCTGACTCATCGTGAGCAGCTCCTCCCCTTCTGGACCACTTAGGTGCCTTTTCAACCCTGTTGCTGACTGACCGTCACACTCAATATGTCTGTTCCGACCGCCAGCACTGGACACCTGACTACCTACCGCAGTTATACCTGTTCGAGCGGATTGACGGACCTGTAAAAGTACCCTTGAAGGCCCCGGAAAACAATCTTCTACGGTGTTTATCCCCGAAGTTATCCACAGCACCTGTGGACAAGCCTGGGGAGAACATGTGCACAATCAAGAAAAGTCCAGGTGAACGGTCCGTAACCCTAAACCGCCGCTTGAATGTTAACGGGGGTAGCGGAGTTTCAACCCGGAAATATTCTATCTACGCAGGTCAGTGCGTATTTGCCTTAATTCTGCACAAATGTAATCCTCTGTTACCTCGTTAGCATCGATGCTGCTCATGCGGAGATTATTAACGATAAATTAATAAAAATCTCGCGCTCTCCAGAAAAGTTATCCACGGCAGCCAGGCAAGTTACCCACAGGTTTATCCACAGCAATCATCGTTAGCCTGTGGACAAGTCGTAGACGCTCTTTCCAACACCTGCGTAAAAGGCTTTAAACCAGCCTTAAACCACGAAAAGCCCCGACCTTTCACTACGAAAGATCAGAGCTTCACGTGTGCTGTTGTCATTGGGCCTCAGAGCCCGCGCAGTCTTTAAACGCGGTGCTCGTCAGCCGCCGTCAAAGTAAAAACTCTAAACCGCGAACTTACGCGGCGACGACCTGTACGGAAACATGCGCGGTAATCTGCGGGTGCAGCGCGATGTCAACGGTGTGCTTACCAAGGGACTTGATCTGGCTCGGAGCAAGCACGACTGCGCGCTTGTCGATAGCCTGACCGGAAGCCTTACGAACTGCATCGGCGATGTCACCCTTGGTGACAGAACCGAACAGCTTGCCATTTTCCGAAGCCTTCACAGCAACGGAGACGTTGTCGAGCGAATCAATCTTCTGCTTGACTTCACGTGCATGGTCGAGGTCGCGGATAGCGCGAGCCTCCTGGGCACGACGAATGCCCTCGATCTGCTTTTCTGCGCCGCGGGTGGCAACAATTGCCAGTCCGCGAGGAAGCAGGTAGTTACGTCCGTAGCCGGCCTTGACCTCAACGATGTCGCCTGCGACACCGAGCTTGTCAACGTCGGCGGTGAGGATCAGCTTCATGATCCCTGCCTTTCGCTGGATATGTCTTTAAAAGATTATGAGAATTGTGGATGCTAAATCTGCTGCAAACTAGTCACGTAGTGCCGTGGCTGCAAGGAGCTTAGAACGGAGGCTCATCGCCGCCGAAGCCGCCACCGGCCGGAGGAGCTGAGTTCCACGGATCTTCCGCAGGAGCTCCGCCACCAAAACCGCGATCGCCCTGTCCACCCTGGTTGCCCTGGTTTCCACCAAAGCCACCGCCGAAACCACCACCGGCATTTCCGCCCTGGCTGCGGTTGCCGCCGCCAAAGTTTCCACCGCCGTTGCGTGGAGTGCGCGTGACCTGAGCTCGAGCGAACTTCAGGGACGGGCCCACCTCATCGACCTCAACCTCAAAGACGGTACGACGCTCGCCCTCGCGGGTCTCGTAACTGCGCTGGCGCAGACGACCCTGGACGATGACGCGCATGCCCTTGGAGAGACTTTCGACAGCGTTCTCCGCCGCCTCACGCCACAGGCTGCAGGTGAGGAACATACCCTCGCCGTCAACCCACTGGCCATCTCGGTACACCCGCGGAGTCGACGCGACGCGGAAGTTCGCGACGGCGGTGCCGTTCTGGGTGTACTTAAGCTCCGGGTCAGCAACCAGGTTGCCAACCACTGTGATTTGTACGTCTCCCTGAGCCATGCTTCTTCTCCTCGGTTGTATTCTGTCGAGCTGATGATGGGGCTTTCGCCCGCTATCCTACGGCTTTCGCTTTACCGGTGTGCCCCATTCGAGCACTCTGGCTACGCAAATATGACGCAGATTAACGATCAACCCGCAGCACCTTGGTGCGCAGGATGCTGTCGTTCAGATTCAGACGACGGTCGAGTTCCAGCACGGTTGCGGACTCGCAGGTGAGGTCGACGACAACGTAGATGCCGTCTTCCTTCTTCTCGATCGGGTAGGCGAGGTGGCGCTTACCCCAGATGTCCACCTTCTCCACCTTGCCGTTCTCCTTGCGGACAACGTCGAGGTACTTCTCCAGGGACGGGCCTACGGTGCGCTCATCCTGAGACGGATCGATAATAATCATTACTTCGTAGTGACGCACGGACCTCATCACCTCCTATGGTCTAGTTCTTGTATTTCGGCTACACAGCGTGGTGCGCTGGCACTGTCTTTCATGCCAACCGCTATGCAGCAGGAGGATCGTTGCGTCAAGCAACCCTGCCAGGGTACCGCAGGCAGAGGTATATGTCCTAATCGCAGGCGCCGTCGGCAAGCAGTACTGGCAAGCGGTGTCAGGGCGCCGAATAAAAAGAGACGCACACAGAGCTACTGCGTGCGTCTCTTTGAATTGTGAAGTTGTCGCGTGCTTGGTGGGCAGTTAACGCTCTAGCAACTGACTACCTGGCCTGCGTCCTACATTGATGTCGAGGAAGCATGTGCCAACGCAATAATCACCGGAATGACTGTCGCGAATAGGAAAGCTGCCAGGCACAGAGCCCAAATGATTGCCGGTTTCCACTTCTGCATGAAGCCCCAAAAGGCCGTGCCGAACATCAGGAAGCCAATCGCGACGCAGACGATGGTGAAAATCACCCACGTGTCCACTTACTGTCCACCTCCAGGGTTACCGGGGTCTCCGCCGCCTTCATTGCCACCGCCGAAACCACCGCCTCCCGGAATCGGGATGGGCAGTAGGTCAGCGATTCCGCCGCCACCGCCTCCGCCATCGCCACCCGGAACCGGAAGCGGTGCAGGCTGCTCCTCGGAGGACTCAGAGGTCGACTCCTCGGCCGACTCCTCTTCTGTGGTCTCCGGGGCATAGCCCTGGTCATAGCCAGAGTCAGAGGTCGACGGCGCCTGGTACTGCGGCGCACCTGCGACACCACCGATTGGCTCCGGCTTGGTGAAGTACTCAAAGTCCTCGTTAGACAGTGCGTTATCCATGGTGTACTTCCACAGATCGCCCGGGGTTTGCGAGCCGTACATGATGCCACCATAGGAGTTGTAGAGCGCCGAACCATCGACGTTGCCAACCCACACTGCAGTCGACAGCTGCGGTGTCGAACCGATCATCCACGCATCCTTGTTCTGGCCGGTGTCACCCAACTGCGTAGTACCGGTCTTGGCGGCCGACGGGCGACCACCACTCAAGGGCTTGTTGCTGTAACCGGCAATAGGCTCCATGGCCGATATCATATTGGTGGCCACTGCCTTGGAAACTCGACGGTCGCCCTTGTCAGCGTTGGACTCGTAAACAATCTCGCCCTTGGAGTTTTCGACCTTCTCTACGAAGTGAGTCTGCTGATAGACGCCATCGTTAGTCAGGGTAGCCAGACCAACGGCCATATCCAGCGGACGTGAGAGGTACTGACCCAGGGCGATACCGTCCTGCGAGTGACCGTTGTCGTCCATCAGAGTCTTTTCAATACCCGGGATGGACTCAGCCACGCCCAGACGATGAGCCATTTTGGCGGTGTCATCCGGACCATTCTTCAGGTCGCGCTGCAGGCGAATAAACGGGGTGTTCAGCGACTGCTTCAGGGACTCATAAAGCGGAAGCACGCCACCGCCGGCACCGCCGTCGTTGTGCAGAGTGACGTTACCGGACTGCACAGGTGCCGAAGAGTACTGCGCGGTCAGTGGAATACCTTGATCGAGAGCTGCTGCCAGCGCAAAAATCTTGAAAGTAGAGCCGGTCTGCAGACCGCTGTTTGCGTAGTCCCAACCAGTCGGATCGTCGCCACCGTAGTAGGCGCGGACAGCACCGGTCTTCGGCTCCACCGAAACGATGGCGGCACGCAAACCCGTTGACTGATCGACGTAGTTTTCCATCGCATCCAGGGCAGCCTGCTGCACCGTCGGGTCAATGGTCGTCGTAATGCGTAGACCGCCAGTGTTGACCTCCTGCTCGGAGATACCTTCGCGCTCCAACTCAGCCAGAACCTGATTCTTAATCATGGCAGCCGGGCCGGGCTCCGGAGCCTGCTTCGGCGCCAACGCCGGATCGATGGTCTCCGGGTACTGCATTCCCGCGCGGTCCTGCGGCGAGACGATGTTCATCTCCACCAGGCCATCGAGGACGTAGTTCCAACGCTGCTCAGCCTCCGGGCGGTTAGTCCACGGATCCAGTGCAGATGGACGCTGAATCGAGGCTGCCAGCACAGCACCCTCTTCGGCATTCAGCTCACCGACTTCCTTACCGAAGTAGGCCTTCGACGCTGCCGCGATACCGTATGCGTTACGACCAAAGTAAATCGTGTTGAGGTAGGCCTCAAGGATTTCGTCCTTAGTCCACTCCCGCGCCATCTTCGCCGACATGACCAGTTCCTTGGCCTTACGGGTCAGCGTGCGCTCATTGCCCACCACAGCATTCTTGACGTACTGCTGCGTAATGGTCGAGCCGCCACCGGCACTGGAATTACCAGTCACGACTCCCAGAGCCGCACGGGCATAACCAGTCAAGGAAAAACCCGGGTTGGTATAGAAATCACGATCCTCAGCTGCCAGCACTGCATTGCGTACAGCATCCGGCACCTTGTCGATAGTGATGTTGCTTCGGTTACCGCCCTCGGGGACGATGCGCGTGATTTCCTTTTCACCACTGCGGTCATAAATCACCGCAATCTGGCTATTGGCCAACTCCTCTGGCTCCGGCACGTCCGTTGTCGCATAAGCAACACCGAACACAACTACCGGCAACAGCACGACCAGCGCCACGGCTAGACCGAGCCACGCTAAAATTCGCCGCTTATTATCAGTCGGCTGTTCTTCTTGCGCCATCGAGCTTTCCTCTTCATGGTCATCTGGTTCATGGTCATCTGGGGCGTACTGCCCCTTCTCCGGGTCCGGCTCGCTTGCCGACGTCATCTCTGAATCGGTAGCCAGACCCTCGTCACTGCCACCGACCGAAACAGCATCAATGCTGTCGCTGGAATCGTCGTCAAGCGATGCGTCATCGGAGCGTGCGTGCGTATTGAAGGAATCAGCATCCGGCTGATCCCACCACTCGCCTGATGAATTAGAACCCTGGCCCTCGTGAGGGCTGTTAGGACCGCCTGGGCTATCGGGTCGATCATTGCTCACGGGTGCTCTCCCTAGTTTTCTGACTCTTCTCGAGCTGCCTGAAGTGTCCGGGTCAGGAAACTCCACTTGCAGTCGGGGCACACCTCAACTTCTTTGACGGTGCACGAACCATATTCATTAACTATTGCGGATAATTCGTTTTCAGTACAAGCAGAGCCGGAACGACGGCCCAAGTTTTCTCCGAACACCCAGAATACGAGTCGGAGGTCGAATTTGCGACATACTGGGCACTCTTCCTGGGGCTTTCTGCCGTGAAAACGCGCGGCAGCGACCAGCCGAGCATCGGCATCACAGAGTGATTTCCGTGAAATCTCCCCTGCACGCCACTGCTCCAATAACTGCTTCTTGAGCAAGGAGTGATCGATCTCGCCCTGCCATGTCATCACGAAGACAGATTAGCAGGCGCGTGCGGGCTGATTTCACCCCCGCTTTATCGGTAAACACATGCCCCCTCACGGTTCGGGCATCGGCAAAAAACGCATAAAGGTATAACGTCACGCTCGTTACCTCAATGCGTGCACCCACTCACGGCCGCACCGCTGGCGTAAGGCCCTGGCGCGGGGTCCTGATGCTAGGTCCTGATGCGAGTTCCCGGTGTGAGTTCCCGGCGCGAGGTCAAAGCCTCCGAGCACATAGTTTCAAGGAGAATTACCAAATGAGTTCAATTCGCGTCGCTATCGTCGGCGTCGGCAACTGCGCTTCCTCCCTGGTGCAGGGTGTCGAGTTCTACCGCGATGCAAAGCCCGATGAGACCATTCCTGGCCTCATGCACGTCGTCTTCGGCGACTACCACGTCTCCGATGTCGAGTTCGTCGCAGCTTTCGATGTTGACGACAAGAAGGTCGGCAAGGACCTCTCCGAGGCCATTGTTTCCTCCGAGAACTGCACCATCAAGATTGCCGATGTCCCGACTCTCGGCGTTGAGGTTCAGCGCGGCCCGACCCTGGATGGCGTTGGCAAGTACTACGCGGACACCATCGACGAATCCCCGGCTGAACCGGTCGACGTTGTTCAGGCGCTGAAGGATGCCAAGGTCGATGTCCTGGTCTCCTACCTGCCGGTCGGTTCAGAACAGGCTGACAAGTTCTACGCACAGTGCGCCATTGACGCTGGTGTAGCTTTCGTCAATGCCCTGCCGGTCTTCATCGCTTCCGACCCGGAGTGGGCCAAGAAGTTCGAAGACGCAGGGGTTCCGATTGTCGGCGACGACATCAAGAGCCAGGTCGGCGCAACCATCACCCACCGCGTCATGGCCAAGCTATTTGAGGACCGCGGTGTTCGCCTCGAGCGCACCCTGCAGCTCAACGTCGGCGGCAACATGGACTTCAAGAACATGCTCGAGCGCGACCGCCTCGAGTCCAAGAAGATCTCCAAGACCCAGGCCGTCACCTCCAATCTCACCGGTCCGCTGGCCGGCAAGATCGACGACCGCAACGTCCACATCGGCCCGTCGGACTGGGTGGACTGGCTGGATGACCGCAAGTGGGCCTACGTCCGACTCGAGGGCAAGGCCTTCGGCGAGGTGCCGCTGAACCTTGAGTACAAGCTCGAGGTCTGGGACTCCCCGAACTCCGCTGGCATCATCATCGATGCTGTTCGCGCTGCCAAGATCGCCAAGGATCGCGGCATCGGCGGCCCGGTCTACGCCGCTTCTTCCTACCTGATGAAGTCCCCGCCGAAGCAGCTTGCCGACGATGTTGCGCGAGCACAGCTCGAAGCATTCATCAAGGGCGAAGACTAAAAGGTACAAGCACTCAAAAGTACAAGCGAGCAGCTCCGAGAGCATGTGCCTTGAAAAGTGCCAGCCGGTTACCCATGCGGTAGCCGCTGGCGCTTTTGTGCTTCTCTCTCCCCTATCCTCCCCGCGTCTCTTCCACGCCTTCTCGCCCTACTCGCTGCTGCGCCCATCTCGTCCCCGCCATGGATGCGTGCGCTGCAGTCGTCGTAAAGCAGAAAGCAATACACCCGCGAGGATGAATCTGCGAGACATATCACAAGCCAAAAGCATTCGCGAAAGTAGCCGTATGGCTACCTCCAACCCAACGTTCTAAGTACAGAAGAAGTGACACTTTAGGGGGTTTCTGCCAGCACCGAAAAACCTTATACGCAGATAGGTTTAATGTTTTGTACTGGGGTTTTAGATGTTTGGTGGAAAATTCCTGGTGATTTCATCGCCGAAATCACCAGTTGTAGAAAAATAAATAGCACCCCAAATAAATTTCGTATTGGCAACTAGCACTGTTCGCATATAACATCGTCGCTATGACATTATCTTCGGGCTCGATTGGCAATCCTGATGCCGTTACTCCTCTGTCGCTCGCTAAGCGCATTCGCCCTCTCCTGACTCGCGCTGAGCTGCTCTACAGCCGCCGCTCCTCGGAGTCCCAGCTCAGCCGCGCGCAGCTGTCCATCATGATGACCCTGGAGGCACTGGGCGCCTGCCGTATCAGCCAGTTGGCTGAGGCCGAGGCCATCCGCATGCCCACCGCCTCCAACGCCGTGCACCACTTGGAGGTCGCCGGCATGGTGGAGCGCGTCCGCGACAGCAAAGACCGCCGTGGCGTCCGCGTTGAACTGACCGACCGTGGCCGTGAAGAGCTGCACCGTGTTTCTGAAGAGCGCAATCAGCAGATGGCGGAGATGTTCAGCACGCTGACCCAGGAAGAGCTGGAATTTGGTGCTGGTCTTGAGACGATTCTGTCCAAGATCCTCGAAAACTACCCGGAGCACCCAAAGACAAACCCAAGCGTCTAGTCTCTTTTCCAGCTAGCCCTGCCCGCTTTAAGCCCACAGGCAGGATACATAGCTTTTACACGTCCTCGGTGCCGTTTTAAATATGCCCGCCTATCCACGTAGGCTATTACCCAGAAGCACCACTTGGATATTTCTGAGTAATCACAGGAGGATTAGCGATGGCTTCCCGCCCGCTTCGTATCATGATTGCGTGGCGTCCAGGCGAGTACGGCACCGAAACGCTTGCTTACGCCGCTTGGTTAGCTCGCACCACGAAGGTGCAGATTCGCGTTGTCAGCGCACTGTCGCGCGGCTGGCCGCTGACCTCACTGGCTCGGTTGAGCACCAATGACTCCTGGGTTTCCCACGAAACCGAGTCTCTTGAAAAAATCATCAAGGATGAGCTTAAGCTCGCTGGCCTGCGCAAGGGCATGCTTGACGACGATGCCGTACGGATCATCGAATCCTCCAGCGAATCCACAACTATCTGCAACGAAGCCGAAGAATTCGAAGCCAATGTGGTTTTGCTTGGCACCCGCCGAAGCAATACCAAGGACTGGACCGCCAAGAACCGCAGTCGCTTTACTGCGGGATCAACCTCTGATGCGCTGCTGCATTACTCGCCAATCCCGCTGGGATTGGCGATCCCCGGCGCGAAGCTTTCTAAGCACGGTGTGACCCGTGTCAGCATTTGCTACATTGACACCCCACAGTCGCACCACGCATTGAATAAGGCTGCTGACCTGGCATATCGCTGGGAAGTTCCCCTGCGTTTGGTCTCGTTTACGCCGCGTGGTGCGACCATGTACCCGACGGAGAACGGCTACGGCCCCTCCTCTGACCTGATGATTGAGTGGCGCGAGCAGGCTATGGGGCTGCTCGACCGCGGTATGGACCGCGCGCATACCCGTTACCCAGACCTTTCCATTGATGCGGAAGTAGCCTCCGGCAACGGTTGGGAAGAGGCCATTCAGTCCATCAAGTGGAAAAAGGGAGACTTGCTCGTTTTGGGTTCGTCTACTCTTGGCCCATTCGGGCGAATTTTCATCGGCTCGTCGACTAACCACATCGTTCGCCACAGCCCGGTGCCAATGCTGATTACTCCGGCCTAGTATGGCAGGCACATCAGACGGCATTTAGAGGCGAGGGGAGCAGATGGTGGATAATTCACCGAAGCGCAGTACACCAGAGCGCAATGAGGATGAAATCTTCGACGAGCTTGAGCGCAAGATGTATTCCGGCAAGCGCGCCTACATCTACACCGCGGGTGTGATTCTTACGACGCTGCTCGCGAGCCTCATTATTGGCATCGCCGGCGCCATTGTCGGTGGCCCCACCTGTGATGCGGGTAAGTCCAGCTTCCTCTGCTCCCGCACTTGGGAGATCCTTTTCCCCGTTGTCCCGGGCGTAATCTCCCTGGTCGGCTGCCTTTTGGGCTTCTGGCAGACCTACGTGGAGTGGAAGAACTTCCGCAACTGGCGCGCGTGGCTCGCTATGTGCTGGGTGCTCATGCCCTTCACTTTGATGTGGATGCTCTCCACATTCGGCGTCCTGATTCTGGGCGTTAAGTAGGGGTAAGAGGCGGCCAGCCTCGGAGCCACCCCTTGAGGCTTTTGCGAGAAAGTCTCAAGCGAGAAAGTGTCTGGGTTTATGTCAAATTTGAGCCGATTTTAGGCTTCAAACTGACATAAACCCAGACACTTTCTTGTACGCACTAGTCTCCTTGGCTACTTCTTCACAACCAGGTTGACCATCTTGCCCGGAACGACAATGACCTTCACGATATTGCCACCGGCGTTCTCCACAGCTGCGACAACCTTTTCGTCGGCACGCGCGACGGCCTCGATGTCCTCGCGGGAAGCATCGGTAGCCACGTCAATGCGAGCGCGAACCTTGCCGTTAATCTGAACTGGCAGCTCAACGGTGTCGTCGACCAGCCACTTCTCGTCAACTGCCGGCCACGGACCGTGTGCCAGGGACTCGGTGTGGCCGAGACGGCTCCACAGTTCCTCCGCGATGTGCGGTGCCACAGGGCCAAGCATGAGGGCCAGCGGTTCCACGGCGGCGCGCGGGGCACCGGTCGAACCGTAGGTCTTAGTCAGGTAGTTGACGTACTCAATGAGCTTTGCGACGGCCGTGTTGTCACGCAGCTCTGCGTAGTCAGAGGTAACCCCTTCCACGGTGCGGTTGAGCGCCTTGAGGTCGTCGTCGGAAAGCGCTGCGTCCGTGACGGCGAGCTCCCCGGAGTCCTCATTGACCACCAGGCGCCAAGCGCGCTGGAGGAAGCGCTGCGAGCCGACCAGATCCTTCGTCGCCCACGGGCGGGAGGTGTCCAGCGGACCCATGGCCATCTCGTAGACGCGCAGGGTGTCGGCGCCGTAGTTGTCGCAGACCTCGTCGGGGGAGACAGCGTTCTTCAGGGACTTGCCCATCTTGCCGTACTCCTGGAAGACCTCCAGGTCAGAGCCGTCTTCGGCGCCGCCCGGGATGAGGAACTTACCATCGCGCTCAACAACCTGATCCGCCGGCTGGTAGACACCACGGGCATCGGTGTAGGCGTAAGCCTGGATGTAGCCCTGGTTGAACAGACGGCGGTACGGCTCCTTGGAGGTCACGTAGCCGAGGTCGAAGAGGACCTTGTGCCAGAAGCGGGAGTAGAGCAGGTGCAGCACTGCGTGCTCGACGCCACCGACGTAGAGGTCGACGCCGCCTGGGTCGTCCTTACCGTGAGTCTCCGGGCGAGGGCCGGTCCAGTAGCGCTCGTTTTCCAGGTCAACAAACTCCTCAGCGTTGTTCGGGTCGATGTAGCGCAGCTGGTACCAGGAGGAACCTGCCCAGTTCGGCATGACGTTGGTGTCACGGCGGTACTTCTTCTTGCCGTCGCCGAGATCGAGCTCGACATTGACCCAGTCAGTGGCCTTGTCCAGTGGAGCCTTTGGCTCGGTGTCGGCATCGTCCGGGTCGAAGGTGACCGGCTTGTAGTCCTCGACCTCTGGCAGCTCGACCGGAAGCATGGACTCGGGCAGCGCGTGGGCGTGACCGTCCTCGTCGTAGACGATGGGGAAGGGCTCGCCCCAGTAGCGCTGGCGGGCGAATAGCCAGTCGCGCAGCTTGTACTGGACCTTCTCGTGACCAGCACCTTCCTTCTCCAACCACTCAATGACGGTGGCGATGGCGGTGTCCTTGTCCAGGCCATTGATGTCCAGGCCGGAATCATTGGCGGAGTTCACGCACGTACCGTTACCGACGTACGCCTCCTTTGCAATGTCACCACCTGCAACAACCTCGCGGATTGGCAGACCGAAGGCAGTGGCGAACTCGTAGTCGCGCTCATCGTGGGCCGGGACAGCCATGATGGCACCGGTGCCGTAGCCAATCAAGACATAGTCGGAAATGAATACCGGCACCTGCTCACCGCTCACCGGGTTGGTGGCGTAAGCGCCCAGGAAGACACCGGTCTTTTCCTTGTTCTCCTGGCGTTCCAGGTCGGACTTGGAGGCAATTGCGGCGCGGTAAGCGGCGACGGCCTCGGCTGGGGTTTCCTTGCCGAAGGTCCAGCGCTCATCCACGCCCTCGTAGGAACCGCTGCCGGCTTCGACCAGCTGATCCACCAGCTCGTGCTCAGGAGCAAGCACCATGTAGGAGGCTCCGAAGAGAGTGTCCGGGCGAGTGGTGAAGACCCTGATCTTGGTGGAGACCTTCGGGCCGACCTCGGCTGTGAAGTCGACCTCGGCACCGCGGGAGCGGCCGATCCAGTTGCGCTGCATGGACTTGACCTTGTCCGGCCAGTCCAGCAGCTCCAGGTCGTCGACCAGGCGGTCAGCGTATGCGGTGATGCGCATCATCCACTGGCCCAGCCGCTTGCGGAACACCGGGAAGTTACCGCGCTCCGAACGGCCCTCGGCGGTCACTTCTTCGTTGGACAGCACAGTGCCGAGGCCCGGACACCAGTTGACCATCGAATTCGACTGGTAAACCAGACGGAACTCATCCACGGCTTCGCGCTGCTCGGTCTCGCTGAGCTCAGCGTAGACGCGACCGTCCTTGGTAGCCATCTCGCCCGACTCCAAGAGTGGAATCAGCTCATCGATGCGACGGGCCTTCTTCTGATCCTCATCGAACCAGGCGTTGTAAATCTGCAGGAAAATCCACTGCGTCCACTTGTAGTAGTCCTGGTCAGTGGTCGCGAAAACACGGCGGCGGTCATGGCCAAGTCCCAGGCGGCCCAGCTGTCGCTCCATGTTGGCGATATTCGTTTCCGTCGTCACGCGCGGGTGCGTACCGGTCTGGATTGCGAACTGCTCCGCCGGCAAGCCGAAGGCGTCGTAGCCCAGGGTGTGCAGCACGTTTGCGCCCTGCATGCGGTGGAAGCGCGCGAAGACGTCGGTGGCGATGTATCCCAGCGGGTGGCCTACGTGCAGACCGACACCGGACGGGTACGGGAACATGTCCTGGACGAAAAGCTTGTCCTTCGGCGGAGTCGAGCCGTCGGCAGCTGCCAAATCGCCCACCGGGTTGGGGGCGTAGAAGGTGCCGTTATCTTTCCAATACGCCTGCCACTTTCCCTCTAGCTGAGTCGCCAGCTCGGGGGAGTAGCGGTAGTCGGTGGCTTCTGCCGAGGACGAGGACTTTTCGCTGTTGGTCATGGTCTCACAGTCTAATAGGTGCGTTTGGCACGTGCTCAACCACCTATATAAATTGGAAGCATGATTGTCATCCCTGTAATTACCCTGGTTCTGGCTGTTTGCATAGCCGTTGTCGCTGGTTTGGCATGGTCGGCGAAGCTACCGGGTAATAACTGGATCGGAATTCGTGCGCCTGAGGCTCGAAAGTCCCAGGAAAACTGGGATATTACGCACCGCGTTGCCGGCCCGCCGTGGGCTGTGTCCGCTGTCGCTTTCCTCGGTGCCACCATGCTCGGCTTCCTCGCCATCCGCCCGGAGGCCTCTGGTTGGATGTGGCTGTGGTACGCCGTCGCTCTGCTCGCCGGTATCGCCATGCTCGGCATTGGTGCGGCTATCGGCTCGCACACCATCGCGCTTTACGACGCCAAGGTCTCCGCCGAGTCCGGCTCCGGTTGTGGGTGCGGCGACGGTGACAGCGGCTGTGGCTGTGGCTCCGCCGCCACTGATGCCACCGACACTGCGGCTGATGATGCCTGCTGCTCCGACAACCCGGCAGCAGACTGCGGTGTCTCCGGTGGCTGCAGCTCCTGTGGCCTGGAAGGACTGTGCACGGACAAGGGCTCATCCGCGAATGCCACTTTCAAGCCTGTGGACAAGGATGCGCTGCGCAAGGCAGCTGAGCAGAAGAAGTAAAAAATTATTGCAGAGAAAAGCTTCTGCAAAATAGTAAGACAACATCTGGTTGCCCACTAAGCTATTTGTCCATGTGGCAACGAATTGTGAATTGGCGTCCAGATCCCCTCATCGTCGGTATCGTTGCTGCAGCGATACTGGCGATTATTTTTCCTGCAAGCGGCACTACCGCTGAGGTTTTCAGCTGGGCCACAAAGATCGCCATTGGCTTCTTGTTCTTCCTCTATGGCGCGCGCCTGAGCCCGCAGGATGCGTTGGCCGGTGTTAAGCATTGGCGGCTGCACATAACCATTCTGGCTTTCACATTCGTGCTGTTCCCAATCCTCGGCCTGCTGATGAAACCCCTGGATTGGATTCTTTCTCCTGGCCTCTACCTGGGCATTTTGTACATGACGCTGGCACCGTCGACGGTGCAGTCGAGTGTGAACTTCACGTCCATCGCCAAGGGCAATGTCGCCGGCGCCATCGTCAGTGCCTCGGCATCTAACCTGCTGGGCATTGTGGTCACACCGGTGCTGGTGATGCTGTTGATGGCCACCGGTGGCGGCATTCATGTGGATTCGTCGGTGTTCTTGGATATTTCGCTGCAGTTGCTGCTGCCATTCGCAATCGGCCAGCTCACTCGCCGTTGGACCCTGAAGTTTGCCGCCGCGAAGACGACTAAGAACGTTGACCGCCTATCCATCGCAATGGTCGTTTACGCAGCCTTCTCCGAGGGCATGGTGCAGGGCATCTGGTCGAAGGTGCCGGCAGGGGACATTGTCATCCTGTGTGTGCTTTCGGTCGTGCTGGTGGAATTCGTTTTGCGGTTGTCCGGATTCATCGCAAATAAGATGGGCTTCGACCGCAAGGACCGCATTGCGATTCAGTTCTGCGGTTCGAAGAAGTCCCTGGCCACCGGTCTGCCCATGGCTGCCGTTATCTTCGGTGCCGATGCCAGCCTCTACATTTTGCCGCTGATGATTTTCCACCAGATTCAGCTGATGATCTGTGCGGTCTACGCCGCTCGCTGGGGCAAGGAAGCAGAAGCTGAGCCGGAGCCACAACCCGCTTAACGCGGTCTAGCGCATGGACCCGAGGGGCGAATCCGGCTTGGCACATATACTGGGGCGCACAACATATGGTTCGGCTTTAAACGAGCAAACGAAAGTGTGAGATTCAGCATGGCTAACGAGAATCCGGCTCCGTTCTCCCCGGAACAGCGCGCCGCAGAAGAGACCGCAATCAACGAGTTCTGGTCGTGGTGGAACTCTTTTGGCGCCGATGCGCTCGACTCGATGTTTAGTGTCCAGCTCGGTATCGATGGTGCCCCGAACGCCGCCGATGTGGACATTATTGATGTCCAGAAGGAGGTCGGCGGCCGCATCGCCGCTATTAATGACCGGCTCATCTGGGGGTTTGAGGCTGGCGCTCCGTATTCTCGCCACCTTCTGACTGTTAGCGCTGCCGGCGATCCGGAGCTGCGTCCGGTCGCTCGCCGTTGGCTGGAGGCCGCGCCTGACGACGGCGCGGTGTGGTCTTTCACCGACCTCCGTCAGGCGGATCCGGCGATGAAGCTGTCGCTGGGGGATGTCGCGGCCACGTTGGTTGCACAGGGTGCGCTCGAGGCCGATGCTCCGGCCGAGGTCGATCCGGCAGACGCCCGCGTGGCTGTTAGCAGTGGTCATGGGGCAGTGGACGTTCGCCTATTCCACCCGCTGTTCCCGGCAATTGCTCAGTTGGAGGACGGTGAGCGCTTGGTAGCTCAGCTCGGTTTCACGCTGCTGCAGCTGGCTCTGGGGGAGGAGGACTTCGGCCTATGGCTACGCGGTTTTGCCTTCGCCGGCGAGGAGCCGGAAGGTGCGATCCCGCTACCGGAGCTGGGCGGTGTCGTCGAGAAGCTCGCGGAAGAGTGCCCGGAGTGGCTCACCATTGATGCCGAAGCCAACGGCCAGCCACTCGTCGTCGCCACCCGCGCTCCGATTACGCAGCTGGTGAGCCCGACTATGACGCAGCATGTGCTGATTCAGCTCATGCTCGGCAATATTGACGACAAGGGCTTGCCGACGGACGAATCGAAGGAATCCCTCTCCGAGTTCAATACCGCTGCCGCTGAAGCCATCGCTGAGGACAAGGGTATTTTTGTCGCAACTGAGCAATCCGATGGCATGGCTCTGATGCACTTCTTTATTGACCCGGCATCTGATGCGGAGGCGGGTCTGCGAGCTGTTGCGGAGACGTGGGCCGAGGGAGAGCATGTCGTCGATACCGGTTACGATCCAGCTTGGCAGCGCGTCGGTCACCTGCGCGTGTAGATTGGTTTTTTGTTATGAACGCTCGTCATCGTCTTACTCCACGGCCTTCCCGCGCGATTCGCATGGGTCTTACCGGTGTCATCGCTGTCACCAGCCTTCCGCTGGCAGCTGGAAACGTCGCTGCGGCTCCGCAGCCAAAACTGACTCCGCAGGGCACTATTGATGCTCCGGGGCGAACCCAGATCAGCTTTACCCACACCCCAAGTGGCACGCACTACGGTACGGCGAACGAGAATGAAGCTCGTCCGGGGCTTTCGATTGTCAAGCTCTACATTGCGGACTACGTCTTCAAACATGGCACAGAAGCGGACAAGGCGAAGGCCACAGAGATGATTCGCTACTCCGATGACAATATCGCCAGTGAGCTCTATGGCCGTTACCCGGATTCCATCAACGCCACTGCGCGTGAATACGGCCTCAGCAACACCCACGATGCAGGTCACTGGGGAAATTCAACTACGTCCAGCGCGGACACTGTGAAGTTCCTGGAGGCCAAGAAGCGCGAGAACCCCTCTGACCCGGTGCTGGTTGCTATGAGCACCGCGTCACCTGTGGCAGCGGATGGCTACCGTCAGGATTACGGCACCGCCACGCTGCCGGGTGTTATTGGCACAAAGTGGGGTTGGTCCGATGACCGCCAGAGCGTTCACGCCTCGGCATCCATTGGACCTGACTTCAGCGTCGCTGCTAACACCTACGGCACGAAGGAAACTCACACCAGCGATGTCCAGAATGCCTTCGACGGCACGCTGGGCACTCCATCGCTGCCTGGCCTGCCCGAGAGCCCAAATCTCGGCGAACTACTGAATCTGCCGGAATCCCCGCAGCTGCCCCAGATTCCGGGACTACCGGACTTCACTGGTCAGGTACCGGCACAGTTCTAGCCACTGCCGCTAGCCACTGGTCCGCTGGCACCGTCCCACACACAGCGCACCTCACGCGACAAGGTTCACGAGGACCATATACAGCGCCGTGCCTACAAAAATCGAAATCACGGTGTTGCGCCGCCACCAGTGCAGGCCAACGGTGACGGCCAGCGCTACGGGCACGGCCCAGGCAGCGCCGGGGTCGCCACTCTCACCGCTGAGTCCTAGCCGCCCGAAGACGGTGTAGGCAACCAACGCCACCATGACTCCAACCGGCATGGTCGTGCCGAGGAACTCGAACAGGGGAGACCCCTTCAGAGTGCGCACGAATGCAAACGGCAGCGCACGCAGCGCAAGAGTCACCGTACCCATCGCAAAGAGCGCGGCAAGCACATAGCCGGAATCGGGCATCGCGGTCATGCTCGCTCTCCCTCCGTCGTACGCTGATTGCTTGCCGACGTCATGCGCATCACCCGATCCACCCGCGGTGACCACACGCGCAACAGCAGCAGGCCGAAGTACATCAGCAGTCCGATAACCAGCATCTGGTTCGGGTTAATCAGCCAGCCCACCAGCGTGCAGACGATAGCGGACAGGGGCAGTGACCAGTCCTTAGAAGTCTCAAACGCGTCCATGGCCAGCACCGTAAAGAGCGCCACCAGTGCGAACTCGGCACCGCGGATACCCTCGGGCAGTGCTGCGCCGGTTAGCGCCCCGACAATGCCGGAGCCCACCCACAATAACTGGCAGAGAATCTGAATCGTCAGCAGTCGGTGGCCCGACATCTTTTCGGTCGGATTTGCTGCAGAGACGATGGCATACGACTCGTCGGTAAGCGCGTATGTGGAATATGCGCGGCCGAGACGAGACTGTATCCGGTCGCGTGGGAACGTCAGTCCGTAGAAGACGTGGCGGAAGTTGACCATAAAGGACGTCACGGCACAGCCGAGCAGACCCGTATGCGCCATAACCAGGCCGACAGCGAGGAATTCCATCGACCCGGCGTAGACCACGAAGGAGAAGATGGGGGCCCACCACCAGCTAAAGCCAGTTTGTGCAATAAGCAGGCCGAATGCGAGCCCCAGCGGAATGAGGCCCATGCCCACAGGCAGTGTCTGCCGGATGCCGGCAGCTATGTCGCTGCGGTCGCTGTTTCCTGTGGCGCTACTTCCTTCAGCCCTGTTTCCTTCGGTATTGATGTGCTCACTCATCTAGTTGTCACGTACATCTACGGGATAGGTGCCATACAGTGGCAGCGGCCAGGGCTGACGGCGCATGCAATCACCCCAGATGTCCGCGGCAGCAGGCGCGAGTACATCTGAGGGCAGGGCAGGGGCGACGTACCAGTCACCGCGCTCGAGCTCGTCTTCCAGCTGCCCCGGATCCCAGCCCGCGTAACCGGCGAAGATACGCGCGCCATCGATGCGGTCGCGTACATCCTCCGGCTCCGCGCCGAGGTTGACCAGCGCAAACCTATGGGCGATGCGTTCCATCAGCGGTGCACCGGTAATACTGTCGGTCTCCTCTGGGAGGGTAGCGCCATTTCGCACCACACCAATGCAGATTGGCTGCGTCTGGTTGACCGGACCCCCGACGTAGAGCACCGGCGGCTTAGTCATCAGTGACGCCCAGGGCTCGAGCACATTGTGCACAGGCGTCTGCGAACGCTGCGTGAGATCGACACCAAGGGTGCCGTGCTCATCGTGTTCAATGAGGAAAATCACCGAACGAGCGAATTCCGGCGAGAGCATGCCGGGTGCTGCGAGCAGCAGCATACCGGCGGCCGGGTCGTTGCGCTCGAGGCTGGTAAAAAGCCGGTCGCCATAGAGATTCTCCGGATTAATCGATGCCATTAGCTCTCACTTTCGCTTTCAGCCTGCTCACCGGACTGCTCGTACCACCATTTCTTCAGCGCCAAGATAGCATCTTCACGCTCCAGCGGACCGGACTCCAATCGCAGCTCTTTCAGGTAATTCCAGGCCTGTCCGACTTCTTTGCCGGGCTTCAGGTCCAGAATTTCCATGATTTCGTTGCCATCCAGGTCGGGGCGGACGCGTGCGAGGTCCTCCTGCTCAGCGAGCTCCTTGATTCGCGCTTCCAGGCTGTCGCAGGCGCGTGCGAGGCGTGCTGCTTTACGACGGTTTCTTGTCGTACAGTCGGCCCGCACGATTTTGTTGAGTCGTTCCAACAAATCTCCGGCATCGTTGACATAACGTCGCACCGCCGAGTCCGTCCACTTGCCTTCGCCGTAGCCGTGGAAGCGCATGTGCAGGTAGACCAACTGCGAGATTTCGTGGTTGGTCTTCTTCGGGAACTTCAGTTTCCGAAGGCGGCGTCGCACCAGCTTCGCGCCGACAACTTCGTGCTGGTAAAAGGTGACGTTTCCCTGCTCGTTGTAGGCACGGGTAGCGGGTTTGCCGCAGTCGTGCAGCAGTGCCGCCCAGCGCAGTACGAGGTCCGGTTCACCGGGTTCTTCCTGGTCAATAGCTTGCCGCATGACCTGCAGAGAGTGTTGGTAGACATCCTTGTGCTGGCGGTGTTCATCCTGCGTCATGCGCATGTCGGAGATCTCCGGCAGCACGCGGTCGGCCAACCCCGATTCCACCATCAGGTCGATACCTCGGCTTGGGTCCGCACCCAGGATGAGCTTGTTCAGCTCGGTGGAGATGCGCTCGACCGTGATGCGGTCAATTTCGCTGGACATTTCCTTCAACGCCTTGAGCACACGCGGTGCCACGTCGAACCCCAGCTGGGATGCGAAGCGGCAGGCACGCAGCATCCGCAGGGGGTCGTCGCCAAAACTGACCTCCGGCGCCCCCGGGGTGTCCAACACACCCGCGACAAGATCCTCGAAACCTCCGAGCGGGTCGAGGAAGGTGCGGGTGCCGTCACCATGGAGCTCCACGGCGATGGCGTTACAGCGGAAATCACGGCGAATTAGATCGCCCTCCAAAGTGTCACCGAAAGTGACCTCCGGATTGCGGCTGACCTGGTCATACGTATCCGCACGGAATGTGGTGATCTCCACCTGACGGCCATGCCGTTCCGCGGAGAGTGTGCCGAATTCAATGCCGGTATCCCAGACAATGTCCGCCCAGTCATCGAGGATCGCGCGCGTCACCTCCGGGCGCGCGTCGGTGGTGAAATCGAGATCCACGCCCAGTCGCCCTAAGAGAGCATCGCGCACAGAACCGCCCACGAGGTACAGGCGATGGCCAGCTGCACTAAACGCAGCTGCCAGCGAATCCAGGATCTCCGACTCCTTGGCGATCGCCTGATCCGCCACTGCCAGCATTGCCGTCCTGCGCACCTGTGGGTCCGCGTCAGCAGCCGCCGGAGTAGCACCGTGAGGTGTAGTCCCCCCGGGCTGGTCACCATTTGTCGTTGAAGGAGTCGATTGTGTCACGACCGACACAATACCCGCTTATACCTATAAACCCGGTAGTCTAAGTGGAATGAACAACGTGGTACGCAATGACAACTCGGTGGCGAAGAGCCGTCGACGTCGTCGGCGACCGCGCAGAAGAGGTGGCGTTTCCTCGTCCACCAACACTAGCAACGCTACTACCAGCGGAAATTCTGCAAAACGTAGTGGCTCCGGTGCCAATGGCCCCAAATCGGCCAAGCCAAACTCCGGTGGCGCCAAGAAAAATTCCAAATCACCGAAGTCGGCACGACCCTCGAAGCAGTCGAACAACCGCGGTGGCCATAAGAACGGTCAGGATAGGAACAATCGCCGTCGTCACGCACAGACGAAGCGCACAAACAATCGCCGTGCGCACTCGTCGCGCGCGCAAAATGCAGCGCCGATGCAGACCTCGATTGAGACTTCGGCGGGCGGACTGGTCGTCTCGGGGCTTGCTGAGGCTGTCGGCGATGGCGGCAAAGTCAACCTGTCACGGATTTATGTCGCGCTGATTGGTCGGCACGATCGTCGCGGGCGCCTGCTGTGGTCGATGCCTAAGGGCCATGTCGAACCCGGCGAAGCTTTCGATTCCACCGCCGAACGTGAGGTGTGGGAAGAAACGGGCATTCGCGGCGAGGTCATCGAAGAGCTCGGTGTGATTGACTACTGGTTTGTCTCCGATGGCACGCGGATTCACAAGACCGTGCACCATCACCTTCTGCGCTACGTCGATGGCGATCTGAACGACGAAGACCCCGAGGTCACCCAGGTCATGTGGGTTCCTGTAGACACCTTGGTGGAACGATTGGCCTACGCTGACGAACGCAAACTGGCCCGGCGCGCGCACAATCTGCTGCCCGATCTCGCCCGCGCGGAAAAGCGAGCAGGCCGGCAGACGCCGAGGTGATTGCGCATGTTCAGGTTGCAGTTGCCAAGAAATGTTGTTCGTAAAGTCACGGCCGCTTCCGCAGCGCTCATACTGTGCTTGCCGACGACCGTTGCGCCCCCAGCTTTTGCGCAAGATGAGCAGTTGTGGGGCAGTGGCACCAATCGTGTCGGTGAACAGGGCCCCCTTCGGCTTTCGATAACCAGCTTCACTCCGCATGTCGCGGCTCTACATTCGACGCTGACCATCAAGGTGCAGGTGCACAACACCTCCGATGCGGATATCAGCAATGTTGCGCTGCGCCCACAGCGGGCCGGCGCACTGGCTTCCTCTGCAGATGCGCGGACGATTCTCGCTGAGCCTGAATCGGTGTTTGATGTGGCTGGGACCTTCAGTGCCCCCATCGAGCTGAAAGCGGGGGAGAAGCGTGAGGTTACGCTAAGTGTTCCTATCTCCGCACCGGCTCCAGAAGGACTCGACATCACGGAAGCCGGCACGTTTCCGCTGCTCATCAATGCTAACGGGCAACCGGCAGATGACATCGACCGCCTGCTGGCGGAAACACGCGCACTGCTTCCGGTGACGGATCCGCAAGCGGAAGGTGATGAGCCGGAACCGCCTGCCGGTGATCAGAACGACAACGATGAGACCGACAATTCCGATGCGCCCACCCGCCGCGACCCAGTGCCGTTTTCGCTGATTTGGCCCATCAGCCAGCCAGTGCCACTGGTCGGCGGTGAGACCGGTGACGCACCCTCGTCGCCGAATCTCATCCTCACCGACAATTCTTTGGCCGAGTCTCTCGAACGCGGTGGCCGCCTCGACGGTTTGCTCACCTCGTTGGAAAAGGGCTTTGCCGGCCCGGATGGGCAGAGGTTGCGGGAATCAACCTGCATCGCCATCGACCCGGAGACCCTCGACGCAATCTCCAGGATGACCCGCGACTACTGGATTGGCACCAGCCGCCCAAGTCCTGTGGAGTCCTCTCCGCGACTGCGGGATTCCTGGGGAAACGCGGATGACACCAATCTCACGCATATGCCCGCCAGTGACAATGCTGCCGCCTGGCTCAATCGGCTGCACGATCTCACACAGGACACCTGCACACTGTCACTGCCGTGGGGCGGCACCGATGCCAGCGCCGTGGCTCGCGTGGGGGATCACGAGCTTTCGATGGAGGCACTCGCCGCTGGTCGGCAGACTATCGCCAAGCATTTGGACGTTCAGGCACTGCCGGGCCTCTATTTGCCGGCCGAGGGATACGTGACGTCGGAAAGCGCCCCGCTGTACTCGGCGGCCACGGCCCTGAACGGGACCACCCCGGAGCGCGCATTCGAAAACCGCGTAGATACCGGCGAGACGATGCCACCGTCGCCCACTCCACCCGAAGCCGCGCACGACACCACCGTGTTAGTCGCAGACAACACCGCCTTCACCGCCGATGGTCAGACACTGCGCCCCGGCCATAGTGGCGTGCTTGCCGACGGTAGCCGCGCCTTCGCCCTCCCTGGGGCACTGACAACCTCTCTGGCTGCAACAGGACGGTCTCCCCAGACTGTGGCGTATTCGAATCTGCTCGGACGCTACGATTTCCGAATCGACTCCGAAGCTGCACGGATGCAGACAGCGATTGGCACTCTGTTCCAATCATTGACTGATTCGGATGACCCTCGCGCGGCTGTGGTGGCAGCACCGCCGTCCGGTTGGGATCCACGCGCTAGCGACGCTGAAGATTTCATGGCTGCGGTCAGGAAAGCCGTGGACGATAACCTGGCTGAGCTGACTCCGCTGATGGACTCCATCACCGCTTCAGCTCACGACCTGGATGCGGGCTCGGTTACTCCAATTGACAAGCTTGCCGATCCCGCGCCAGTGAGTGAGACGCTCGTGGAGAAGGCTCAGACGGCCTCCCGCGAGATCACCGACCTGACCACAATCATGTCCAACGATCCCAATGTCGCGCTGACGCGGTATGAATTCACCCGTCCCCTGCGGCACGACTTGCTGCGCTCGTTTACAACTCTCGGCCGGCGAAATCAGCTGCAGTCAACTGACGTGCAGCGGCGGAGCGAAGAACTCAGCGACCAGGCACTGATTATGAATCGACGCCTGCGCAATTCGGTGACGTTGGTAGCTCCCGGCGGTGTCTACACCCGCGCAACGCAGCTGTCGCCGATTGCGGTGCTGGCTCGTAATGGCCTGCCGCTGCCGGTTCCCGCGTTCGTGCGCGTCGGCGCTGGAGATTCGGTGTTGGAGGAGAAGTATGAGGCCGCCATCCCCGCCAAGGGGTCGGTGACTGTTCAGTTCACTCCGAAGTCGGGTGATGATGCAGAATCCACTCCGGCGACCAATGCTCCAGAGGGAGACCGGCCACGGGATAGTGGAGACAACTCCCACAACCTGTTGCTGTGGCTCGAATCACCTGGCGGCACGCCGATTTCTCGATCAGTGAGTATTTCCGTGCAATCGGGCGCTTCGGTTGGGGTTTTGGCTATCGTGACCCTCGTCATCGTCACTGTTGGTGGGTTTTTTGCCGCAAAACGGTCTCAGTACTTTCGGAAATAGACCCCCTTTTAAGCAACAATAGGACATGTGACTGACTCAGACGCGCATAAATCTGGACTTCGAGGCCGCATTCGTCGCCCCGCGCCACCGGCCCCAGTTCCGGCGGCGCGGCCAACGGCTGAATCTCAGCCGGCCGAAGCGGCCCCGGACCTAACTCGCGTATCCGGCCATAAGGCAAATGCCGATACCGCCGCTGACGCGATGACGGAATCGGCATCACCATCGCCAGCAAAGGCGGCAACTGCGACAGCAACCGCTTCCAGCGATTCCTCCGCAGGCTCGACGGCGGACGCAAATCAGGGACAGTCGAACTCGGACATCGTCGCCTCCACGGGCTCGATGGCAATCGCTACCCTGATTTCGCGCATTACGGGTTTTTTGCGAAACCTGCTCATCGGCGCGACGCTGGGTCCGGCTGTGGCTTCAGCCTTCAACGTCGCCAACACACTGCCGAACCTGATTACGGAAATCGTCCTCGGCGCAGTGCTGACTTCTCTGGTGGTGCCAGTGTTGGTGCGCGCGGAGAAGGAGGATCCAGATCACGGTGCCGCCTTCATTAGACGTCTCTTGACTGTCTCTATGACGCTGTTGGCAGTGGTGACGGTGCTGGCGGTGATAGGTGCGCCACTGTTGACCAGATTGAGCCTTAACGAGGCCGGTAAGGTCAACGTTCCGCTGGCAACGTCATTTGCGTTCTTACTATTGCCGCAGATTATCTTCTACGGCATATTTGCGCTGCTCATGGCGGTGCTAAACACCAAGGGAATCTTTAAACCCGGTGCGTGGGCACCTGTCGCTAACAACGTCGTGGCCATTGCCACGCTCTTGCTATATCTGTTCCTGCCCGGCCAGTTGAGTCCGGATTCGGACGGTTCACTCTCCGATCCGCACATCCTGCTTTTGGGTCTTGGTACCACCCTGGGTGTCGTCATTCAGGCAGCCATCATGATTCCCTACCTCAAGCGCGCGGGCATTGATTTGCGTCCGCTGTGGGGTATCGACGACCGCATCAAACAGTTCACCGGCATGGGTGTCGCGATTATCACCTACGTGGCAATTTCCCAGGCTGGTTACTTCATCACCACCAATATTGCCTCGACTGCCTCCAAGGCAGCGCCGACGATTTACCAGCAGGCTTGGCTGCTGTTGCAGGTGCCCTACGGCATCATCGGCGTTACCTTGCTGACCGCCATCATGCCGCGACTGTCCCGCAATGCAGCCGACGGCAACGATGGGGCAGTGGTCCGAGATCTGTCCATCGGTACCCGCCTGACCATGATTGCGCTGGTGCCGATCGTTGCCTTCTTCACCGCATTCGGCCGCCCCATCGCCGTCGGTCTTTTCGCGTATCTGGAGTTCCCCCGCGAAACCGCAGAGATTCTCGGCTGGACGCTGTCCTTCTCGGCGTTCTCGCTTATTCCATACGCCATTGTGCTTTTGCACTTGCGTGTTTTCTACGCCCGTGAAGAGGCCTGGACCCCGACTTTCATCATCCTCGGCATTACCACCGTCAAGGTGATTCTGTCGTTCTTCGCTCCTCGTCTGGCTTCTGACGATGAGACCGTCGTCGTGTTGCTCGGTGCCGCCAACGGTTTCGGTTTCGTCGCCGGCGCAATAATTGGCTTCTTGCTCTTGCGCCGCACTCTCGGACACTTGGACAGTAAGGCGACCGTCCACACCGTGCTGTGGGCACTGGGGGCGTCGCTTGTCGGTGTCGCCGTTGCTTGGGGCGCATTCGCATTGACCGACCTTGTGCTGTTCGATTTCTTCGGTTCCTTCGGTGTGCTACTGCAGACCATCGTCACCGGCGTGGTCTTCCTCATCGGTACCGGCCTGGTGCTCGCTCAGGCTCCATTGGAAGAGGTCCGCGTTCTGGGTGGCTTCCTCGGCCGCATTCCGGGTCTACGTCGCTTTGCTCCGCAGCCTCATGCAGCCGACAATGCCGTCGCCGACCGTGAGGATATGGAGCGCGAACGTGGCTTCGCCGCTGATGCTTTCTCGATTGCCCCGTCGAACCTGATTGGCGAGGCCACGGGTCTGGCAAACGAGGGCTTCACCGCTTCGCCGCTGTTGCCGCCGATGCCGACGCAGGGTTCTCGCCCGACCCGCTATGTACCCGGCGAGATGGTCTCAGGTGGTCGTTTCCGTCTGCGTTCTGAAGTCGCGACCTACCCAGGTCTGCGCCTGTGGCGCGCCATGGATATGGGAGATCCCGACAACTCAGATGTCGCACTTGTCTTCGTCGACACGATTGCACTGCCGTACTACGACACTTCGCCATCGGTTGCTGCCCAGAAGATTGCCACGACGACCAACGAGCTGCGTGACCTGGCCGGCACCGGGATGTCCCGCATTCATAGCGTGGCGAAGACACGCACCGAGGTGCTCATCGTCGCCGACTGGACCAGCAGTATCGGTATTGAGCGGTTCGATCAGGCCGCCCACCCGGATGCCCTGGCACTCGCAGTAGCATCACTTGCCGAGACAATCGCCGACGCCCACGAATCTGGACGTTGCCTTGGCCTGACAAACAAGCCTGGGCAATTGCGCATCAGCAGCGACGGCCACATCTACGACGCTTTCCCCGTCGTTTTGCCCGATAGCTCGCAACGTTCGGACTACAACGCGTTGCTTTCTGTCATCGACGAGCTGTTCTACAACGTGCCAAATATCCCCTCCGATATTTCTGCTGCCATCGACCGCGCGAAGCAGGTTCGCCCGGAGAGCTTCAACCAACAGGAGTCGCCAGCTCGCACACTCGCGGAGGATTTCCGCACTGCAGCGCTCGGCCCCGACTCTTCGGAGTTTCTCGCAATCGACCCCGACACCGGTGCGCGCGAATCCATCGATGCCGACGGTGCAGCCCAATCAAACGCTCACCACACCAAGAATCGCACCCGCGCATTCAGCACCGGCGCAGTCGTTGTCGGTGTAGTCATTGTCGGTGCACTTGTCGCCGCGGGCATCTTTGGTCTGGTTAACCGTTCCTCGGACGCACCGATTAACTCCGAGTCGGTACGACGCGGCCCGGCTCCGATCACGACGCTTTCGCTTGCCGACGCTAACGAGTGGCAAGCCGACAGCGACAACCCGGCAGCCGGTCCAGACAATCCGGACATGGCTGAGCTGACCATCGATAATGACGAGGAAAGCTTTTGGGTAACTTCGACTTACCTCAGCCAGTTCGGCAATCGCCCAGAGGACTTCAAACCTGGTGTCGGTATTCGGGTCACTCTCGATGAACCGGCAACCATTCGAGAGCTTAAGGTCGCGGCGACCCCGGGCGCGCACATTGAAGTTCGCGGCCTACGAGATGCTGACTCGACGAACTTGGATGACACAACGGTTCTCGGAAGCGCTACTGCCACCTCAGGTACGACGACCATCGAAATCGATAGCCGCGACACTGAGTGGAAGAACCTTGTTGTCTGGATCTCCGGCTTGCCGACGGCTGCGGAAGCGGTAGCCGACAGCGACTCAGACACTGACGCTGATACAGATGCTGAGTCGCAGAATTCCGATGCGGACAACCCACTTGTCGGCGACCGCAATCTGGCTGAGCAATCTCCGGATTCGTTGCTGCCAGTTGCTATTGGCGACATTCAGGTGCGTGGTACGGAATAACGCTCTGAGCTTGCCTTAGGTGGCAACAGTTCAAGTTGTCCCAAGTTATCCACAGCTACTGGGACGTTTTGAAGTTCATCCACAGCCCGCGGTCTCCACGGCAGTTTTGCCAAGCGGAGAGCGCGGGTTTCGTGTTTGCATAGGAGCCATGAACTTTGGGGGAAGAAATCGAATTGGGGACAGTCACCGTAAGGCCCGCATGGGTCGGCGACTGGGGGATTGTGGCGTCGTCGGTATGCGAAAGCATGCATCTGCGGACGAGGTCGATCGTGAATTATTGAAGGCGCACCTGGCGGGGGATTCTCGCGCGTTCGCGGTGTTGGCACGGCGTTATTATCCGCAGTTGGTAGCGATGGCGCGGCGCTATCGTCGGGATGATTTCGATCCCTTGGATGGGGTACAGGAGGGGCTGGCGCGGGCAATTGCGGGGGCGGCGAGCTTTCGCGGGCGTTCAACGGTGGCGACGTGGCTGACGTGCATCGTGAAGAATGCGTGTATTGACCACAACCGCGGTCGTTTCGGGGAGATCCCTCTCTGCGATAAGGAGGAGGATTTTGAGACGTTTATGAGTTCACAGCCGATTCCCTGCCCGGATGTTCCGCTACGTGTGACTATGGCCGCCGCATTGGAGCAGCTGCCAACGGATCAACGGGATGCCCTGCTGTACTTGGACATCTTTGGATATTCGCTGCAGGAGACCTCTCGCAGTATTGGGCAGCCGAGCGGGACGTTGAAGTCTCGGCGGGCGCGGGCGCGTCGTACGCTTCGGCGACAATTGGAAGAAGTGCAGGTGGCCTAACAACTGCGGAGCAGGGGAGAGGCTGGGGGAATAGAGATGGCTAACCTCACGTTGGTTGAGGTGGCTGGTTCCGGTAATTTCTTTCCCGGAGCTGAAAAATTTGCTTACTACTGAGCATCACTGTGCGCCATGTGATGTGAGAGATAAAAATTATAGGAGTCTTCATGAGCGATATCGTTCACGACCTGATCATCGTCGGTTCCGGTCCCGCCGGTTACACGGCTGCCACCTACGCAGCCCGTGCCGACCTGAAGCCTGTGGTGTTCGAGGGCATCGAGTTTGGCGGCCTGCTTATGACGACTACCGATGTGGAGAACTACCCAGGTTTCTCCGAGGGCATCATGGGCCCAGAGCTGATGGATCAGATGCGCGCACAGGCAGAGCGCTTCGGCGCTGACCTGCGCATGGAGATTGTCGATCGCATGGATCTCACCGGCGATATCAAGTCTGTCTGGGTTGGCGAAGAAGAGCACAAGGCTCACGCTGTCATCCTGGCAACCGGTGCCGCTCCGCGTTATGTCGGTGCTCCGGGTGAGCAGGCGCTGCTTGGTCATGGTGTCAGCGCCTGTGCCACCTGTGATGGTTTCTTCTTCCGCGACCACGATATCGCCGTCATCGGCGGCGGTGACTCCGCTATGGAAGAGGCAACCTTCCTTACCAAGTTCGCCCGCTCGGTGACGATTGTCCATCGCCGCGATGAGTTCCGTGCGTCGAAGATCATGGTCGAGCGCGCGCAGAACAATGACAAGATTCGCTTTGCGACGAACAAGGTTGTGTCCCAGGTTCTTGGTGAGGACAAGGGTTCAGTTACCGGTCTCGAGCTGGAAGACACCGTCACTGGTGAGAAGTCCGTCCTGGATGTGACTGCCATGTTCGTAGCAATTGGCCACGAGCCACGTTCGCAGATGGTTCGCAATCAGCTGGATTGCGATGAGAATGGCTACATTCAGGTAGCCGCTCCGAGCACCCAGACCTCTCTCAAGGGCGTCTTTGCGGCGGGCGATGTTGTTGACTCGCATTACCAGCAGGCAATTACCGCCGCTGGTTCTGGTTGCAAGGCTGCGCTGGATGCTGAGCACTACTTGGAAACTGTTGCTCGGTAGCTGACAGCAGGGCAGTCGCACTAGCTGGATAAACACCTAATAGTTGGGGTATCGCAATTGTTGGATAAGCCCTACGATTGCAGATATCCAACTATGGGGAATATCCGATAGTCGGTAAGACCAATTGTTGTTTGCTGTAGCTCAATCAGGGCGCAGCGGGACGTGTTATAGCCCGGTACGCCCCGTACTCATCGAGCACTTGCAGCGTTCTCAAGAACACCATTAATTAACAATTTAGTACTTCACTCGCACCACCGGAAGCCCTAATTTTTGACGCCTTGAGCGCCAAATCCGTACGCGAGGCTGAAGAAGCTAGGTTGAAAAATTAGAATCAAGACCACAAAACAAAACCACTAAGAACTCAAACGAGCTCATTCTAAGGAGAAGAATTTCATGACTCCGGTAACCGTCACCGCCAACACCTTTAAGTCCGATGTCCTCGAATCCGATAAGCCGGTGCTTGTTGATTTCTGGGCAGAGTGGTGTGGCCCGTGTAAAAAGATTGCTCCCGTTTTGGACGAGGTTGCGACCGAGCTCGATGGCAAGGCCGTCATCGCCAAGGTCAACGTCGATGAGGAGCGTGCACTGGCTGGCATGTTCCAGATCATGTCCATCCCAAGCCTGCTCCTATTCAAGGACGGCAAGAAGGTCGAAGAGATTCGCGGAGTCCGCCCGAAGGGCGAAATCACGTCCCTCATCGAAAAGCACCTTTAAAAGAACTTGGGGTTGCTCCTTATCCGATACGAGGTTACGACTGCCCACCCGTCACTTCGCTACTGCCACCTTCGTTGGACACACCCCATTATGATGTGACTGAAGTTGTGGTTGTGATTTAGAGTTATTCCTGGGGTTCTGCCGTCGGGCTAGCCGACGCGCCCTCGTAACAATCAATTCGCGCCTGCGACCTGGTAATCTTGCTGGAAATGGCGGTTTACGTCTTCCTTAATACCGTGAAGGAACCAGGTTGCCGCCAACTTGAGAGGTATTGCTGACCATATCCTCTGAGAGTACGCGGGATTTCCTAACTGAAGTTTCGTTTAGCTCACTGGCCAGTAATACTGATTAAGTGTTGTGAGGACCCACAACGGCCTAAACATAATTGTGGAGTTCGGAAGGGAGTTTTCGTGCCAGAGTTTCTGAAGGTGGGCGATAGGTCACCTCGTGTAGCCGAGGTACGTTCTACCCTGGCTCGTCTTGGGCTTCTGCCCAATTGGGAGGGCTCAGCCGCGGAGGAGAACTCGCCTCAGTGGTCTGGTGACGATGACCTCTTTGATGAGGATATGCGCAACGCTCTCCTGGCGTTCCAACAGTCCCGCGGTGTCTATGCCGACGGGATCATCCGCGACAGCACCCTGCGCCTACTGCGAGAAGCCTCGTACACTCTGGGCACCCGCGTACTGTCCTATGATCCACTGTCTCAAATGACCGGTGAGGACGTAGGCGTTCTCCAAGCTACCTTGCAGGAACTCGGCTTCCACGATGCCCGAGTAGACGGCCACTTTGGCCCGAAGACCGATGCCTCTGTACGTGAATACCAGCTCAATTACGGGCTGGAGCCCGACGGTATCTGTGGTCCCGTTACTCTCCGGGCGCTCAGCTACTTGGGCAGGAGGGTTACTGGTGGCTCTGTAAACGCCTTCCACGAGAAGGAAATACTGCGCACGATGGGGCCGAAGCTCTCTGGAAAGCGCATTGTCATTGATCCAGGTCTTGGGGCAGGGGAGCCCGGCATTGTGGTCGACGGCCCTTACGGTCAGATTTCTGAAGAAGAGATTCTTTGGGATTTGGCCTCTCGGATTGAAGGTCGCCTTGTCGCGGCAGGTGCAGAGACTATTCTGTCTCGTCCTCGTACCGACAATCCGTCCATCGAGGATCGCGCTGAGATGGCCAACGCATTTGGCGCTGACGTCTTCATCTCCCTGCAGGCTGACCACTATCACAACAACCGCGCCAGCGGTATTGCGACCTTTTACTTTGGCTCGATGAAGGGCTCCAACTCCATTCTTGGCGAACAGCTCTCTGGCCTTATTCAGCGGGAGATTGTTGCCCGTACGAGCCTGGTGGACTGCCGCTCGCACGCCCGTACCTGGGATCTCCTCCGTCTGACCAGGATGCCCACGGTGGAAGTCGCCGTTGGTTACCTGACCAACGAGGATGACGTCGCAATTCTTTCTTCCCCAGATCAGCGGGACGTAATTGCCGAATCTATCGTTGTCGCTGTAAAGCGTCTGTACCTGGGCGATGAAGAGCAGCAGCCAATGACCGGCGCTTACAGCTTTGCGCAGCTGATTGAAGAGGAAAAAGCCTAAACACGGCTGACCAATGAAACCCAGCGCTAAAGACTGAACAGCTTTGAGCGCATAAAGGGTTCTTTCGCACTTAGATCCAACGCATGGCCGATTTCTTCGTCCCAGTCCAATTCCGCATCCAACTCGATACGGAGTTTCGGATGAATCGGATGTGGAGTCACCACCCGAAACCCGGAGTCAAGAAGGATTCGCGTACGAATCAAATCACCGGCGTTATGGTTAATCGCCGCCAACGAATCTGAAATACACGGCTTTGGATTCAGCTTTTCTTCGAGTTGCGCCTCGAAATCAGCAATTAGATTCTCCGTACCGTCGTCAGGCGTTGGCGACGACGGCGTGGATGCCGACATAGAATCCGCCGTGCCACTACAACCAAACGCTTCTACCGCTGAAATCCCGCGCAGCGCGAGCTTGTGCAGAGCGGTCACAATGAGCACGCGGAGCATGTCATCGTCAACCTCTAAAGCGTTGTAATGCAGACTCGTCAGCGCAATCGCATCCGGCGATATTGGTCCGGAAGGCATGGAAAATGTCGTCGGGCAGAAGCGTGGCGGAGCAAAGAGCAGCGTGCCGACGGTCTCAGGTTTCCCATCGATAAGTGATGCCGGTGGCTTTCGTCGTAGCGAATATCCGCACGGTCCCCAGGAAAGGTAGACGGTATTGAGCCATGCTTCCTTCTCCAAGCGCACCTGGGCGGCTAAATCAGGGCTTAAATCGCCATTTAAGAGGCTTTCACTAGCTCCGCCTGGCCGAGTAGGGGGTTGGCCGTCCGAATGCTTTAAATCACCGTTGAGCGCTTCATCCTCTTCTGGCGTGCCGGGGTCCAAATTAGGTTCGCGCGGCTCAGTCGAGAACTGGGGTAGGGCAGTTGCTGTACGGATATGCTCCATGCCCTGTTCCCAAAACAGGCTTAACATCGTCTCTGGATAGATTCCTTCGATGTCGGCCAGCGAAATTTTCTCGATGAATACTTCAGTCACAGTAACCGGGTTTACTCTTCGTCGAGATGCATCAGTGACATGATGCGATCAAAGTCCTCGAGGTTGCCGAATTCGATAACGATTTTGCCCTTACGCTTGCCCATCTGGGCAGTCACCTTCGTATCAAAAGAATTGGACAGGCGGTCAGCCCAATTGTGAAGGACCTCCGGCTGCGGAGTGGGCTCACGGTGCTGCTTTTTCGGTCGCTCGCCGGCATTGAGTAATGTCACTGCTTCTTCGGTCGCACGGACGGATAGTCCTTCAGCAACAATTCGCTCGGCGAGGCGCTGCTGTTCTTCCTCACCTGCCTTAACTCCAAGCAAGGCACGTGCGTGACCAGCCGACAGAACACCGACCGCTACTCGTCGCTGTACCTCCACCGGCAACTGCAAGAGTCGAATCATGTTGGTAATAACGGGCCGCGAGCGACCGATTCGATCCGCCAGCTCTGCCTGAGTTACACCAAACTCTTCGAGTAGCTGCTGGTACGCAGCGGCCTCTTCGAGTGGGTTCAGCTGAACGCGATGGATGTTCTCTAATAGGGCATCGCGAAGCATGTCCTGGTTTGGAGTATCGCGAACGATGGCGGGAATCGTGTCGACCCCAGCTCGCTGAGAAGCACGCCAGCGACGTTCACCCATGATGATTTCAAACTCGGGTTGCGGCGCGTTCGGATCTTCCTTGCGCGCTGCCTCGAGTGCGGCCGCACGACTATCCTCAGAGATTGGTCGTACGATAATCGGCTGCAATAGACCGAACTCACGAATAGAGTGAGCGAGCTCATTTAGGGGCTCCTCATCGAAGACCTCTCGTGGCTGCTTCGGGTTCGGCGTAATCAGCTTCAAGTTGATCTCGCGATAGGTCGCGCCAAACTCGTTTGCGGCCGAAGCGTCAACATCGGTCGGCTCGGCGCCGCTATGGTCCGCTACTCCCGACGTCGTCGAGGGCAATGTTTCACGTGAAACATCACTGGACTTACCAATAGTCTTATTGTCACTGTGACGTTTCTTAGCCTCATCGGCATGAGGCTTGCCCTGCCCGGATTTTGCAGATTTTCCGGCGTTTTGCCCCTCAGTCAATGAGGTGCCGGATCCGGTCGCGGCTGCCCCCAGTACGTCGGCAACTCCGCTACTTCCAGGCTGCTTTGTCCCCTGGGTACGGCGGGGACCGAAGATAATATCCGCGGCACTGTCACCTACCGAGGGGTTAGCCGCCGGAGCAGTTGGAATCAGCGCGGCGATACCGCGACCGAGCCCTCCCTTGCGGTTCTCCTTTTTTTGATTCGACATCGATTACTACTCCTAGTGGCTTTAATTTGTCTCAGTGGAATTGGACGGGGTAGGGGAGGAAGCAGGTTCTTGCCCAATCGCACCTCCACCCGGAACTGCTGAATAGTCGCCACGCGTTGCCAATTCCTTCGCGGCGTCAAGATAAGCAACTGCGCCCCGAGACCCTGGATCGTAGGAAATTACGGTCTGCGAATATCCCGGCGCCTCCGATACCTTCACGGATCGAGGGATGAGATTACGTAGCACAACCTCACCGAAGTAGTTACGAACCTCATTGGCAACTTCTTCCGAAAGCTTGGTGCGGCCATCGAACATAGTGAGCAGCACAGCAGAAATATGTAGCTCCGGGTTGAGATGCTGACGAATCATCTGCACGTTATTCATCAGCTGAGTCACACCCTCCAAGGCGTAAAACTCACACTGAATCGGAATCAAAACCTCGTTGGCGGCAGTCATCGAATTCAGAGTCAACAGACCGAGCGAAGGAGGGCAGTCAATAATGAGAAAGTCAAAGCCGTTGTCAATCAGGTACTGATCTGACACCGCATCGAGAAGTCGGCGCTCACGGTTCAGGAGCGAGACCAGCTCAATCTCGGAGCCCGCCAAGTCCAACGTCGCTGGCACACAAAAGAGATTCTCAGATTCAGGGGAACGCTGGATGACATCGTCAATCTGTAGTTCGCCAATTAGAAGCTCATACGTCGACGGAGTCCCGGAAACATGCTCAATCCCCAGGGCCGTAGAAGCATTTCCCTGCGGGTCATTATCGATGACTAGGACCTTGAGGCCATGCCGCGCGAGCGCCGACGCGATGTTGACTGCCGAAGTGGTCTTGCCCACGCCACCCTTCTGGTTGGCGATAGTAATACGGCGCGGGCGTTCGGGGCGTGGAAGCGATAAACGGTTCGGGGCCTTAACTTGCGCCGCCCGTTGAGCTGCCGCAGCGATGGGTGTGTCTTGCCAGGACTTCCGGCTCATTAACTATTCCCCTTACAAGCACAGCAATCACCAATCATGGCCACTGGAGTGCGAATAAAAACTTAGTAACTATCTGCAAAAGCGTAATCATCAAGCCCCAACAAGCGTTAGACGCCGACGATTGTGGAAATGTTTCACGTGAAACATCCACCTTGGCCGGTAGGACTTTGCCATACCGCGATACTTATCCCACTCTAGCCCGACGGCACTACGCGCCTCAATGTCGAAACCAAAACACAAGCGAACCGGCAGTGGAGTAGGGGAGGGGGACTTACAACCTACTTCTTCTGAATAATCACGGCGTACGTCGAAGTTCCCAACACGGAACCGCCAACCTCTACAACGCGGGGATTAGTTCCCTTCGCCTTGGCAATAAGCTTTGCGTCCCGATCAATCTCCTCTTGCGCAGTTCCACCCTTCAGTGCAACCATCGCGCCTCCGGATTTAACTAAAGGAAGCGACCAGCCCGCCAATTTCCCAAGAGGGGCAACAGCGCGAGAAGTGACGACATCTACTTGGCCAACCTCAGCGCGAACCATTTTCTCCTCAGCGCGGCCGCGAACCACGGTCACATTGTCCAGCTCGAGATCTTCCACAACCTCGTTCAAGAAAGTCGTACGGCGCAGCAATGGTTCCACAAGAACCACCTTCAAATCTGGTCGTGCAAGAGCAAGCGGAATCCCGGGCAAGCCTGCCCCCGAACCAATGTCCGCAACTACAAGCCCTTTGCCTATAGCTTCTCCAACTACCGCAGAATTGATAATGTGCCGATCCCACAGCTTTGGAGTTTCACGTGGCCCAATCAAACCTCGGACTGTAGCCTCCTCAGCCAACCAGGAATGGTAGCGGTATGCTCGATCGGCATTCTCTCCAAACACGGTATCTATCACCGAACGCAAATCGGCATCGACCAAACCGGCGGAGGCTTCTTGCTTATCGACGTCCTTCTCGGGGTTACTCAACAGTTCCACTAACCTTTCTTGCACAATGGGGCAGCTGTGCCGTCACCCGTCGAGCTTTTCACTACCCCTAGTGTACGACAGTGCAACAACGATGTTTCACGTGAAACATTGATCAAAGTTGGATGCCAAACTCCCGGCCCCGGAGAAAATTACATGCCTGTAATAACAGTGACGTTGTTTGCTCGATAGAGCACCAAGGCAAGCAAAAACGCCCCGCATCAACTGCGGGGCGTTTCGATTAATTAACTTATGTAGACGAAGGGCGATTCCACTTCAGCTATTTCTTTTTCCGCTTCCGGTTCTTCCGATTTGCGGGTTTCTGTCCTGGCGCTGGCTTCGAGGCTGGGCCCTGCTGTCCCTTCCCCGAATTACCATCCGGAAGATGGCTAGAAGCCTTGTTCGCTGCAGAGGCCTGACCGGACTGCGCCTGCTGCGCATTCTGCGCTGCCTGACGCTTGCCACCCTTCTTCGGATTGATTGGCTTCTGGCCAACCTTCGGAGCGAGCTTCTCCTGTGCCTCGCGCTTGGCAGCCTTCTTAGCTGCGACAGCTTCCTTCTCTTCCTCATCCAGCTTGCCGAAGATGTAGCGCTGCTGGAAGTAGGTCCAGACGTTGTTAGTCACCATGTAGACAAGAAGACCGATGTGCCAGAAAGCACCGGTAACAAGAATCATGATCGGGAAGAACCAAAGCATCATCTTGTTCATCATGTCCATCTGCTGCCCCATAACGCCTTCCTGGCGCTTCACCAGACCGGCTTCCTGGCGGGCACGCGTGCGGTCAACAGACATGCGAGCGTTGAAGTGCGTTGCCAGTGCCGCGATAACAATCAGCGGAATGGCAACGATCATGATGTCCATGCGGGTGAAGTCCGCAGGCGTACCAGGCACGGTAAAGGCTGCGTATTGATCCTCACCCATACCAACCGAACTGGACAGTGGAGCATTGAGCACACGAGCCAGCAGGAAAGACCGCACCTCATCTACACCGAAGATGTAGTTAGGCGTATTCCAGTTCTGCTCCACCGACATGCCGAGCGCATTGCCCGACGTACCCGTTCGGTTAAACGAACGCAGCACGTGGAAAAGACCAATGAACACAGGCATCTGAACCAGAATCGGCAGACAGCCGCCGAGCGGGTTGACACCCATTTCCTTCTGCAGCTGGCGCATAGCAAGAGCCTGCGCCTGCTGATCGTTCTTGTACTTCTCCTTGATCGCCTGCATCTCAGGAGCGAGTTGCTGCATCTTGATGGCAGAACGCTGCTGGTTCAGCATCGGCTTAAACAGGAGGATACGGATGGTGACCACAAGCAAAACAATGGCCAGCACCCATGAGATACCCGAGGAGGGATCGAATAGGAAACCTGAGGCCTTATGCCAGAACCACAGGATGGCCGAAATCGGCCAATACACGAAATTGAGCACGGTCTAAGATCACTCCGTTCTTTAGGGGGACAGCGCACTCGCGCCTTCGTCTACAAAGCCCGGTCAAAGGCTAAGCATTACTAGAGGTTACCTGTGCATTCGCTTCAACCACGAACCCAGGCCGGGGAATGTGACAGGAACTGGATCCCAGCCGCCCGGATGCCAGGGTGCGCAACGGAAGATACGCAGGAGAGTCAGCCACAGGCCACGAATAGCTCCAAAGCGGCGCACGGCCTCAAGACCATATGCGGAGCAGGTCGGTTCAAAACGACATGTGCTCGTTGGCTTCAGATTAGAGATACGACGGCGGTAGAAGAGAATCGCCCTCTCAGCCACACGTGCAGCGGGGGCCTGGGCGAGGGGGCCGTCGTCAAGCGAATTAGCGCCGACGTTCGTATGTGGCGAGTGCCGATTGCACATCGTGGGACAGCTCCTGGCTGGTGGCTGTGGCAGATGCAGGCAGCGCGCGAACGACAATGTCCATGGTGGACGGAAGATTCTGCGCGGCCGCGGCCATAACATGGCGAAGCTTGCGGGATACAGCGTGACGAGTCACAGCGTTGCCCACAGCTTTAGATACGACAAGACCGACACGCGGACCACCAAACCTGGCAATCTGCGTATCGGTCTTATCTTCACCGCCAGAAGCGGCGGTGTCACGAATATGCAAGACCAAGGTCTTGCGTCCGATTCGGCGTCCACGTCGTACGGTGACCGTGAAGTCACGCGAAGAACGCAGCTTATTGCTCTGAGGGAGCACCGAAATCGGTGTCCTCTTGCTTAAGCGGACAGGCGGGCACGGCCCTTGCTGCGGCGTGCTGCCACAACGGCGCGACCGGAACGGGTACGCATACGGGTACGGAAGCCGTGCACGCGTGCACGACGGCGGTTATTCGGCTGGAACGTCCGCTTCGACACGGTTGACACTCCTTGAAACTCAAACGACCACGAGTCCACGCTGAACACACCGCAGTAAACTCCTCGCTTCGAGTGCGAGGCAGCGATGCGTCTGACGCATTCCCGTGATGCACGGAAAAATTACTTACCGACAGATTGAAAGCTACATGCGTTCTGTCGGGTCCAAGCACAAGCTCGGACTCATATCTCAATGGATATGAAACACCCAGATAGGTTACGTCGAATCGAGCGAGAAATTCAAATCAACACGCCGGATTTACCTGGAGAATCATTTTCCAAGTTTTCCGACGGTACCGATGTTGACCTGTGGAAATACTGACCTATGCACTGCAATCCACAGGGCGTTTATCCCATCAGCTGTGGATAACTTCCACACCATGAATCACAGCGAGCAGGGGAAATAACATGTTTACCTAGGTAAACGCAGACTAGGGGGCTATTTTTCATTGTGGGCAAACTGTGGATAAACTGTTAGTCAATTAGCGACAAGGTTTATCCACAGGTGTGGACAAACATGTGGAAGTCCTGCTCGGGGCGTATAGCACCTTGTGTAGAAACACCCCACAGGGCGAATTACAATAAATAGCCCCCAAATGGGCAGATATGGCGCTCTCGCCATGCCAAAAACACTCCACAAAAACAGGTCGCCTCGATAAATTTGATGAACGTAAACATGTAAAAGGACATTCACACAGTGAGCGAACAACCAGAATTGCCAGGTGGACTCTGGGAGCAGGTCGTTTCTATCCTGACTTCACCAGAAGGTGCGCCGGAGTTGGGCATTGCACCACTACGCCCGCCACACAAGGCACTGCTGCGGTCAGTGACGCACACTGGTGACTTTCCAGGTTTTTTCCTGCTCAGCACTCAATCGCCAGTGGTGCAGGCACTGGTAAAAGAAGAGCTCAAGGGCATTATCGAGGCCGTCTTAGCCTCGCTGACCGGCGAGGAGTTGGAAACGGTCATCACCGTTGCCGATCCTGCTGACGACGCTGAAGATAGCCAGGCAGCAGAGACCACTCAACCATCTGCACAGCACTCGGGGCAGATGCCATCTGCAGCTTCGCGTTCGCAGCAAGCTCAGCGTCAACAGCCAAACCAGCAGCACCAGCAGCAGTCTGGCCGTAACTACCCGTTCCCCAGTGCAGATACGAACGACTTCAATCTCCACGAGCAGCACCAGGGATCGACGCAGACGCCACAGGTGTCGCAGACGCACCAGCCGAATGTCCATAATCAGCAGAGTGCCCAGTCACAACGCCGATCGATGGACGCCGTAGATTCGATGGCCCAGGGGCTTTCGCACTCATCTGCCGAGAATCCGATGACTATTGCTGATCAGCGCCAGGTCACAAGTCCTTTCCGTTCCGAGAGCCACGGCACTCCAACCGAGATGAGCATGCCTTTCGAGGAGCCCACCCTCAACCCGAACTACACCTTCGAGACCTTCGTTATTGGTCCGCAGAACAAATTCGCCGCCGCAGCCGCCGTCGCTGTTGCAGAGTCTCCGGGGCGCACCTACAACCCGCTGTTTATCTCCGGCGGTTCGGGTCTTGGCAAGACGCACCTGCTCCACGGCATTGGTCACTACGCCAAGCATTTGTACCCTAACCTGCGGGTTCGTTACGTTTCCTCGGAAGAGTTCACCAACGACTTCATTAATTCCGTGCGTGACGACGCCCAGGAATCCTTCAAGCGTCGCTACCGCGATTTGGACATGCTCATCATCGATGACATCCAGTTCTTGGAGGGCAAGGAAGGTACACAGGAAGAGTTCTTCCATACGTTCAATGCCCTGCACCAGTCCAATCACCAAATTGTGCTGTCGTCGGACCGCCCACCACGCGAGCTTAAGACCCTGGAGGATCGCCTTCGTACCCGCTTCCAGTGGGGGCTCAATCCGGATCTGCAATACCCGGACTTGGAGACGCGAATCGCAATTCTGTCGAAGAAGGCACAGCTGTCTGATTTGGTCGTTCCGCATGATGTACTCCAGTACATCGCGGAGAACACCTCGTCTTCTATTCGTGAGCTCGAGGGGCGTCTACTGCAGATTAGCGCTCACGCATCCATGATTCATGAGCCTGTGACCTTGAAGTTTGCGCAGGAGATCCTCGGTGCCGACGAAATCGAGGTGCAGATTACCCCGGAGATCATCATCTCCACCACGGCTGAGTACTTCGACCTAACGGTTGCGGATTTGGTGGGCCCGGGTAAGACTCGCCCGGTCGCTCATGCACGCCAGATTGCGATGTACTTGACGAGGTCCTTCACTGAGCTTTCGTTGCCGTCGATTGGCCGGGAGTTCGGAAATCGTGACCATTCGACGGTTTTGCACGCTGAACGCAAGATTGTTAAGGAAATTCAGGAGAAGAAGCCCTCAAAGGACCAGGTCAACGACCTGACTACACGCATTCGAGACCGAGCTCGCGGCACGGCTTAAAAACCTTGGGCTCGGCGTGCGGAATTCTTGTTATTAACTGCGGTTTTTCCGTGCACAGAGCTGTGGACAACTCGTAAATTTTGTGGATGAAAGATGAAGCCCGAACACTATCCACAGACACCCCAAGTTATCCACAGTTAGACGCACTGGTTATCCACAGTGCGAAATCAGTGAAGACCAGCGGGAATCATGTAATTTCACAATGTGCACACCCCCTATTACTACTCCCGACTTTAAAAATCTCTAGAAACTTCTAGATAAAAGGGGGCCTGCGCACAACCTCTGGCAAGCAACCTCTCGCGCACAACTTCATAAATGCCAAGAACGAGCAAGAACTAGGATTAAGCACTAGACGGACTACAAGAATCCCAGTGAGGTCTTTGGCAGTCTGCAGTAGAGTTGTACGATGGAATCTTTGTAACTCCAGTCATGTGCGCTGACATAGCGTGCTGACAACACAAAAGACGGCTAATAACAGACATCCAATACCGGTGGAGGAACGATGGAGCAGACCGAAGTCCGTATTCGCGCGGCTAAGGACGATCTCGCGGGTGCGGTGAGCTGGGTTGCTCGTAACCTGCCTGCACGCCCGACTCAGCCGATTCTGCGTGGCATGATTTTTCTCGCGGATGACAATGGTCTGCAGCTCGCTGGCTATGACTACGAGGTCTCCACTCAGATTCGTATTAGCGCAGAGGTCGATGAGCCCGGTCGCTTCGCCGTCAATGGCAAGTTGGTTTCTGACATTGTCTCTAAGCTGCCGAATAAGCAGGTAGAGATGCACTTTGATGGCACGAAGGTCATCGTTCGCTGTGGTTCTTCCCGCTTCGAGCTGCCAAGTCTGACCTTGGAGGATTACCCGCAGCTACCAGAAGCTCCGGCTGCTACCGGCACTGTCGATGCCGCTCTGTTGGCTGAGGCTATTGGTCAGGTCGCTATCGCTGCCGGCAAGGATGAGTCGCTGCCGATGCTGACCGGCATCCGGATGGAAACCGAAGGTAACGAGGTCACTCTCGCTGCCACCGACCGTTTCCGCCTGGCGGTTCGCAGTTTCGAGTGGGAGCAGATCCCGGAGGGGGAGACCAAGCTGCTCATCCCGGCAAAGACATTCGCGGAGACTGCCCGCACTCTCGATACCACTTCCAGCGAGCCAGTGACCTTGGCATTCGGCGACGGATCCGATGATCGTGAGGTCGGCTCCGAAGGTCTGCTGGCTATCCTCGCCGATCCTCGTCGCACTACCACGCGATTGCTGGACGCCGAGTTCCCGAAATTCCGTCCGCTGTTGCCGAAGCAGCATTCCTCCATGGCTGTTGCTCGTGTTGACCAGCTGCAGGATGCCATCCGTCGTGTGTCCCTGATGGCGGATCACGGTGCGCAGATTCGCATGGACTTCTCCGATGGCCAGGTTGTCCTTTCCGCTCATGGCGACGAGGTCGGTCACGCAGAAGAGACTGTGGCCTGCAACTTCTATGGGGAACCACTTCTGATCGCCTTCAACCCGCAGTACCTGCTCGAGGGGCTCAGCGCTGTTCGCTCCCACCGCGTTCTGCTGGGCTTTACGCAGCCGTCGCGTCCCGCGATTCTCATTCCAGAGCCGGAAGCTATCCCGGAGCTCGGTGAGGACGGCTTCTACCCAACGCCGGAGACCGACTTCACTTACCTGCTGATGCCTGTGCGCCTGCCGGGCTAGTTTGCGGCTATGCACATTCGGTATTTGTCCTTGCGGGACTTCCGCTCCTGGCCGGAGTTGGAAGTCGAGTTCACGCCTGGAATTACCGTATTTACCGGGCAAAATGGCTACGGCAAGACCAATATCGTCGAGGCCGTTGGGTATCTCTCCACGCTCGGTTCGCATCGAGTGTCTACGGATGCTCCGCTGGTTCGTTCGGGGACCCCGTCGGCACGCATTTCGGCGACGGCGGTCAATGATGGCCGCGAGCTGACGGCGCATCTGCTCATCAATCCGCATCGCGCGAATCAAGCGCAGATTAATCGCACGCGGCTGAAGTCTCCGCGGGAGCTGCTGGGAATCGTTAAGTCGGTCTTTTTCTCGCCCGAGGATCTCACGCTGGTCAAGGGCGAGCCCGCTTCCCGTCGCCGATACATCGATGATTTGCTCGCTTTACGACGGCCACTGTCCGCCGGTATCCGCATTCAATATGACAAGATTTTGCGTCAGAAGAATGCGCTGCTGAAGTCGGCGGGCTCGACGCTGCGCCGTGGCTATTCTTCCTCGGAGGGGCAGGCCGCACTGAGCACGCTGGATACCTGGGATGCGCAATTGGCGCAGGTGGGAGCGGCGTTAATGGCTGCGCGCATGGATTTGATCGCCGAGCTTTCCGAGCATGTCAGCGAGGCCTATGCCACGCTTGCCCCGCACTCGCGCCCAGCCACGATTGCCTATGCGCCGAAGGTCGACAGTCTGGATGGCGGGCCATTGCCCAGCGAACCGGAGCTGCTCGAGGCACTGCTGCTGACGAAGATGGCGGAGCGCCGCACCGCGGAGATTGAGCGCGGTTCCTGTCTCGTTGGTCCGCATCGCGATGATCTCAACCTCATTCTCGGCAATGACCCCGCCAAGGGCTTCGCTAGCCACGGCGAGACCTGGTCTTTTGCACTCGCGCTGCGTCTCGGCGCGTACTTTTTGCTCCGTGCCGATGGGCCCGACCCGATCTTGGTGCTTGACGACGTGTTTGCGGAGCTCGACCGGCATCGTCGGGAAGCTCTCATGGAAATCGCGCAGCAGGCTGAGCAGGTGTTGATCACCTCGGCGGTGGGAGAGGAGTTGCCTCAGGCACTGGTCGAGGATTCTTCGGTGACCCATCACACGGTAACGGTGGCGCAGACTGAGCAGGGGCGAATCTCACTGCTGGATGAAAACCCAGTCGCGGAAGAGTGACGGGTATGGTCGAGAACATGGAGCCGGATAACTCACCGGAAGAGGAAAACGACCTGATCAGTGACGCTTTCTTCCGCATGCGCGATGCCGCTAAGGAGGGCGGTCACAAGTTACCGAATCTCCAGCGGCCACCGAAGAAGAAGGGCTCGTGGTCTGGCCTCGATAGCCGTGTGCCTGTGAAGGCCGCGGAGGGGGTCGTTGCGGACGTCGATAAGCAGCGGGCAGCGCAAGCAGTGGTGCGAGATCGTGCCGGTACGGTGATTTCGCCGAGCTTATTGAAGGAGGCGGGGATTCGGCTGTACCGGAAATATGACCGTCGACCTGCGCCGATTGGTGCGGTGCTGAATAAGGCAGTAGTTGATCGCGGTTGGCAGATCCATATTGCCCACGGTGTGATCATGACGGAGTGGGATTCGATGGTCGGCAAAGTTGTCGCGGAACACTCCCAGGTCAAGGAGTTCAAGGACGGCACTTTGGTGGTCGAGTGCCAATCGACAGCATGGGCAACACAGCTGCGGCTAGCACAGCGACAGGTTTTGAAGTCCATCGCGGAACGCGTCGGCGATGGGGTGGTTGAGGAAATTAAGGTGCTGGGGCCGAAAGCGCCGAATTGGCGCAAGGGCAAATTGCACATCGAGGGCCGAGGACCGCGTGATACTTATGGGTAAAGGTCGGTAAACGGTCTACGATTAGCCGTCGGTATGCGTAAAACTGCGAAATTTGGTCCTTTGAGCGCATCGGCTATATCCACAGTAGGGGACTACGTTGGGGTAAGATGGGCAGGAGAATACCGGCAGGCGGTTCTTGAGACGTTATCGACTTCCAAACTAGCCAGACCTATCTAGTAGTCCTATGTAGTTCTGGCTGGCGCTGATAGCGCTTGACCGCCGGCCTATTTTTCGCGCGCTGACGAATGTTGTGCGGGGAGAGAACCAAGAATAGGAGACGCGCCGAACCGTGGCTGCTACCGAACATCAATATGACGCCTCATCGATTACCATCCTCGAGGGCCTCGAGGCCGTGCGTAAGCGGCCGGGTATGTACATTGGCTCAACTGGTGAGCGTGGCTTGCACCACCTGGTGTGGGAGGTTGTAGACAACTCCGTCGACGAGGCGATGGCGGGTTACGCCACCGATGTTGAGGTCACTCTGCTGGAAGACGGCGGCGTTCAGGTCCGCGATAACGGCCGTGGTATTCCTGTCGAAATGCACCCGTCGGGTATGCCGACGGTGCAGGTGGTTATGACTCAGCTGCACGCCGGCGGCAAGTTTGACTCCGAGTCCTACGCTGTCTCCGGTGGTCTGCACGGTGTGGGTATTTCGGTGGTTAACGCGCTGTCGACGCGCATGGAAACCGAGGTCATCCGCGATGGCTACACCTGGTACCAGAACTTCGACCAGGCTGTTCCGGAAGAAATTATCCGAGGTAAGAAGACTCGCGGTTCGGGTACCACGCAGCGTTTCTGGCCGGACCCGGAGATTTTTGAGACCACCGATTTCAAGTTCGACACCATTTCTCGCCGCCTGCGCGAGATGGCGTTTTTGAACAAGGGCCTGACCATCACGTTGGTGGACAAGCGTGTCTCCGAGGAGGAGCTCGAGGCCGAGGCTCTGGCGGAGCAGGCGGAGACCGAATCCGCTGAGATCGCCAAGGATGCGGTTGAGGAGCAGAAGGAGAAGGCAGAGAAGACCACCAAGCCGAAGGAGCGCCGCAAGGTCTTCCACTACCCGAATGGTCTGCGGGACTATGTCGAGACTCTGAACAAGTCGAAGAACATCATCCACCCGACCATCATTTCCTTCGATGCTGCAGGTGACGGCCACGAGGTCGAGATTGCAATGCAGTGGAACTCGGGTTACTCCGAGTCGGTGCACACCTTCGCCAACACCATTAACACCATTGAGGGTGGCACGCACGAAGAGGGCTTCCGTTCTGCGTTGACATCGCTGATGAACCGCTATGCGCGTGAGCACCGCCTGTTGAAAGAGAAGGAAAACAACCTCTCCGGCGAGGACTGCCGTGAAGGTCTCGCTGCCGTGATTTCGGTGAAGGTCGCCGATCCGCAGTTCGAGGGCCAGACGAAGACGAAGCTCGGTAACACCGAGGTGCGTTCCTTCGTCCAGCGCATGACTAATGAACACATCGGTCACTGGCTGGAGGCCAATCCGGCTGAGGCCAAGGCCATTGTTAACAAGGCCATTGCTTCGGCACATGCCCGTCAGGCGGCTCGTAAGGCCCGTGACCTGGTACGTCGTAAGTCCGCGACCGATCTTGGCGGTCTTCCGGGTAAGTTGGCGGACTGCCGCTCGAAGGACCCGAAGCAGTCCGAGCTGTTCATCGTGGAGGGTGACTCCGCAGGTGGTTCTGCAAAGGCAGGCCGAAACTCGCTGTTCCAGGCCATTTTGCCGCTGCGCGGTAAGATCTTGAACGTCGAGAAGGCGCGCCTGGATAAGACGCTGAAGAATAACGAGGTCCAGGCCATTATTACGGCGCTGGGCACCGGTATTCACGACGAGTTCGACATCGAGAAGCTGCGCTACCACAAGATCGTGCTGATGGCCGACGCCGATGTCGATGGTCAGCACATTGCCACGCTGCTACTGACGCTGCTGTTCCGCCTGATGCGTCCGCTGATTGATGAAGGGCACGTCTACATCGCCCAGCCACCGCTGTACAAGCTCAAGTGGGCCAAGGGTGAGCCGGGCTACGCCTACTCCGATGCTGAGCGCGACCAGCTGCTGGAAGAGGGGCTGGCTGCCAACCGCAAGATCAACAAGGACGATGGTGTTCAGCGTTACAAGGGTCTCGGTGAGATGAACGCCGCTGAGCTGTGGGATACCACCATGGATCCGGATCACCGCGTGCTGCGTAAGGTCGCCCTCGAGGACGCGCAGAAGGCGGACGAACTGTTCACCATTCTGATGGGCGATGACGTCGCTTCACGACGTTCGTTCATTACCCGTAATGCGAAGGACGTTCGCTTCCTCGACGTCTAAGCCGGTACCTGGTTTTAGTTTTCGCCTTGTCGGTTCCCCTGACAAAACCTCAGTTCAGCCATTAATGTTTATGAAATGGAAGATACTCGGGGAAGCATGGTCAACGGGGAACCGCCAGTCGAGCCACGTATTGTGCAGGAGACATTGCCAGATGGCTCCGTGACCCCGATGGCGCTTCGGTTTCCCGAAGGTTCGCCTCGGGGCATTGTCGTTATTTGGCCGGGCTTTGGCATGGGTGCTCGCTACTACCGGCCGATTGCCCAAGAGTTACAGCGTCGAGGTTTTTGCGTCCTGACCTCGGAGTTGCGCGGCCAGGGTAACCAGACTGCGGTGGCCACCCGCCGTCACAATTGGGGCTACCAGGATCTCGCATCGGTGGATTACCCGCTGGCCGTGGCGCGTGCCCGCAAGGAGTTTGACCACCTCGCGGCAGGGGAGAAGCTACCCGTCTACTTGCTGTGTCATTCCATGGGCGGCCAGATTGCTTCTCTGTATTTGGCCCGACCGGAAGCGGATGTGGCCGGCGTGGTGATGGTCGGATCCGGCACCCCGCACTATAGGTGTTTTACTGGCAAGGAGTACAAGCGGCTTCGCTACGGCGCACCGTTTATGCAGGTGATGTCCCAGATCCTGGGCTATTGGCCAGCGGGCAGGCTTGATTTGGCCGGCTATGGCCGCCAGGCTCGTAACCATGTGGTGGAGTGGGCGCGGTTCTCGCGCACGGGCTTTCTGCGACCGCGCGGTGCGGATATCGACTATGCCGCTGAGTTGCCTAAGGTGACCACCCCGGCGCTGCTGCTGAACTGTGGTGGTGACCGTGACTGCCCGGAGGCCTCCGCACAGGCGCTGGCACGGATGCTGCCGAATTCGGCAAAGTACGAGTTCATTGAGCAGCGGCTGGGCCACAATCGCTGGGCGCGTGAGCCGCAGGCTGTGGTTGACCGTTTCGAGCGATTTATCGAGGAGAATTAAGCGGCAGTTCGCCGGCTGGTAATCTGCGCTTCTTAACGTAGATGCCTATGGCAACTTCACCTAAAAATATATCTGAGTTTTCCCGTCGACATTTCCTGCAGACTGCCGCAGGAGTCGGTGCCGTCACCGCTGCGAGCACGCTGCTGCCGCCATCATTGCGCCATGCACTCGCGCAGCCCCGACCGGCTGGCTCCCTCGACCAGGTTGAGCACGTTGTCGTGTTGATGCAGGAAAACCGCTCTTTTGATCACTACTTCGGCACTCTCCGAGGTGTGCGGGGGTACAACGACAATTCCGCTTTGCCGGGTGTTTTTAACCAGAGTGGGATTAGCCCGTACCTAATTCGAAACGCTGCGAATCGCGGTGATCTTTCGGTGGAGTACATTGCAAGCCTTCCGCACGGTTGGGAGGACGGGCAGATTGCACTAAACGGTGGACGCTGCAACGGCTGGATTGAGGCTAAGGGCAAAGGCACGATGGCCTGCTATGACCGTCAGGACATCGCGTTCCAATTCGCACTCGCAGAGACATTCACTATCTGTGATGGCTACTTTTCTTCAATGCCTACGTCGACAAGCCCGAACCGTAACTACCTCTTCTCGGGTGATACCAAGAAAGAACCCGGGGGCACCGGCGCAGTGGGCAATGCCGCGTACGCACCGATGCACTCAGGATATAAGTGGCGCACCTACGCTGAGGAGCTCACGGAGGCTGGAATTTCGTGGCGCGTCTACCAGGAGTGGGATAACTACACGGATAACAATCTGGATTTCTTTGCCTCGTTTAGGGATATTGGCCGCAAGGTCATCCGCGAGGCCGGACTGCCAGGGCTCGATCTGACTGGCTTTTATGAGTTGCTTGGGGCGATGGGTGATGGCACGCCGCCGACAGCTGAGCAGCAGGACATGATTGATCGACTGAATGCCGCTGTGGAGAAGCTGCCTGAGGCGGAACGGGATCTCTATGATCGCGCGCTGGACCGCCGCCAGCCGGGCACGCTAACCGACGCTTTCCGACGGGATGTTGAATCCGGGCAGCTGCCAAAGGTCTCCTGGATTGTGCCCTCGGCCGCGGAAAGCGAGCACCCGGGCGCGTCCTCGCCGATTCAGTCGGCGAATATCACCTACCGCCTGTTGGATGCGTTGGCCTCCAACCCGGAGGTGTGGGCCAAGACCGTCTTCCTGATTAACTTTGACGAGTTTGATGGTTACTTCGACCATGTGGTGCCGCCGCTGCCGCCGAAGAATGAGCCCGGGGAGTGGTACCTGGGCAAGCCGAAGGGGCTCGGTTTCCGCGTCCCGATGACTGTCATTTCACCGTGGTCGGTGGGTGGTTTGGTGTCCTCAGAGGTCTTCGATCACACTTCGGTGATCCGTTTCCTGGAGCAAGTCACCGGCGTGAGCTGCGGAAATATCACTGATTGGCGTCGTCGGGTATGTGGTGATTTGGTATCCACACTGGACTTCTCGGCATCTGCGGGAATGCAGCTTCCAGAGCAGCCGGGACCAGCGCCGGAGTTTGTGAAGCGCTGGGAGGCGGAGCCGGCCGGTGACTATCCTGTGCAGGAGTCCGAGCAGGCGACCGCGCTGCCGACACCGTACCGGCTGCACGCCTACCTCAAAGGCGGCAATCTTGTGCTGGTCAATGACGGTTCCCGTGAGGCTGTTTTCGCTGTTTACAGTGGCAATAAGGTGGAGCATCACACGGTGCTCGGTACGTTAGAGCTGCGAATTGGACTCCTGGAGCGCGAACTTACCGTGTGCGGCCCGGACCGCTTCCTGCGTGTATTCAGCAAGACGGCGAAAGAGTTGCCGGAGGTCACTTTGGAGCACGCGGCGGGACGTGTTCTAGTTGGCGGGCAGGACCGGACGGCTGATTATGTCCGTGATGGTTGGTACGAGGTTGAGCTGGCTGAAGGTGAGGCCACGGCGTATTACACGGGCCGGCTGGAGTCCGGCAATCGCATTCCGACCAGCCCGTTTACCCGAAAGAGTGACTAGGCCCTGTCCCCGGCTAAGTGCCGCCTTTGACCAGATCCCACGTCTCTGCGAATGACAGCTCTTCGCCGTTGGTGGTGAGGAGTATGTGTGCAAGTAGTGCGCCCAGTGCGGTGTTGCCAAAACTTAGTGGTTTCACGTGAAACGTTGCGTAAGCGACCGCCTGCGCTGCCGCAGAAATCGCGGGAAAGCTACGGTGGCCAGCAATGACTCCTGAGCTGGCGGCGACAATAGCGCTGATTGTCCATGGTCTCGCAAGTGTAGCGTCGGCCAATTCCGGCACTGTGGCCACCAGTTCATCGGTGGCCGCCAGGATAGCGGCCTCGCTGAGAAGCTGAATCTGGAGCGCGCTCATTCCTGTGCTCCCCGGGGCCTCGGGGAGCACAACTTTCGCAGCAGCGCCATGTCAGTATCAATTACGCTTGCCGTAATTTCCCGAGCCTGACCTTGCTGAAGGGCTCTCGCTGCGGCGGATTCGATGGCGCGAATGGCGGCCTCGTGTTTAGACACGCCCTCCATGTGCGCCAGCAGCGCCAGAGCGGTGTCCTGTTCTTTCGTGAGTCTCAAGGTCATCGCCATCGCATTTGCTCCTTGCTGCCTAGCTTGTGCCGTCTTATTCGTCTCTACTAGGCCTAAAACCCAGATTTGATACCACAATGGTATCGAAAAGTTGCGCACGGCGTCGTAAAGCGGGTTCTAAAGCCTTGTAGAATGGATGCGAACCTCTTTTAAGTAAAGGAAGCAGTCATTGAGCGACGATAACAACAACGACGGCTCATCCTTCGGAAGTGGAGTATTGGGCCACCAGGTTCGCCCGATCGACATCAATGAAGAGATGCAGTCGAGCTATATCGACTACGCCATGAGCGTGATTGTTGGCCGTGCGCTGCCGGAGATTCGTGATGGTCTCAAGCCGGTGCACCGCCGCATTCTCTACGCCATGTTCGACAACGGCTACCGCCCGGAGCGCGGTTATGTGAAGTCCGCTAAGCCGGTTTCGGACACGATGGGTAACTACCACCCGCACGGCGACATCGCTATTTACGTCACCATGGTGCGCATGGCGCAGCCGTGGTCCATGCGCTATCCGCTTGTCGACGGTCAGGGTAACTTCGGCTCCCGCGGTGACGACGGCCCCGCAGCTATGCGTTACACCGAGGCCCGTCTGACGCCGTTGGCCATGGAAATGGTGCGCGACATTCGCGAAAACACCGTCGATTTCCAGCCGAACTACGACGGTCGTACGACAGAGCCGGTTATTCTGCCGTCGCGTGTTCCGCAGCTGTTGATGAACGGCTCCGGCGGTATTGCCGTCGGTATGGCCACCAACATCCCACCGCACAACCTCCGTGAGGTCGCGGATGCCATCAACTGGTGCCTGGACAACCCGGAAGCGGATGAAAAGACCACGCTGGATGCGGTCATGGAGCGCATCAAGGGCCCGGATTTCCCAACTGCCGCCCAAATTGTCGGCGATAAGGGCATCAAGGAGGCCTACACCACCGGCCGTGGTTCGATTCGCATGCGCGGTGTGACCTCGATTGAGCAGGAGGGCACCCGTCAGTCGATTGTCATCACTGAGCTGCCGTACCAGGTCAACCCGGACCGCATGATTGCCAACATCGCGGATCAGGTCAAGGACGGGCGTCTGCAGGGCATTGCCTCGATTGATGACGAATCTGACCTGAAGTGGGGCATGCGTATCGTCGTCAAGCTCAAGCGCGACGCCGTACCGCGTGTGGTGCTGAACAACCTGTACAAGCACTCCCAGCTGCAGACCAGCTTCGGTGCGAACATGCTCGCCATCGTCGACGGTGTGCCGCGTACGCTGCGCATTGACCAGATGGTGACGCTGTATGTCGCCCACCAGATTGAGGTCATTGTTCGACGGACCCAGTTCCGCCTGGACGAGAAGGAAAAGCGCGCCCATATCCTGCGCGGCCTGGTCAAGGCTCTGGATATGTTGGACGAGGTCATCGCCCTGATTCGCCGGTCCGCCACGGTTGATACCGCGCGCACGGGCCTGATGGGTCTGCTCGAAATCGACGAGATTCAGGCTGACGCCATTTTGGCGATGCAGCTGCGTCGCCTGGCTGCTCTGGAGCGCCAGAAGATCATTGACGAGTTGGCTGAGATCGAGCTCGAGATCGCCGACCTGAAGGACATCCTGGCCAAGCCGGAGCGTCAGCGCGCCATCGTCAAGGAAGAGCTGGGCGAGGTCGTGGAGAAGTACGGCGATGACCGTCGTACCCAGATTGTGGCCGCTGAGGGCGACGTCACCGAAGAGGACCTCATCGCCCGCGAAAACGTGGTTGTGACCATTACTTCCACGGGCTACGCCAAGCGCACCAAGGTCGATGCCTACAAGGCCCAGCGCCGTGGTGGCAAGGGCGTGCGCGGTGCGGACCTGAAGCAGGACGACATTGTCCGCCACTTCTTCGTCTGCTCCACGCACGACTGGATTTTGTTCTTCACCAACAAGGGTCGCGTCTACCGACTCAAGGCCTACGAACTGCCGGAGGCCACTCGCGCCGCCCGCGGCCAGCATGTCGCCAATCTGCTGGAGTTCCAGCCGGAGGAGCGCATCGCCGAGGTGCTGCAGATTCAGAGCTACCAGGACAGCCCGTACCTGGTGCTGGCCACCAGCGAGGGCAAGGTAAAGAAGTCCCGTTTGGAGGACTACGAGTCCGCTCGTTCCGCTGGCCTGATTGCCATCAACCTGCGCGAAGGCGACTCCCTCATCGGTGCCCGTCTGTGCTCTGCTGACGATGACCTGCTGCTCGTCTCCGAGCGCGGCCAGGCTATCCGCTTCACCGCCTCCGACGACGCGCTGCGCCCGATGGGCCGCGCCACTGCCGGTGTCCAGGGCATGCGCTTCAAGGGCGACGACAAGCTGCTCAGCATGGTCGTGGTCGAGGAAGAGCACAACCTGCTGGTCGCAACGACCGGCGGCTTCGGTAAGAAGACCAAGCTCAGCGAGTACACCCCGCAGAACCGCGGCGGTATGGGCGTGCTGACGCTCAAGTACGACCCGAAGCGTGGTCCGCTGATGGGCGCCCTGGTGGTCGACAACGACGACGAAATCTTCGCTGTCACCTCCGCCGGCGACATCATCCGCACCAACGTCAACGAGATTCGCGCCACCTCGCGTGCTACTAAGGGCGTGCGCCTGGTCAACCTCGCTGACGGCGTGGAACTGCTGGCTATCGACCGCAACGTCGAGGATGAGGGCGAAGAGACCGCTTCTAAGGTCTCTGAGGCCGGAACCTTGGACGTAGTCCCGAAGCGCACCGGCGCCACCAAGAGCACCGGTGCTGCCGAGTCCGGTGACTCGGAGGCGGAGAAGGAGTAAGCGCATGGCCGAAACTAACTTGGTAGTCGACAAGGTGAGCCCCTGGTCCGCCATGCGCATTACGGCGGCCACTGGTTTCATTTGCTTCCTCGTCTGGCTTGCCGCGGTTGGCCTGCTCTACCTCTTGCTCTCCGGGATGGGATTGCTCACTCCGATTAGTGAAATGGTCGGCGGGGAGGATTCCATCAGCGCGGGTCTCGTCCTTGGCCTGGCGGCCGCTGTAGGAGCGCTGTGGTGGGTGCTGTCGATTGGGCTCATGGCCCTCGGCGCGGTCATCTACAACGCTTGCGGCGGTCTCGTCGGAGGTCTCAAGATTTCGCTTGCCGACGACGACTAGGCTGCCTAGCCTCCCGCTGGCCCCGGTGTCACCCCCGTTCAGTGGCCCCGGGGCCGCGTTGGTTCAGAGGTGTTTTCAGTGATCTGGTTATGGAGTAGCCGTAATGACTACTTAATGACTGCTTTTTAACTCAATATTTAGGCCGCTGACCAGGCGATTTGTGAAGTGTCATGGTTACGGGTTAAGTTATATCTCGTTCCACGGGGCCTATAGCTCAGGCGGTTAGAGCACTTCGCTGATAACGAAGGGGTCGGAGGTTCAAGTCCTCCTAGGCCCACTGCCGAACAAGGTATAATTGCTCGGTGTACGGGGCTTTAGCTCAATTGGTAGAGCACCTGCTTTGCAAGCAGGAGGTCAGGGGTTCGATTCCCCTAAGCTCCACAAGGAACAAAATCCCCCGGTCATAAGGCCGGGGGATTTTTGCGTTTTGGGGATGTAGAAGGGGGGTTAAGTAGCAAAAAGTGGGGTTAAGTAGCAAAAAGTGTGTCCGCTCGGCGTGTTGCGGGGCGGGCACACCGTTTGTTACTTCATGGGGCCTTTTCTGATTCCTATCGAGTGT
>NZ_JBFLKW010000018.1:0-62576 GCF_040743205.1 Corynebacterium sp. 045007
TGAATAACCGGCCACGGGTAGTGCTCGACGGGTTAACTCCCCGGGAGGTAATCTCTGGTGTTATCCATGATGCAATGACCGCCTGACCCTACCGGCCCGAAAGTGTCATAAACTAGGTCAGTTTCACATTTGCAGCCCGTCAGCTTTTAGTCCGTCAGGCCTTAGCCCGCCAAGTCAGTTTTTCGCCGCCAGCTTGCAGCCTTTACCCCTCAATCAACTCCTGACCCCAGTAGGAATCTGGGGTGGTGCCAGGGGCAATCCAATACACAGCGGAGCCGATATGGCGGTTCCACTCATTGAGCAAATCGCCGCGATCCAAACGGGCCTGGATTGCGCTGAACTGGTTGTCCGGGTTCTTCTGGAATGCAACCCAGACCAGGCCAACGTTCGGTCCTTCGAATGGGAAAGCTGGCTCACCGGGCTGGTCTTCGTATGCATAGGCGCGGCGACGCAGGGCGTCGTCAGGCTGGCCATCCTGCTCACGGGACAGTGCCAAGTGAGACTGGCGGTGGATGAGGTACTCGCCCTGGTCATCGACGGCGTCCATGTCCTCTTCATCGAACTCGTCGTTACCGCCGGAAAGAGGAGCGCCGGTGTGGAAGTCACGACCGATAACGATGGAGCGTTCGTCGGTGCTGAGCTCCTCCCAATTGTTCAAGTCGAGCGCAATACGGCGAACAACCATCACGCAGGAGTTGTTAATCGCCTTGTCCTTGGAGTCGATCCACACCTGTTCGGACCATTCATCTGGAGTGGACGGGTTGACGGTGCCGTCAAGCTGACCCAGCGGATTGCGGGGAGTAGCGCCGTGTGGTTGCGAACCCCAGGCGTAGGAGAAGCCTTTCTGGAACCACTTCACGCGAGCCCACGGAGCCGCTTTCTTTTCCAGTAGACGGGACGCGGCCGTAATGGTGACGAGGTCATCACCGCACAACTGCAGGGCGAAGTCAGACTGACCCCACTCAGGGCGGAGCATGTCATGTTGGAATGACGGGATATCGTGCAGACCAGCCGGCTTGCGCTCTGGTTTGCCGAGGACGTCGAAGATGCGCTCACCGAAACCGGCTGTGATAGTCAGGTTTGCAGTGGCTGCGACCATTTCCGGTTCCAGATACCCCTCGATGTCCTGGCCTTGGGTGAGGTGGCGGGCAACGTCGGTAAGCGAGGAGAACAGTTCCCTCAAATCTACTGCGTCGACGCTGTCCTTCAAATCGAATGCGACAAGGCGAAGATGTGCCTGACCGGGCTGTTCAACGCCTGACTGGACCGGGCCATCGAACGGAATCTTGGCGCCCCTCAGAGTAATTTCGGAAGCCTGTGTCACTCGAGGTCACTCCTTGAAAAGAGGTGGGATAAATAGCTTTTATGACTACGAGCTTAATCACTTTGGCCCCAGCAGGAGAGCATCAAAGCAAAGGCTCGGGGAGGGGGCTAAGTGAATGAGATATTTGTATATTGCGATATACTTCACATCCACAGCCGCCTCGAAGGTGTTCATTAAGGAAAGTGCTGCATATCGCACGTTTTCCGCGCAAGGTGTGTTTTGAGCCTAGCGCGCATAAGGCCTTCGAGTTATGCAGGGGAATCCCGGTGCAAGTCCGGAACTGTCCCGCAACGGTAAGCATCACTGCCAGAGCTTTGGTTTATCCGACGCGTTGATAACCAATCTTTTCAGTGATGACAAGTCCGAATGCCTGCCGGTTGTGCAATTTCATACCCGATGCTGATCACGACTGACGAGGAAATCACGAGATCATGGCAATTCACGCAACCCTCGCGGGCATTCCGCGGATAGGGCGTAATCGTGAGCTCAAAAGAGCTCTGGAAAACTACTGGCGCGACCCGGCGACCGGCGGCCTGCTGGCCGCGACGGCGCGCAACACTGTCAATAGCTACATTGGCGCAGCGCTGAAGGCAGGAATCGACTCGGTTCCGACAATTGGGCGCTCGTTCTACGACTCTATGCTGGATACATCGGCGCTGCTCGGAGTGCTTCCAGCCCGCTTCCAGAATGTCCCGAAAACGGACGGTTCCAACCTACCGGAATGGATCAACCACTACTTCGCCGCCGCTCGCGGTACGAAGACGCAACCGGCATCCGCAATGACCAAGTGGTTCGACACCAATTACCACTACATTGTTCCGGAGCTGTCAGCCGATACTGAATTTACCTCTGACCTCACTGACTGGTTGGATGATTCCTGCAGCTTAAACAATGGCGCCACCACCATGCTGCGCCCTCATTTGATTGGTCCTGTGACCTACTTGAGCCTGTCGCGTACCGACGATGATTCGAACCCACTTGGCCTTTTGGAAAAGTTGACCGATGCGTACGCGGAAATCATCGCTCAACTGGGGGATAAGGGCTTTGAGTGGATTCAGCTCGATGAGCCAGTATTGGTCACTGACCTCGATGAAGTGACTCTTGCTAGGACTCGCCAGGCCTACGAGAAGTTGGCCGGCGTGGCGGAGTCTGCGAATACCAAGTTGTGGGTGCAGACCTACTTTGGTGATGGTGATCAGGCGCTGGAAACCCTTTCTGGCACAGGCGTGCAGGCCATTGGTTGCGACCTGGTAGCAGGTAGCTTTGAGTTGCCGCATTGGACCGGCAAGGAACTGCTGGTTGCGGGCATTGTTGATGGGCGTAATGTGTGGCGCACCGACTTGGATGCAGCTCTGGCGACGCTGGAGAAGCTGGCAGCCCGAGGCCCCATCGCGGTGTCGACTAGCTGTTCGCTGCTACATGTCCCGTACTCCCTGACCTCGGAAAACCCGAGCGAAGAAGATGCCGAGGTGCTGCAGTGGCTGGCCTTCGGCGATGAGAAAATTGCCGAGGTGACCCTTTTGGCGAGGGCGCTTGATGCCAAGTTGAATGACCGCCAACTCGATGCCGCGGATTTGAAGGTGTTGAGGGAGTCCCGGGCAGCACTGGCATCGAGGGCAGAGTCGAAGCGGATTGTTAAGCCTGAAGTTCGTGAAGCTTTGGCGGCAATCGAGGATAGCGACCGTAACCGTTCCCCGTTTGCGGCTCGCCAGGCGGCTCAGGCTGAGGCCCTTAACCTGCCTCCGCTGCCGACCACCACAATCGGTTCCTTCCCGCAGACCAATAGCATTCGTCGTGCACGTGCGCAGTTGCGCGCGGGAGAGCTCACCCCAGTCGACTACGAATCAGCAATGCTCGCTGAAATTCGATGCTCCATTGAGCAGCAGGAAGAATTGGGACTCGATGTGCTGGTTCACGGCGAACCTGAGCGCAATGACATGGTGCAGTACTTCTCGGAGCAGCTGGACGGCTACCTCGCGACCGCCAATGGCTGGGTCCAAAGCTATGGTTCCCGCTGCGTGCGGCCGCCGATTCTCTACGGTGATATCACCAGGCCAGAGCCAATGACGGTGCAGTGGTACAAGGCAGCGGCAAACATGACTGACCTTCCCGTCAAGGGAATGCTCACCGGGCCGGTGACCATGTTGGCATGGTCGTTTGTCCGTGATGACCAGCCCATCGGTGACACTGCGGATAACGTTGCGCTGGTTTTGCGCGATGAGATTGCAGATCTCGTGGCCGCTGGAGCGCAAATCGTGCAGGTCGATGAGCCAGCCATTCGCGAGTTGCTGCCCCTGAATGAAGCGGACCAGCCCGCCTACCTGAAGTGGGCCGTAGGTTCCTTCCGTCTGGCTACCTCTGGTGTGGCTGACGACATTCAGATTCACACGCATATGTGCTACTCGGACTTCAATGAGCTTATCGACACCGTCGATGATCTCAACGCCGATGTCACGTCCATCGAAGCAGCTCGCAACGGTATGCAGGTGCTCGCAGCGCTGAAGGATGAGGGATACGTTCGGGGGATTGGTCCAGGTGTCTGGGACATCCACTCGCCTCGCGTGCCGACGGACGGAGAAGTCAGCCAGCTCGTGGAAGATGCGCTCGAAAGTGTTGACCCCAGCTTGCTGTGGATCAATCCGGACTGCGGTCTGAAGACCCGAGGTTGGGACGAGGTTACGGCTTCACTGAAAGTATTGGTGGCCGCAGCTCAGCAGGCTCGGTTGCAGCTAGCAGAGTAAGTCGCGAACTGCATAGCCACAAAATAAATAGTGGGTTAAGTAGCAAAAAGTGTGTCCGCTCGGCGTGTCGCCGGGTGGGCACCTTTTGCTACTTAGCCCTACTTAGCCCCAATGTGAGTTACTGACTGCGTTTATAGCAAAAATTGTCCGAAAAATGGCTTGAAAGTGCTATAAGCTTGCACAGTTTCACATTTGCAGCCCGTTGTGCCTACCAGGCTCCTACAAGGCCCCTACCTAAGCCCCCCCCACTCAATCCGGGCTACTTCTTCTTTGCCACCACCGGCTCAATTGGGTTACCTCGCCAGGAGGTGTGCGCAGGAACGTGGTCACCGCGCATGACGAGAGAACCGGGTTCGACGCGGCAGCCGTCGTCAAGCACAGATGCCGGCAGTGCGACTGAGTGCGGTCCTAGGACGGAGCCGTGTCCGATGTGGACGGTGTCGAGCGTCATCACGCGGTCGGTGAATAGGTGCGTCTGGACGACACAGCCGCGGCCGACAGAGGCGCCCCGCGCGATGGTGACCAGGTCGGTCTCGGGCAGCCAGTACGTCTCCAGCCACACCCCGTGGCCAACGTTCGCGCCGAGCAGTCGCATTGCGCGTGCGATGCCGCCGGTGGCCATCGCCGGGTTCAGGTACCACGGCGCGGCGACCATTTCGACGAACGTATCCTGCAGCTCATTGAGCCAGACGAACTTGCTCCACAGCGGGTGATCACCCGGCTTGTGCTTGCCGACGCACACCCACTTGGCCACGACCGTGATGAGCAGCCCCAGCACACCAACAATCAGTAGCACGGCAGGGGAGAGCAGCCACGCGACCACCAGGCCGAGCAGGGCAGCGCCAACGCTACCTGCAGTGACCAGCTCCGCGGTGAACATACCAATTCCCTGCAGGCTAAACAGCGTGATTGTTGCCAGCATGAGAGAGACCATCGGTGCCAGGACGCGCAGCGTCTCCACAATGCTGCGGGCGACCTTCAACCCTGTAGTCGGACGGTAGGTCTGCGCCGACTCATCACTGGAGACGGTCCCCACACGCCGCATGCGCTCTGGTGGCGAACCCCACCAGTTGGAGCCGGACTTGGTCTTCTTCGGAGTAGAGGACAGCACGGCCACCAGTGAGTTCTTCGCCAGCTTGCGTTCCGGAAGCGTGATGCCGGAGTTGCCCAGGAAGGCGCGCTTGCCGATGCGGGAGTCGCCCACCAGCAGCCAACCGCCGCCGAGTTCGTAGCTGCCGACCATGGTGTCGTCAGCCAAGAAGGACTCGTCCTTGACGTGCAAGAACTTCGGAATACCAATCGCGGTGGAGACCTCGCTGTCGTGACCAATCTGGGCGCCCAGTGCACGCAGCCACAGTGGAGTCAGCATGGAGGCGTAGATGAAGAACAGGTCATGACGAGCAGCATCCATCAGGCGAATTGTCGCCCAGGACTGCCAACCCACGCGCGAACGCACCGGGAACACTCCCGGCTTCAGGCCGATGCTGAACAGGCGCACGAGAATCAGCGTCAGCAGGGCATACACCGCAACACCGACGAAGGTGGCGGGAATAGCCCACAGCACGGCGCTGCCCAGCGTTGGCCAGAGATTCGAGGTGGTTAGCTCGGTGGTGCCGTCGATAAGTCCCGTGCCCCAACCGATGACAGCAGCCATCGCGACCGCAGCGGACAGCGGCACCAGCGTCAGTAACACAGCAGTAAGACCGTAGATAGCCACCCAGTGGCGACGCGCCGGCGGGACTTCCTCCGGGAAGCGGTGCTTGGACCGGCCGACCTTGCGAGCCGGGGAACCCGACCAGCGCGCGCCAGCCTTGACCTTCTTTTCACCGGTGACGGTGGAACCCGCCTCGATGTGAGCGTCATTGCCGATACGCGCGCCGGGCAGCAGCGTTGAACGGGCACCGATGCGGGCGTGCTTGCCAATAGTGACCTCGCCGACGTGGACGACATCACCATCGACCCAGTATCCGGACAGGTCTACCTCCGGCTCAATCGAGCAGTAATCATCCAGTTTGACCAAACCCGTTACCGGCGGCAGCGCGTGCAGATTCACGCCCTTACCAATGCGGGCGCCCAGCATGCGGGCGTACCACAGCACGAACGGAGCACCCGCCACTGAGTGGGCGCCGGAGCTCTCTGCCAGGCGTTCAGCCGCCCATAGGCGCAGATGCACCGAGCCGCCACGCGGGTAATCACCCGGGGCGATGTTGCGCGTGAGCAGGCGTGTCGTCGCCGCGTTGATGGGCATAACCCCCAGCGGGGTCAGGAACAACACGGCCAGTACAGCCACCAACCAGCCTGGTAGTGCCAGCGGCCCGCCGATAACCCAGTTGATAATCGCAAGCCACGTTACCCAGCGCATGCCACGTGCCCACTGCAGAGGCACCATGAGGCCGACCTGCGCCCAACGGGTCTTGCGGGAGACAGGCGTCGGCTCGGGCACCTTTTCCAGGTGGGCGGTGGGGTCTGGCGCGTCGGCAAGCATGTCGTCGCTGATGAAACCGCGAGCGACCAATTCCTCGGCGAGGTTTCCCAGGCGTGGGTGGTCGTAGAGATCGCGCACGGCGACCTGTGGGGCGCGCTGACGAATGCGCGCGATGACGCTCGCCGCCGCCAGCGACGTGCCGCCCAGGGCGAAGAAGTCCGAGGCTGCGCCGGGCGCAGGTACGGACAGCACGTCCGCCCAGATATCGGACAGCCATTTCTCTACAGGGCTCAGCTTGTCGACGTCGCCCTCACCCGCACGTGCAGGCAGTGGCCACGGCAACGCCGCCTTGTCGACCTTGCCGGAGGTGCGAACCGGCAGCTCATCCATGATGTGCAGGCGTGGCACCATCGCGGCTGGCATGGCATCGCGGAGAGTGTCCATGCACTTGTCGTAGTCCATGGCTGCGGCGTCGCCACCGGCGCCGACGTAGCCGACCAGGATGGAGTCGCCAGCACCGGTCTTCTGCACCACGACAGTCGCCTGAGTAGCGCCGGGGAGGGCAGCCAGGTGCGCCTCGACCTCGCCGAGCTCAATACGGCGCCCGCCGATTTTCACCTGATCGTCGACGCGGCCGGTGAAGTACAGTCCGTCCTCATCCATGATGACGTGGTCGCCGGTGCGGTACGCGCGCTCCCAGCCCAGGGCTGGCAGCGGCGCGTACTTCTCGGCGTCCTTCTCCGGATCCAGGTATCGTGCGAGTCCCACACCGCCAATGACCAGCTCGCCCTTGGTGCCCGGTGGGACGGGGTTGCCCTCCTCGTCGATGACGGTGAGGTCCCAGCCGTCCAGAGGAAAACCAATGGTCACGGGCTTGCCAGGCTTCAGCTCGATGCCGGAGGCCACGACGGTGGCCTCGGTGGGGCCGTAGGTGTTCCACATTTCGCGTTCTGGGGTGGACAGTCGCTCGACCAGCTCTTGCGGGCAGGCCTCGCCGCCGACGATGAGCAGGCGCACGCTGTCGAGTGCCTCGGCGGGCCACAGGCCGGCCAGTGTCGGCACCGTGGAAACAGCGGTGATGTGGCGGGAAATCAGCCATGGACCCAGGCCCACACCGGAGCGCACCAGCGAACGCGGGGCCGGCACCAGGCAGGCACCATTTCGCCAGGCCAGCCACATTTCCTCACAGGACGCGTCGAAGGCGACGGACAGGCCGGCGAGAACGCGGTCGTCCGGGCCGAGCGGCCCTTCCGGGTGGTTGGCCAAGAACCAGCGGGCCTCCGCATCGACAAAAGCGGCGGCGCTGCGGTGGGTGACCGCCACGCCCTTGGGCTTGCCGGTGGAGCCAGAGGTGAAAATAATCCAGCAGTCATCGTCAGGAGTGGGCTCCTGCGAGATGATCTCGCGTGCGCTCGGCGGCGTCGGTTCCGTCTCTTCCTCGTCGGAGTCGGCGTCGGAGTCCAGCGGGCGGGGGCGATTACGCGCCGTAGAGCCAGCCAAATGTAGGCCTTCAGCATCGAAGTAACCGGCGATACCGGCCTCGCCGAAGACCATTTCGGCACGCTCGTCGGGGTCGTCCGCATCCACCGGAACGTAGGCGGCACCGGCAGCCATGATGGACAAAATTGCCAGGTAGAGCTCGCGGCTTCCCGACGGCATCCGCACACCAATGCGGTCGCCGCGACGGATGCCCTGTTCGTAGAGCCACGTAGCTGTGGAATCAATCTCGTTGATTAATTCCGCATACGTGACGACAACCTCGCCGTCATCGATGGCCTCAGCCTCAGGGAACCTTCGCGCGGTCGCCCGGACAATGTCAATGAGTGTGCGCTCAAGCGGCTGTTCCGTAGCACGTAGGAACTTCGCTTCAGTGGTTGTCACTTGAGAGCCCCCTTCTTATTCTTCTTCTTGCGCTTTTTCTTCTTCTTCGACTTCTTCCGTTTAGGACGCTGGGCATCGCTTGACGACGTCGCCTGCGTCTTATTCTCCGCCATGTTCTTGGTGTCTGTCTCAGTGGCCGTGACCTCTGGGGTAGTGGTCTCGGGGTTCTTCGCGCCGGCATCGGTTTCGGGGCTTGCAGCGGAGTCGTCGGCAAGCGATGCAAGCAGCGCGCGTACCTCGGGTGCGCATTCGGCGACGGCGGCGCGTTCGGCTCTGCGGAGTGAGCGTCGCAGAGATGCGCGGGTGGTGTTGCCCGTTTCTGTCAGCGCGATGAGCTGGCGGCGTCGATCCTTGGAGTCTCGGGTGCGTTCGACTAGATTTGCCGACTCCAGAGAGTCAATCAGGCGAACCATGTCAGAGCGGTCCATGCCGAGCAGCGCGCTCAGCTCGGTTTGAGCCATGTCGCCGCCATCGGCGATAGCCTCCAGAACCCAATACCCGCGGATGGAAATCGACTCAATCTGAGTGCGGCCCAGAGCCGCGTTGACACTGGCGCGGACAGCCGCATCGAGCTGTGCCAGGCACCAGGACGCGGATTTGCGCAGGGCGGCCGGTGTGACGGCGAGTTCGCTTGCGGAGCCGGGCTTGCACTTGGACTTAGCGCTGGCCTTGTTTTTCGCTTTCGCTCCCTTGCGAGCCTTCTTCGCCTTGGTGCTGCTCTGTGCGTCGACAGCAGGCACCTTCGCGTCTACGTCGGGTGCCACACCACCGCTGGTGTCGGCTGAGTCCGCCGAGGAAAGTACGGATGAATCAGACATACTTCCCATACTAGACAATCTGGGGAACCATCAATAATGGGACATGGCCAACTAATAATGTCCCTGTTTGCCTGCGGATTGTTAGAAGGTCGGTGCTTTGGGGTGGGTAGATAAAAGAAAAACTGCCCTGCAGGTAGGCAGGGCAGTTGTAGTTGATTTAGTTGGCCTTCTCCATTGGGCGGCCGAAGTGCTCCCAGTCGATCATGCCGCCGGTGATGACGATGGTGTCGATACCGTTCTTCTCCAACCAGGAAGAAACCTGAGCGGCACGTCCACCGGAGCGGCACATCAGGTAAATGTCGGAATCCAAATCCAGCTCGCCGTAGCGGGACGGAATCTCTTCCATGGGGATGTGAACGGCGCCGGTGGCGTGGCCGTCATCCCACTCCATCTGTGAGCGGACGTCAATGATCTGTGCGTCTTCGGGTACTTCGGATACGTTTACGGTTTCCATAGTGCGCACTATACGCAATCTGGCCTTATCGCCGGAAGCACAAAGGCCGCCGGAGGAAAACTCCGACGGCCGTAGCGCTGAATCACGGGAACTGCGTCAAAGGTGCGAGCCCCAGAAAGGGAGATTGGCTAGCGCAATTTTTACTTGTGGCTCTTACTTGTGGCGCTCGATAGCCTCAGCCAGGATGCGCTCAGCCTCAGCCTTGTCGCCCCAGCCCGAACCGGAAACTTCCTTGCCCGGCTCCAGGTCCTTGTAGTGGACGAAGAAGTGCTCAATCTCGTCCTTGGTGAACTGGGAAACATCGTCGATGTCCTGGTAGTGGTCGAAGCGGACATCATCCAGGACGCACAGCAGCTTGTCGTCGCCGCCGGCCTCGTCGGTCATCTTGAAAACGCCGAGCGGACGAGCCTTGACAATAACGCCCGGGAAAACCGGCTCCGGCAGAATCACGAGAGCGTCCAACGGATCGCCATCCTCGCCGAGGGTTTCATCGATGAAGCCGTAGTCGGCCGGGTAGGCCATTGGGGTGAACAGGTAGCGGTCGAGGTAGACCTTGCCGGTCTCGTGGTCGACTTCGTACTTGTTGCGCTGACCCTTCGGGATCTCAATAGTGACCTCAACGCTCACGGCGATGACTCCTTATAATCGGTGTACACTTCTCTGACGGCTATCTTATGCGAAACCCGCTCAAAATCGTTTATTGGTGCACCTTAAGTGAGGTTTTGTTTCCAGGAAGAAGGTGTTTGTGACCGTGGGTAGTACCGACTCTGACAGCTCCAAAACCGCCGCTAAGGGCACGCAAAAATCGCCCAGTTCCGTAAAATCCGGCAAGTCCAAGAAGTCGCGTGGACTGAAAATCGGCGGTGCCATCGCCGGTGTTCTCGTTATCGCAGCGGGCAGCGGCGTAGCGGTTGTCGTCAATAACAATCGTCAGATTGTGGTCGATGCGCCGCCCGCCGTCAGTCAAGCTTCTGTTCCCGTGACGGCTGCGCAGTCTTCGCTTGACGACGGCACTCTGGCCCAAAAAGTCAGCGCCATCATGGACGCTGCTGCGGCTGATCCAGCCTTCGGTGAGCTGCATGGAATTGTCAGCGATGCTTCGACCGGCCAGAAACTGTGGGGGATCAATGACACCGCGGTGGCCTTGCCGGCGTCCAGCATGAAGATTCTCACCGCGTCTGCCGCACTGTTGGACTTAGGTGAAGATCATCGGGTTTCCACCCGCGTCTCCCGGGTTACGGGGACTAATGACATCGTTTTGCACGGCGGGGGCGACCCTACCTTAAGCAAGGACGGGGAAGGGTTCTTCCAGGACTCGGCTTCAATCGCTGAGTTGGCGAAAAAGATTTCCGTGGTCATTCCGGAGGGGGTCGGCAAGGTTTATCTCGACAACTCTCTATTCACCGAGAGTTTCCACGAGACCTGGGAGCGCGAGGGGTTGGAGGACGGCTACATCGCACCGGTGGAGTCGGTGATGATGGATGCCGGTCGTATCGATCCGACGAATGAAGAATCGCAGCGCAGCGCCACGCCCGCTGCGGATGCAGCTGATGCGCTGGCCAAGGCGCTTGGTGCGGAAAACGGAGGCAGCCTGAGGGATGCAGCCAAGGATGGTCAGTCACTACCTCTGGACCCAGACATTGTTGCGCTCGTGCAGTCGGCTCCGCTAGTTACCCGTGTGCACGAGATGATGATTTACAGCGACAACGTGCTCGCAGAGTCCATTGCCCGTGAGGTGGCTATCTCTCGCGGTCTGCCGCCGACCTTTGAGGGGGCCGCACGTGCCGTGCGTGACACTCTCGCGGAGCACGGTTTTCCTCTCGATGGTGCGGTGCTGTCGGACTCCAGCGGCCTGAGCACGGATAACCGTATTTCTCCGCAGCATCTCTCCGAGGTGCTCAATTCCGCCGCGGGGCCGGTGGAATCGGCTGAGCAGGGAGGACTGGCGGAGTCGCAGGAGTCGTCGGAAAGCACTGCGTTGCGGTTGCGCCCACTGTTGGACAGCCTGCCGGTGGCGGCAGTGTCCGGCACTCTGGCGACGCGCTTTGCTGGTCAGTCCGGGGCGGGCATCGTCCGTGCGAAGACAGGCACGCTGAATAAAGCCTCGGCGCTGGCGGGGTATGTGGTGACGAAGTCGGGGCAGGTGCTGACGTTCGCATTTATTTCCAATGAAGCGAGCCTGTTGCCAGCAAGAGCTGCGGCGGATAAAGCAGCGAGCGCACTGGCAGATATCTAAACTGAGATTCATTTACCACTGAAAATAATTTGAGGAGATGAATCCGCAATGGCCTCTCACACTTCCGCGATTAGGAACTTGCCAACCGTTCACGAGATTGCCGCACTGGTTCGCGAGGGAAAGCTAAGCCCGGTGGACAGCGTGCAGCGCAGTCTCGACGCTATCGCCAGACTGGATGGAGGGATTCATGCCTTCCGTGAAGTGTGGGTGGATAGGGCTCTGCAGGCTGCGCGGGAACTCGAGCACAGCGAGAACCTCTCGGAGTTGCCGCTCGCAGGTGTGCCATTCGCGCTGAAGGAAAACACCGCTCTAGAGAACCCGTTTGTCCAGCAGTTGACTAGCGCCGGTGCAATCGCAGTGGGAACTACGGTGAATCCGCAGTTCTGTACGTGGGGGACGACGACGCTGCCGGGGCTGGCCGTCGACAATCCGATTCTGCCGGGGCACACTCCGGGTGGGTCCTCCGGCGGATCCGCAGCGGCTGTCGCCGCTGGGATGGTTCCGTTTGCGCAGGGCAACGACGGCATGGGGTCACTGCGTATCCCTGCAGCGTGCTGCGGGCTTTCGACCCTGAAGGTGACCCCGGGAACAATGCCGGGGCGCGTGGGCGGCAATGACTGGTACGGAATGTCTGTCCAAGGGGTGCTCACAGTCAACAACGAGGACTTGCGCCTGATTACCAAGATCCTCACAAATGGCATGGTGGATGCGGAGGATCCGGCGAAGACCCTGCCTGAAAACTTCGCCGTCAGCGTGGACACCACTGCGCCCGTATTCGGGTTAAAGGCTGCACCGGAGTACGTCGATGCGGCGCAACAGGCGGCGAGAGTATTCGCGGACAAGGGCTTTGCGGTGACGGAAAAGAACATGCCGTACCCGCTGAACCCACTGCCGATGCTCGCGCGCTGGACTGCGGGGGTGGCGGATCAGCTGCGCGACGAGCCGCGCCCTGATCACCTGGAGTGGCGCAACCGAGTCCACGCCGGCATTGGTCGCTTGCTGCGTTTCACAATCAATGGCCGCCAAGTGGCACGCGATGGCGCCCGCATCGAGCGTGAGCTGCCGGGTGACACCATTTTGATTACCCCAGCTTTGGCCAAGAATCCACCGCGGATCCGCGCATGGCATCGCATGCCCTGGATTGTGAACCTGTTGTCCAATCTGCGCTTCACTCCTTACGTTTCGACGTGGAATTACCTGGGTTTCCCGGCCGGCATCGTTGTGGAGCCGACTTCTGGATTGCCGGTGCAGCTGATTGCCCGCCCGACTCAGGAGCGAATTCTGCTCACGGCGATGGAGACCATCGCAAGTGGTGGGCGCGTTGGCTAGACCTTCCACGTTGGCTAGGCCTTTTTGGCCGGACCGCAGCCCTCATTTCCTCATCATTCGGCAAGCTGTCCGCGCGATAGTGCCGCAGGTGGGGCAGGAGTTGGGCGGCGGTATCGTCATTGGGCTTTCCGGCGGTGCGGATTCGCTCGCCCTGACCGCCGGGGCCTGTGCGGAAGCTTTCGGGTCCAAGGGGGCACTGGCCGGCCGCAACGTTCACGCCGTCGTCGTTGATCATCAGCTTCAGCAGGGCTCTGCAGAAGTCGCTGAGCGCGCCGCCCACATAGCTCGGGGGATGGGGGCTACGGCCGAGGTTATCGCGGTCGATATCAATAACGATTCCGACCGCGGTCCCGAATACGAGGCGCGTTTGGCTCGACACCGAGTCCTACGGCAGATCGCCCAATCTCGAGGTGCGGCACTGATGCTCGCCCACACGTTGGACGACCAGGCGGAAACAGTTTTGCTGCGACTGGCCAGAGGGGGCGGCCCGCAGGCGCTGTCCGCTATCCGAGACAATCTCACGTGGTCGGACGGGACTCGGATTCTGCGTCCGCTGCTCGGTGTGCGACGCACCGACACTCAGCGCTGCTGTGAAGAGCTGGGCCTAAAAGTCTGGCATGACCCACACAACCAGGACGACCATTACGCCCGCGTCCGGGTTCGAAAGACGATTTTGCCGCTGCTGGAGCAGGAGCTGGGTCCGGGAGTTGCGGAAAACCTTGCTAAGACCGCGGGGATTGCAGCAGTCGACAATGACTTTTTGGACGCTCACGCTGAGTCGGCTCTGGATGCGCTGCTGGGGGAGGAAGTGGCGTCGGCAAGCGGGAGCCTGTCTGTGCGAGGGGTCGCTGAGCTTGACGACGCCATCGCGGTGCGCGTCCTCGCTCGTTGGTTGAGGCAAGCGGGTGCCGAGCCCAGCAGTAAACAGATCGACATGGTTATGGCGCTCGTGCACCGCTATCACGGCCAGGGGGAAGTGCCGGTGACCCGCGGGCGCGATGGTGCTGACAGAAATGCCAGGTTGGTCGTTGAGCGAAAAGATGGCACTCTACAATTGGTAATGAATCGTCCCGCGGTGTCTTAAGAAAAGGTGCCGCAATCCAACTTTCGGCGGCTGAGAACTATCGGTTGCCTTAACCCTGAACTTGCACTGGGGCAGTTACGCTCCATCGACACGCCGCCATAGAAGTGCGGAAAGGAAATGCGATGCATGATGTGAAGGATTTCAACGTCCCCGCAAACCCCTACGGCGATGAGGTAGAGGCAGTTCTCATTGGCGAAGAGGAGCTGCATGCTCGCATTGCCGAGATGGCGCATCGTGTGAATGAGAAGTACAAGGATGCCGACAGCGATCTGATTCTGGTCGCAGTGCTCAAGGGCGCGGTGTTCTTCCTGACTGACTTCGCCCGTCAGCTCAGCATTCCCAGCCAGATGGAGTTTATGGCGGTTTCCAGTTACGGAAACTCCAGCTCGTCGTCAGGCGTGGTGCGTATTTTGAAGGATCTGGATCGCGATATTGAGGGACGCGATGTCGTGATCGTTGAGGACATCATTGATTCCGGTCTGACCCTGTCCTGGTTGATGAAGAACCTGCGCAACCGTAATCCGCGCTCGCTGGAGGTCATTACGCTGCTGCGTAAGCCAGAGGCCGTGCGCACCAATCTGGATGTTGCGGATGTTGGATTCGACATTCCGAACGAGTTTGTCATCGGTTACGGCCTGGATTACGCCGAGCGCTACCGCGATTTGCCGTACGTCGGCACGCTTCACCCGCGCGTTTACCAGAACTAGGCCAGTCTTCGGCGTTTCCTGCACGGTGCCGATGCTTTACGACGGGCATTGCGCGCGCACCCTCCCACTGTTCTAGCTGTGTTCTAGCTATGAACAGTAGGAGTTGGAAACTTTTTTCGGTTGCGATGCGTTATGCCTACTGTGGGGTCAGGTGCCATGAGCCCTGGCCCCACGTTGTGTCATTGATGTGTCTTCGAGAAGAACTCGTTGATGCGTACAATTAATAAAAGCAACTAATAGATGTAGAGAGCGAAAAGCGAACCCACTGTATGGACAAGAAAAAGGTGTTCCGGTTTGCCACCGTTGCCGGCATCATCCTGATTATCCTCTTTGCTATTACTCAGCTGGCGGATGATTCCCGGGAATACCGCGAGGTGGATACGTCCGTTGCCCTGACCCAATTGGATAAGAGCAATGTCACGGAAGCTCAGATTGACGATCGCGAACAGCGAATTCGCCTCACCCTGAAGAAGGGCGTGGAGGTCGAGGGTACTGAGGACGTCACGAAGGTGATGACCAAGTACCCAGCGCGTGCGACCGACCAAGTCTTTGACAAGGTCACCGCCGCCGAGGGCATGGAGAAGTTCGATACCAAGGTCACGCAGGATTCCTTCCTGATGTCCACCTTGGGCTTCCTGCTGCCGATGGTGATCTTCTTCTTCGTCATCATGTACTTCTTCAGCCGCATGCAAGGCGGCAAGAACGGCATGTTCGGCTTTGGTGGCAACCGCGCCAAGCTGCTGAACAAGGAGACCCCGACCAATACGTTCGAGGATGTTGCTGGTGCCGATGAGGCCGTCCAGGAGCTCGACGAGATTAGGGATTTCCTGCAGCACCCAGCTCGCTACGAGGAGCTCGGCGCGAAGATTCCGCGTGGTGTTCTGCTCTACGGTCCTCCCGGTACCGGTAAGACCTTGCTGGCCCGCGCCGTCGCTGGTGAGGCAGGAGTGCCTTTCTACACCATCTCGGGTTCGGACTTCGTTGAAATGTTCGTCGGTGTCGGTGCCTCTCGTGTCCGTGACCTGTTTAATCAGGCCAAGGAAAACAGCCCGTGCATTATCTTCATCGACGAGATTGACGCCGTCGGTCGCCAGCGTGGTGCCGGTATGGGCGGCGGCCATGATGAGCGTGAGCAAACCCTGAACCAGCTGCTGGTGGAGATGGATGGTTTTGGTGATCGTCAGGGCGTAATCATCATGGCTGCGACCAACCGTCCGGATATTCTCGACCCGGCGCTGCTGCGTCCCGGCCGTTTTGACCGACAGATTCCGGTTGGCGCACCAGACCTGAAGGGCCGCGAGGCAATTCTGAAGGTCCACGCCCGGAACAAGCCGCTTGGACCGGATGCGGATCTGACGTCGCTGGCGAAGCGCACCGCCGGTATGAGCGGTGCTGATCTGCAGAACGTGCTGAATGAAGCTGCGCTGCTGACCGCTCGCGTCAACGGCAACATCATTACTGCGGATGCGCTGGAAGAGGCAGTCGACCGAGTTATCGGCGGTCCGCGCCGTACCTCCAAGGTGATTTCCGAGCAGGAGAAGAAGGTCACCGCCTACCACGAGGGTGGCCACACCCTGGCTGCGTGGGCGCTGAAGGACATTGAGCGTGTTTACAAGGTCACCATCTTGGCTCGCGGTCGCACTGGTGGACATGCGCTGACCGTCCCCGAGGACGACAAGGGCATGTATAACCTGCCAGAGCTCTTTGCCCGTCTGGTCTTCGCCATGGGTGGTCGCGCTGCCGAGGAGCTGGTTTTCGGACTGCCGACTACCGGTGCTTCTGCCGATATTGAGCAGGCCACCAAGATTGCTCGCGCCATGGTGACCGAGTACGGCATGTCGCCGGAGCTCGGCCCGGTGAAGTACGGGGAGGAGCAGGGCGACCCGTTCGTCGGCCGCGGTGGCAGCGGCTCTTTGGACTACTCTCCGGAGGTGGCAGCAACCATTGATCAGCAGGTTCGTTTGCTGATCAATAAGGCTCATGACGAGGCCTACGCCATCTTGAAGGAAAACCGCGACACTCTCGATGTTCTGGCTGAGAAACTGCTGGAGAAGGAGACTCTGCGTCGTCCGGATCTGGAAGTTATCTTCACCGATGTCGTTCCCCGTGAGCGCCTGAACTTCTTCGATAGCGACACTAAGCACCCGGCCGATGGCCGCGAGCCGGTGAAGACACCGGTGGAGTTGGCAATCGAGCGCGGCGAGGAACCGCCGAAGCGTGTCAACATCTTCGCGCCGGTGCGCCGCCGCGAACCGGAGAACCAGGACGCGGGCAACAACGGCAATGGTCAGGGGCCGGCAGGCTCCGCTGGTGCCGGTAATGCTAGTGTCCCGGGTTTGCCGGGCGCCCAGCAGGACCGACCGAATGTTCCGGTTTACGGTGGCACCCCACCGCCGGCTGGTTGGACCGCTCCAGGTTGGCCGCCGAAGGATACCGGCAGCACGCACAGTTCGGCTCCCGCACCGGCACCGGCGCCTGCGCCGACTCCTCGCCCTGATGGGCAGAACCAGCCGGGTTCGCAGGAAGGCCAGGGCAACGCTCGTGGCCAGCACCCGGGCACTGCTAACTACCCGGCAGGTGCGCCGGACTTCGGCTCGAAGGCAACCGGTACTGGTAGCAGCGGTGGCAACGGCCCCGCGAATATCCCTGCCCCTCCGAAGATGCCGTGGGACAGGCAGGGCGGACGTCACCGCCAGGACAACTCTGGCAGCGATGCCACCCCGACTACGGTGATGCCGTCGGCAGGACAACAGCAGGAGCTGCGCGGATTCCGCCTGCCGGATAACGAGCAGCCGGAACACACAGAACGTCCGGAAAACCCGAAGAACGCCGACAATTCCGATGACAAGGGGGCACAGATGCACGATTCGGATAAGGACGGCGTCGTCAAGCGAAACGAAGACAACAGCGCCTGGCAGGACAAGCCGGACACCAACGAGGAGCGATAAGTACACATCATGGAGCGCGAATTCGATCAGGGGCGGGCCGAGGCTGCGGTTCGTGAACTGTTGATTGCCGTCGGTGAGGATCCCGACAGGGAAGGCCTGAAGGAGACACCGGCGCGAGTGGCGCGAGCCTACCGTGAGGTTTTCGCGGGCCTGTTTGAAGATCCGTCTGAGGTGCTGGCAAAGACCTTCAACGAGGATCATCAAGAACTCGTTTTGGTGAAGGACATCCCGATTTACTCCACCTGTGAGCACCATTTGGTGCCGTTCTTCGGCGTTGCCCACATTGGTTACATCCCGGGCAAGGACGGTCGTGTGACGGGCTTGTCCAAGCTCGCTCGTCTGGTCGATGGCTATGCGAAGCGCCCGCAGGTGCAGGAACGTCTGACCAGTCAGGTTGCGGATGCCTTGGTGGAGCGGCTGGATCCGGCCTCGGCGATCGTCGTCATTGAAGCGGAGCATCTCTGCATGGCCATGCGCGGTATCCGCAAACCGGGTGCGCGCACGGTGACCTCAGCCGTCCGCGGTGGCTTCAAGACGGATGCCCGTTCGCGCGCAGAGGCAATGGCGCTCATCCGCAAGAGCTAACGCAACAGTTAAATGGTCGATTGGAAAGGCTGGACAACAAGGTGACTGAATCCCCCTTGCAAGCGCAGGCAGGACAGCCGGCGGAGATGGGTATCGAGAATCAGCTCTGCAAAGTGATGGGCATTGTCAACGTCACCGAGGACAGCTTTTCCGATGGCGGCCTGTACAAGACCTTCGACGCGGCGATTGCCCATGCGCACGAGCTGCTCGCTGAAGGCGCACATATTCTCGACATCGGTGGCGAGTCCACTCGTCCCGGCGCACACCGCGTTTCCGAGGATGAGGAAATTGCCCGGGTCGTGCCGGTGGTCCGTGAGCTCGCGGCAGACGGGCACCTGATCAGCGTCGATACTATGCGCGCAAGTGTCGCAGAGGCAGCAATCGCCAGGGGCGCGGTGTTCATCAACGATGTCTCCGGCGGTCTCGCAGACCCCAACATGTACGCAGTCTGCGCCGATGCCGATGTGCCCATCTGCCTGATGCACTGGAAGACCGATCGCTTCGGCTCCGCTTCTGGACGCGCCGAAACTCACCCGGACGGCATTGTCGCCGATGTCCGTGAGCACCTGCTTCAGCTTGTCGACGGTGCCATGGGCGCCGGCATCGCCGAGGAAAATATTGTCCTCGACCCAGGCCTGGGCTTTGCCAAGAACGCCGATGACAATTGGGCGCTCCTCCACGGCCTGCCGGAGCTTATTGACCTCGGTTTCCCCGTGTTGGTCGGTGCTTCCCGCAAGCGTTTCGCCGCCGCCGTCGGCAGTGAGGCACGCGCACCAAAGCAGGCTGATGCTGCGACTACCGCAATTTCCGCGCTGTCCGCAGCGGCGGGCGCATGGGCGGTTCGAGTTCACAATGTGGCCGACAACCTCGACGCAGTGCGGGTGGCGCAGGCATGGAACCTTGGCCGCTCACTGACCGGTTACACCGCGGCCGGCGACTATCCGGAAGGTGGCTCTAACCGCGCTGCACAGCACGATGAGTCTCCTGCTGAATCGCCAGCCGAAGCGGCTCTGGAAGGAGACGAGTAGAAACAGTGGCTGATCGAATTGAACTCAAAGGTCTGAAAGCCCGCGGCTACCACGGCTGTCTCGACTTCGAGCGCCGCGATGGCCAGGACTTCATCTGTGATGTCACCCTGTGGTTGGATTTCTCCGGTGCCGCTGCCAGCGACGAGCTGGACGACACCGTCAACTACGCCGACATCGCAGCCACAGCGCACGGAATTTTGACCGGCACTCCGCGCAACCTCATCGAAACCGTCGCGACCGAGATTGCCGAAGCAGTGCTTGCCGACGACGATGGTCGCGCCGAACGCGGATTGTCCCCACTGTTACATGCGGTGGAAGTAACCATTCACAAACCGCATGCGCCCATTCCGCTCGACTTTGATGACGCTGCGGTAACAGCCCGCCGTTCGCGGAAGAACCGGTTAGCATGATTCGCGCCGTTCTTTCTATCGGCGCGAACATGGACCGCGCGCGAGAAAACCTAACTGGTGTGCAGGCCTTCTTCGCCGATGAATTGGTCGCAGCCTCAAAAATTTATGCCACCCCACCTTGGGGTGGGGTAGAGCAGGGTGACTTCCTCAATGCCGTGCTCATTGTCGATACGTCCCGGACACCAATGGAGCTGCTGGAAGCTGGTTGGAAACTGGAAAATGACGCTGGTCGAGTGCGCGAAATTCACTGGGGACCACGGGCGCTCGACGTGGACATTGTGCAGGTCACTGACAAGGACACCGGCGAGGAGATCATCTCTGACGATTCGACTCTGACCCTGCCGCATCCGTGGGCAACCGAGCGTGCCTTTGTACTGGTGCCGTGGCTCGATGCCGACCCGGATGCCGAATTGGGGGGAGTTCGGGTCGCAGCACTCGTCGATAAGCTGGCACCTGAAGACGTAAACGCAGTGCGTCTAGCAGACAGCGCGGATGGAGAAGAGGCCTAGAGATGAAACCGACCTCACCGATTACGTTGGCTGCATCTGCGCTGGTTCTCGCGCTGGCGTCATGGATGATCGTGGCACAGTTTTTCGGTGCGCTCGGGCCACGAAGTTGGTGGGACCTGGGGTTTCCCTGGTTGCTCACAGCTGTCTGTGTGGCGGCAGCGCGGTGGATTAAGTCGGTGCTGAAAGAGGGGAAGGTCGGGCAGGATCGCAGCCAGGTGCAGCCGTTAACGTTGTCGCGATGGCTGGTGGTCGGTACGGCATCCGCATGGTTGGGGGCGATTCTCGGAGGTTTGTACGCCGGTGGCGTGCTGTGGGCTTTGCCGAAGTGGACGGAGCTTGCGGCTGCACAGGCCGACGGACCGATCATGATTGTCGGCACAGTATCCGGCATTTTGCTCGCTGCGGCGGGGCTGTGGCTGGAAAAAGTTTGCCAATTGCCAACTGATGGCGAAAATTCTTCGCCTCCTAGCGGGGAAATGGGAACTAACTCGGTAGGGTGGGAGTTATGACTGACCTCTCCAACGCCGGTAATGACCCGAAGCGCTCGGGTGATGCCGCATATTTTCAGGGCGACGCGGCAGCTACTTCGTCGGATATGGCCGAGTCTCCGTCTCCGTCGCCTTCTTCAGCCTTCGAAAGCTACTCCGCTGGGGCTAACTCCGGGGCTGATGCGGCATATGCAGATGAGCAGAGCAATGATGTGACGAAATTCAGTTCTACCGATGGTATGACGGAGAAAACCGCCGTCATTCTCATGGTTGTGCTGCTGGTGCTCGCGGTGATTGCCAGTATCGTCATGCTCTTTGCCACCTCTGCCGGGTGGATGAAGGTTGCCGTGCTGCTGGCGTTGTGGTCGGCAGTTATCGGGGCTGTGCTGGTGACTCGATACCGCAAGACCATTGCGCTGGAGCGCAAGCGGTTGGAGACAATCGAGGAGCTGCACAAGGTGGAGCTTGACCGCGAGCTGGCTACTCACCGTGAGCAGGAACTGATTCTCGAGCAGAACTACCTGGACTCGCTTGAGGGCAACAACGATGACAACATTGCGGCGCTGCGCGCTGAGGTCTTTGCACTGCGCGCCCAGCTTGCTGAGTTCATGGGGGAGGATTTCGACGACGAGCAGGTTGCTCTTCGCGCCCAGGCCGAGCGTCTGCGTGAGCTCGACTCGCCACAGCAAGCCTCGCCGATGAAGGATCCGACCGGTCACGACCGGCCGACACCACGCGCGACTTCCCACCGTGCTGAGATGACCGCTAACGGCACTGTCGGCGCTCATACCCAGCACGGCGGCACGGGCTCTGCATCCTCCGCTTCGCCGGTTGAAGATGCCGAGGCCACCGACATGCGCCGTACATTCTCGCCGTCTGGTCAGCCGGTTGACGTCCACGAAGTCGCCGATTCCAAGGATGACGAAACCGTTTCCAAGGAGAAGTTCTCCACTAACTCTTTCCGCGCCATCAACTGGCAGGAAACCCCGGCCGAGGACGCTGCAGAGGATGATTCTCAGGGCGGTGCTCACGAGGCACACGGTGCACGGCACCCATTCGCTGCGCCGGAATCGGACGACGCCTCGGACTCTCCGACTCGCCAGCTGCAGGCCATTCGCGATGAGGACCTCGCAGAAGAGCCAGCTCAGAAACCGGCTCAGGCTCCTGAGCAGGAGCCTGCAAGCCATGGTCGGCGCCGTGCTGAGGACAATAAGGGCAGCCTGACGGTTGCCGAGCTGATGGCGCAGATGCGCAAGAAGAGGGAGCAGCGCGCGGACGAAGAGGCCTAGTCGCTTACCGAGTGTGCGCGGCCTACTCACCGCACATAGCTGGTTTGGTCTAACCTAGTCAGTCATGACGCAAAGCCAGCATGATTCCCATCCCCATCGGACAACCGCTCCGCGGTTGGCGGTGGGGATTATTTCTGCCGGAAAAGTCGGGGTCGCGCTCGGCCAGGCGTTAGAGCGCTGTGGGCATCGTGTCACTCACGTGGTCGCGCGCTCACCAGAATCTGTCACACGAGCGCATCTACGTCTCCCGAACGCACAGGTTAGTAGCATTGCCGACACAGCTTCCACCTGCGAGCTCATCGTCATCGCCGTGCCGGATCGCGCCATCGCAGAGGTCGCCGAGGACGTCGCCCGCCATGTCGGCCCCGGACGCATCGTCATGCATACTTCTGGTTCCCTCGGGCGTGCCGTGCTCGATCCGGTCGCACTCACCGGCGCGCTGACCATCGCCGCCCATCCCGCAATGACATTCGCAGGGCTTGACGACGACTCCGAGCTCCTGACCGGCTGCCCATGGGGCATCACGGTTGGGGATGAGCTCGCGAAAACAGTCAGTGAACTGCTCATTGGTGAACTCGGCGGTCGTCCGGTGTTCATCAACGAACGTCACCGCGGTCTCTATCACGCGGCTATGGCCCATGGCTCAAACGGTCTGGGCGCAGTTGTGGTCGATGCAGTAGAAATGCTGGCAACCACTATCGGCGGAGACACCGCAGCCGAAGACACCGACCTAGCTGAGCTGCGTCGAGGCCAGGCCGCCGAGCTGCTCCGCCCACTGCTGGAAGCTTCATTGGACAATGCCTTGAGGTGGGGTTCCCGGGGGCTGACTGGCCCGGTGACGCGGGACGACCTTGGGACCGTCGTCAAGCACGAACGTGAAATTGAAGCGGTGGCACCGGAAATGGGAACCGCCTACCTGGCCCTTGCCGAGCGCATCGCCGAGCTGCGCGGCGCCAACGAGGTTTTGCGGTACCTACGCCGATGAGCTGAGCGGACTGGCTGTTCTGGTCATCCGGGATGTGGCGTAAGGTATTGCCGTCGGGCGAAAAGTTTGGTCCGGTAGATCTGAACGCGGAGGAAACATGACGGGTTATACCGCCGGAGAGACAACTGTTCACAAGACTATTGCGGGAATCGCGCAGGTCACCCGTGCGTTGCGGAAGACCGGGCGGCCGGTGGTGCTCGTACCTACGATGGGTGCGCTACACCAGGGGCACCTTGAACTAGTACAGGCCGCGAAGACGCTGCCGCGCGCTGTTGTGGTGGTGTCGATTTTCGTCAATCCTCTGCAGTTCGGTGAGGGGGAGGACTTTGACGCCTACCCGCGGACTCTGGAGGAAGACGTTGAGAAGCTCCGCGCTGTCGGTGCTGAGCTGGTCTTTGCGCCGAACGCGAAGGAGATGTACCCCAACGGTTTCCGCACGACGGTGCAGCCGGGGCCGCTGGCTTCGGAGCTCGAAGGTGCTACTCGCCCGGGGCACTTTGCCGGTGCGTTGACGGTGGTCAACAAGCTTTTCAACATCACCAACTGCACTGATGCCGTTTTTGGTGAGAAGGACTACCAGCAGCTGTGCCTGATGCAGCAGATGGTCACTGACCTGAATATGCCGGTGCAGTTGCACGGTGTACCGGTGATTCGCGAGGCCGACGGGTTGGCTATGAGCTCCCGCAACCGCTATCTGTCCGAGGAGCAGCGCAATCTCGCAGTAACCCTGTCCGCCGCGCTGACTGCTGGTGCTTTTGTCGCGGACCGTGGTGCGGATGCTGTGCTGGAAACCGCGCGTGGTGTGCTCGCCAGCCAGCCTGAAGTCGAGTTGGATTACTTGGAGCTGCGTGACGCTGCGCTCGCCCCGCTTTCCGACGAGGCGTTGCGCGGCGACGGCCAGGAGACTGAAGCTCGCCTGCTGGTTGCTGCGAAGGTCGGCACTACTCGTCTCATTGATAATGTTGGCTTGATTCTGGGTGCGCCGCGCCCGGATTCGGCAAACGGTTTCGGGCAGCTCGGGCAGAAGGACGCCGAAATTGCGTCGGCGGCTCTGTCGGCGGCGGGGCTGGACGGCGAATTGACTGAGGAAGAGGCCGCTGAGTTGGCTGAGCTGCAGGAAAAGGTTCGTGCTGCTCGAGATGCTCGTCTGAAAGATGAGTCCAGCAGAGAAACTCTGAAGAACGCTGGCTTTGGCGTTGAGCAGGACAGCGAGTAGGACGGCTTTTAGAAGTAGTTTCTCGTGGCTGGGAAGTTGTCGTATTATAGTGTGCCGACTAATAACCTGCCACGCTAAGGGGTGCCGCGGTAGGCAAGCATCCAGGGGACAAATCCAGGAAGGGACCTACCTTTTTCATGTTTCGCACTATGTTGAAGTCCAAGATTCACCGCGCCACGGTGACTCAGGCTGATCTTCACTACGTTGGATCGTGCACGATTGACGCTGATTTGATGGAAGCGGCCGACCTGCTTGAAGGTGAAGCCGTCGACATCGTCGATATCAATAATGGCAACCGGCTTACTACTTACTGCATTACCGGAGAGCGCGGCTCGGGCATCATTTCTATCAATGGTGCCGCCGCTCGTCTGATATCGCCGGGTGATCTGGTTATTATCATCGGCTACGGAATGATGGATGACGCTGAGGCGCGTACGTACAAGCCGAATGTCATCTTCGTCGATGAGGACAACAAGATTCTGGAAAGTGGCAATGACCCGGCGGATGTGCCGGAGGGTTCTGATTTGAAGAATCCGCGTAGCCCGGAGAACCAGGGCTAGTCCACGTAGCCCGCAGAGCTGGGGCTCGACTGCGTAGTTGGAGAGAAGAGTCGAGCCGGAGAACCGCAACACCAGGGTGTTCACTTTGCGTTAAAGCGCAAGTCATTAGACCGTCAGCTAAAGCTCATTGGCGAGTTGATTTTTAGAAACCGAAAGGTAACGCAACGTCCTTAGCTTCTTAGAGGATCTAAAAGTTTTAGTTTTCCATTTCCTCACCTAGTCGAAGCTATACAAAGGCGGTCTCCCCGTGGTTCGTATTGGCAAGAATCTGCTGACAAATCCTTTTGCTACCTCTCGCAGCTCTCTGACCTGCACTTACAAGTGTGGTAATGCCTGTGCTGACGATGCTCCGAACGAGTTCTCGGACAACCAGTACTTCGGTGATGTTGCGAAGGAGGCGTTCTCCCAGCGCGCATTCTCCCGTCGCGCGGCACTGAAGGTCACTGGTGCTAGTGCTCTTGCGGTCGGCGGTGGCGCCGTGCTGGCCGCTTGCTCCTCTGATGATTCGGGCAGCGCCGCAGGTGGCTCCGACGCCTCCGGTACCGCTGCTGCCGGTGACGGTAGCAAGGACGAATCGCCGGAGGGTATGCGTTTCGAAGCCGTCAAGCCGAACACGGAAGACGCAGTCGTTATCCCGGACGGCTACGAGCAGAATGTTCTGATTCGCTGGGGCGACCCAATCCACGAGGGTGGCCCGGAGTTCGACTTTGACAAGCAGACTCCGGAAAACCAGCTGAAGCAGTTCGGCTTCAACAATGACTTCGCTGGCCTGATTAAGGCTGAAGACGGCACACTGCTGTACGTTTGCTCGCACGAGTACACCACCGAGCCGATGATGTTCCGTGCCTACAAGAAAGAAGATGCCACTAAGGAGCAGGTCGACATCGGACTGGCTGCCCACGGCCAGACCATCCTTGCTGTGGAAGAGGATGACAAGGGATTCCTGAAGCCAATTCTCAGCGACAAGCGTAACCGTCGCATCACTGGCTTCACCGAATTCACAGTTGACGGCCCGGCTGCTGGTCACGATCTGCTGAAGACCAAGGCTGACCCGACCGGTATGAAGGTCGAGGGAACTTTGAACAACTGCTCCGGTGGTGTTACTCCGTGGGGTACCTACCTGTCCGGTGAGGAGAACGTTGACCAGTACTTCGGCAACGTTGGCAAGCTCAAGGACGAGGACGCAGTTAAGAAGCTCAAGCGCTACTCGGTCAAGAATGAAGAGCTGTCCGACCGCGCGTGGGAGAAGTACTACGACCGCTTCGATGTCTCCAAGGAGCCGAACGAGCCGAACCGCTTCTTCTGGCTGGTAGAGATTGACCCATCTGACCCGAACTCCACCCCGGTCAAGCACACCGCAGTGGGCCGTTTCAAGCATGAAGCCGGTCAGATTTACGTCACCGACGACGGCACGGTCGTGTGCTACTCCGGCGACGACGAGCGTTTCGAATACATCTACAAGTTCGTCTCCTCCCGCAAGATTAAGGAGGGGGACCTCAAGCACAACATGGGCATTCTGTCCGAGGGCACTCTCTACGTCGGTAAGTTCAACGGTAATTCCGAGTCCGAGATTGACGGCTCCGGTGAGCTGCCGAAGGACGGCCGTTTCGACGGTGACATTGAGTGGCTTCCGCTGATGACCGCCAAGGCAGACGGCAAGCACGAGTCCCACGTTGATGGCATGACCGCCGAAGAGGTCTGCATCTACACCCGCATCGCCGGTGACAAGGTCGGTGCGACCCGTATGGACCGCCCGGAGGATATCGAGCCGTCTCCGAAGACCGGTAAGGTCTACGCGGCGCTGACCAACAACAAGTACCGCGGTAAGGCGGGCGCGAAGGACGACAAGGGCAAGGAACGCAAGGATGGTGCAGGGCGCCCGCTTGCCGACGCCGTCGAGGTCGCACCAATCACCGAGAACAAGAATGGCCTTGTTCTGGAGATGGAAGATGACCACGCCGGTACCAAGGGCAAGTGGAACCTCCTGCTGGTCTGTGGTGACCCGAACGAGGCTTACACCTACTTCGGTGGCTTCGACAAGGAATCGGTCTCGCCAATTTCCTGCCCGGACAACGTCGCCTTTGACGAGTACGGCAACCTGTGGGTTTCCACCGACGGCAACGCGCTGGACTCCAACGACGGCCTTTTCGCCGTTGCCGTCGAAGGCGAGCGTCGTGGTGAGACCAAGTGCTTCCTGACTGTTCCGGTTGCTGCAGAGACCTGTGGTCCGCAGATCTTCTCCAACCGCGTGATGGTCAACGTCCAGCACCCGGGCGAAATCGAGACGGATCAGGGCCACCCGGTCGGCGACAACCCGGATCCGACCACCAACCCGACCTCGCACTGGCCGGATGGTGGCAAGGAGCAGCCACGCCCGGCAGTCGTTCAGGTTGTACGTACTGATGGCAAGAAGATTGGCGTCTAAAGGGCACTCAACTAGCAGGTCGGCGGTGTAGTCGGCTAACCTTTATAGCCGTGACTGACGCGAAGAAGACCCCTGAAAACACCGCCACCGTTCCTGAGCAGCTGCGCATTCGCCGCGAGAAGCGTGACCGCCTGCTCGAGGCTGGAATTCAGCCGTACCCGGTTGAGGTTCCCCGTACTCACTCTCTCAAGGATGTCCGTGAAGAGTGGGGCCACCTCGAGGCTGGCGAGGAGACTCAGGATGTCGTGACCGTCATTGGTCGTGTCATGTTTATTCGTAACACCGGCAAGCTCTGCTTTGCCGCTCTGCAGGAGGGTGACGGCACGACCCTGCAGGCCATGCTTTCCAAGGCTGAGGTCGGCGAGGACGCCCTGGCTGCTTGGAAGTCGGACGTAGATATGGGCGACTTCGTCCTCATTACTGGCCGCGTAATTTCTTCGCGCCGCGGCGAGTTGTCTGTGATGGCTACCGAGTGGCAGATGGCCTCGAAGGCTCTGCGTCCGCTGCCGGTGTCGTTCGCTGATCTGTCCGAGGACAGCCGCGTGCGTCACCGCTACACGGACCTGATTATGCGTGAGCAGGCTCGTACTAACGCACTGACTCGCATCAAGGTCATCCGCGAGCTGCGCCACGCACTTGAGCGTCGCGGTTTCCTCGAGGTCGAAACCCCGATGCTGCAGACTCTGCACGGCGGTGCAGCTGCACGTCCGTTCGTGACTCATTCCAACGCTTTGGACATCGATCTCTACCTGCGTATCGCGCCGGAGCTTTTCCTCAAGCGCTGCGTCGTCGGCGGTATGGAGCGCGTTTTCGAGATCAATCGCAACTTCCGCAACGAGGGCATCGACTCCTCGCACAGCCCGGAGTTCGCGATGCTGGAGTACTACGAGGCATTCGGCACCTACGATGACTCCGCCCGCACCGTCCGCGAGGTCATTCAGGAAATCTGCGTCGCGGTCTTCGGTTCGACGACCGTCACGCTTGCCGACGGTACGGAGTTCGACTTCGGCGGCGAGTGGAAGCAGATTGAGATGTACCCGTCGCTGAACGAGGCACTTGCTCGCAAGTTCCCTGGTCAGCCGGAAGTCACTATTGACTCGACCGTCGAGGAGCTAAAGGCAATCGCCGATGTGATTGGCCTTGAGGTTCCGGAGAAGGGCGGCTGGGGCCACGGCAAGCTGGTTGAGGAAATCTGGGAGCTGCTCTGTGAAGACCAGCTCGACGGTCCTATCTTTGTCCGCGACTTCCCGGTCGAGACCTCTCCGCTGACTCGTCAGCACCGCTCCAAGCCTGGCGTGACCGAGAAGTGGGATCTTTACGTCCGTGGCTTCGAGCTGGCTACCGGCTACTCCGAGCTGGTTGACCCGGTTGTCCAGCGTGAGCGCTTTGAGGATCAGGCGCGACTGGCCGCTGGCGGCGACGACGAGGCCATGGTTCTGGATGAGGACTTCCTGCACGCAATGGAGCAGGGCATGCCGCCGACGACCGGTGTGGGCATGGGCATTGACCGCCTGCTGATGGCCCTGACCGGCCTTGGCATTCGCGAAACCGTGCTGTTCCCGATCGTGAAGCCGGAAGCGTAAGCGACTGAATTCATGTGTAGTTATCCCGGTGTTATCACCGGGATTATTTTTATCCCGTAATTTCTTCACCCGTGAATTCGGTAAATGGGAATAAGAAAATTGATCGGCGATCCGTATTGCGCTTGGGAGCAGCAGCGGGAGCAGTAGCGGGTGCGGGGGCTGTAGCGGTGGCCGTGAATAGCGTCGGGACGCGAGCAGTTGCATCGGCGGCCCCGAACCAGGCGCCGTTTCCATTCACCGGGTTGACCAGCGGCCTTGTTGTGACGGACCTGGAAGTCGTGACCGTGACCGATACGTCGGTGACATTTTCGTGGGCGACGTATGCAGGCCCACACCCAGCGTGGGGAAAGCTGGCTCCACTGGCGCCGGCCGACACTGAAGTTGCGCTAGTGCCAGTCGATGCCGATGAGGGCGGCGAGCTACCCGTGGTACATAAGGACGAGACGCAGGTTGGCTACCACTTTGTGACCGTCGATAAGCTGCGGCCTGGGACCACGTACCGTTTCGAATGTCGATCGAATGGGCTGGTCGCAGAGCCGGGATTAATTACCCGAAATCTCCCCAATACACCCGAGCAAACTGGACAGTTCACGACGTTGGTCGCTCCGGAAGGGGAGTACCTGACCACGATTGCCATCCTCAATGACACGCATATTGGCGAAAATGGGCATGGCATTATCACCGGCAATTTCCCCGCGCCTATCTTTTCTGAACCGGGTGCCGGACCGTACCCCGAGGTCATGCTGACAGCTGCTCTCGCCGAGCTGCGCGGGATGGGGATTGAAAAGGTTTTCGTCAACGGTGATGCCACGTCGGAAGCACGTCCGGCGGAGGTGCGTCGATTTGCCGAGATTATGAATACTTTTGGTGCTCAGGAGCGGCAGTGGTTTGTCACCCGCGGCAATCATGATCGTCCGCATAAGCCGGATGCCGATCCATCTGCTGGCTACGACGAATTCCCGGTTTTGGAGGGTACCGAGAATCATCGCGATCCCTTCGGTGTTCTCCTGGGGCGTCCGCGGCAGGAACTGTGGGTCACTCAGCAGGGGCCGATTCGGGTCATCGGTCTGGATTCATCGAAGTTGGATGAGTCCGGCGGCGAAATTAGCCCGGAACAGTTCGATGCACTGGAGCGGGAATTGCAGCGTGACCCCAGTAAGCCGACAGTTGTGCTGGCTCATCATCCAATTACCTCCGAGGCTGGCTGGACAAACGCTGCCGGCCCCATATTCATTCTCAATAGCGCTGATGCACGACGTTTGCAGCAGCTGCTTAACGACGCTCCGGGTGTATTCTTCGTGGGAGCAGGTCACACCCATCGTGCGAAACGCACTCGTGGCGATATTGGTGCCGGCGTTGATTATTTGGAGACCGGCGCGTGCAAGGCATACCCCGGTGGCTACACGCTGCTGCATGTCTATTCCGGTGGTTACCAGGTTAATTTCCATCGTTTGAGCAGCGAAGATGCGCTTGCATGGACTGCGCGTGCCCGTTGGGCGATGTACGGCTTCGAGCCCGAGGCGCTGCTTGGTGAGCTCGCTGATCGCAACTACGTTGTTAACCGTGTTATCGCCTGACAAGTTAGAAACCTGAAAGTTTTCTGTTACTTGGCAGTGTTTTTTCAATTCTTGTGACAACGGTCACGTGATTCATTTATTGTTATGCCAGTAATAGTTCTGACTCGAAAGGCCATGATTACATGAGCGAGAAGAAGAACCGCGAAGATTCGACTGTCGGCCGCAATAACCCTGGTCGCGACGCTATCGGAGCGGCAATGCGGTTCATCACGTCGATTACTGGTTCGGACTTCGCCCAGAAGTACGACCTTCAGCCAAAGATCGACCGCGTGGTGTACCAGTCCACCAAGTCCGGTTTCAAGACTCTTGGTGCCGCGAATCGTCAGTTTAAGAAGATTTCCGGTTCCGGTAAGCCGGAGCGTCCGGCTGAGGAAGCCCAGGCTGCACAGGAGGCCGCAGCCGAGGAGAAGGCAAAGAAGCTCTTCGACCTCACCCCGACCGAGGATCAGCAGATGATCGTCGAGACGGTGAAGGAGTTCGCTGAGTCTCGTCTGCGCGAGACTGCTTACAAGTCCGACCACGAGGCAACTCCGCCGGAGAACCTCGTCTCTGAGGCTTCTGAGCTGGGCGTCACCATGATCAACGTCCCGGAGGCTTTCGAGGGCATCGCTACAGGTGAGGACGTCACCACCAACGCGCTGGTCGCAGAGGCTCTGTCTTACGGAGACATGGGTCTGGCTCTGGCTGTGCTGGCTCCGGCCGGTGTCGCTGCCACCCTGACCGCTCACGGCTCTGACTCGCAGCAGAAGACCTACCTGCCGGCATTCGCTGGCGAGAACGTCCCGGCTGCCGCTGTTGTTCTCGCAGAGCCGCGCCCGCTTTTCGACGCACGCAAGCCTGAAACCACCGCGAAGCGCGAGGGAGATTCGCTGGTCCTCAACGGTGTGAAGTCCTTCGTTCCGAACGCCGGCGCAGCTGAGCTGTTCATCATCGGTGTTGAGCTCGAGGGTAAGCCAGCTCTGGTTATCGTTGAGTCCGACACTGAGGGCCTCCACGTTGAGGCTGACCCGTCCATGGGTCTGCGCGGTGCCGCAATGGGCCGTGTCATCCTGAAGGATGTCAAGGTTCCGGCTGAGAACATTCTCGGCGGTGCTAGCACCTCTGCTGAGGATCGTGAAGAGGTATACCTCGACATTCTGCGTCGTTCCCGCCTCGGCTGGGCTGCGCTTGCAATGGGTACTTCTCAGGCAGTTCTCGACTACGTCATTCCTTACGTCAACGAGCGTCAGGCATTCGGCGAGCCGATTTCCCACCGCCAGGCAGTGGCCTTCATGGTCGCCGACATCAAGATTGAGCTCGATGGCCTCCGTATGATCACCCTCCGCGGTGCTTCCCGCGCTGACCAGGGTCGCGGCTTCGCCCGCGAGGCAGCTCTGGCTAAGACCTTCGCCACGGAAAAGGGCATGAAGATTGGTTCCGACGGTGTGCAGCTGCTCGGTGGACACGGCTTCACCAAGGAGCACCCGGTTGAGCGCTGGTACCGTGACCTCCGCGCAATTGGTGTCGCCGAAGGCATCGTCGTTCTGTAAACCGCTAGATACTTCAGCCGAAAAGAATTAAGAGGAAAGAAAATGATTAACCTCGAACTGCCGAAGTTCCTCAAGGCGGGCGCGTCCCAGTCGCATCAGGCCGCCGCTGAGATCTTCCGACCGATTTCCCGTAAGTACGATCTCGCTGAGCACGAGTATCCGAAGGAACTCGACACCCTTGCCTCCATGATGGACGGCATGGCAGATGGTGGCCGTGGCTTCTCCGGTGCTTCCGGCGGACGCGGCGATGACAAGAAAAAGAAGCGTACCGGTGTAAAAAACGGTGGCAACATGGCTTCGCTGCTCAACGTTATTGAGACTTGCTGGGGTGACGTGGGTCTGACCCTGTCCCTGCCGTACCAGGGTCTGGGTAACGCAGCTATCGCAGCTGTTGCTACTGATGAGCAGCTGGAGGCTTTCGGTAAGACCTGGGCTTCCATGGCAATTACCGAGCCGTCCTTCGGCTCTGACTCCTCCGCAGTTTCCACCACTGCCAAGCTCGATGGTGATGAGTACGTCATCAACGGTGAGAAGATCTTCGTCACCGCTGGTGAGCGCTCCGACTCCGTCGTTGTGTGGGCGACCCTGGACAAGTCCAAGGGCCGCGCTGCCATCAAGTCCTTCCTGGTGAAGAAGGGCACCCCGGGCTTCACCGTGGAGCGCCTGGAGGAAAAGCTGGGTATTCGTTCCTCGGATACCGCAGTGCTCCGCCTGGACAACGTCCGCGTTCCGAAGGAGAACCTGCTGGGTTCCCCGGACATTGATGTTAAGAAGTCCTTCGCTGGCGCAATGGCGACCTTCGACAACACTCGTCCGCTGGTTGCGGGTATGGCCATCGGTGTCTCCCGTGCTTCGCTGGAAGAGCTGCGTCGCATCCTGGAAGAGGCTGGCATCGAGATTGACTATGATGCACCAGCGCACACCCAGAGCGCTGCTGCAGCTGAGTACCTGAAGCTGGAGTCCGACTGGGAGGCTGCATACCTCCTGGCTCTGCGCGCTGCGTGGATGGCTGACAACAAGCAGCCGAACACCCTGGAGGCTTCTGAGTGTAAGGCCAAGGCCGGCCGCGCTGGTACCGAGATCTGCTTGCGCGCTGTTCAGCTGGCAGGCACCTTCGGTTACTCCGAGCGCAACCTGCTGGAGAAGTGGTCCCGCGACGTCAAGATCCTGGATATCTTCGAAGGCACCCAGCAGATTCAGCAGCTAGTTGTTGCTCGCCGCACCCTGGGTCTGTCTTCCAAGGAACTGAAGTAATTACAGTTTCAGAGCGATCTACATGCTGGTGAGCCGGTAATTGTTCACCTAGGTGCTCAAGCCACATTTCCTAAAACGCCGTCCTGCCATGAGTTGGCAGGACGGTGTTTTATTTTTGCGCTGTTTCAAGTTGCGTGTGTTTGCTGTTGCGTTCCTATTTTTCTGAGATTAGAGGGAAAGTTCATCTATTTTTCATCTTTAGGTTCTAGGCTTTATTGCCATGAGCATTTCTCGCCGGGCCTACCTCTCTGTTGCGACTCTTGCTGCAAGTTCAATGGCCGTCGCAAAAACCTCGGGAGCTTACGGCCTGGAGTACGTCACGTCAGGGCTGGGGCTTACCCAGTCGGATTCCAAGTCGTGGCAAGTACTAGCTAGTGACTTAGAGGTCATCACTGTCACAGACACGTCAGTGGCATTTACATGGGCAACATATGCTCCTGGGGTGCAGACAGCGTATGGCTTTATTAAGCCGACTGTCCCTTCGGATGAGCGGGTGCTGCTTGGTCCAGCGGATTCGACGCAGCTAGAGCTCGTGCACGAGGGATATTCAGAGTCGGGCTACCACCATGTGGTCATTGACGGGTTGGAGCCGGGACGGGAGTACCGCTTTGAGTGCTGGTCCCACAACTGCCGCGCAGTCCCATCGCTGAATATCACCATGAGCAAGACGGCGCCGGAGAAGACAGGCGTCGTAAGTACTCTGCCAGCGTTGGCGGGTGCACATTTGGCGACGTTCGCGCTGACGAATGACACACACATTGGTAAGCCCAATCATGACGGCATTCGCATTGGCAACCTCGGTCTTTCCTCTGATCCAGGAGAGCAGCCTTTCGCCTCTATGCAATTGCAGGGTCTGGTGGACACGGTAAAGGCTGCCGGGTTAGACACTCTCGTCGTCAATGGCGATTGCACGGATAGCAACCGCCCTGAGGAGTATGACGAGCTCATCAGGGTTTTGGATACTTTCGGTGAGTTTGGGAAAAACTGGTTTGTCACCCGTGGTAATCACGATGTCCACCCGCCCGGGCTACCCAATATCAATGGTTTCCGGGGACGCGGAATCCGCAAGGGCAAGACCGCGGTTCCGGATTACTTCAGCCAGCGTCTTGTGCCGACGCAGCAGCACTGGTCGACTCGCGTCGGCGAAGTGCGCCTCATCGGTGTTGATACCGCCGAGTTTGGTTATGCAGGTGGGCGTATTAATGAGCGCCAGATGCGTGCATTGCGTGCTGAACTCGCAGAGGATCCAGAGCGTCCGACAATTTTGTTTGCGCACCACCCGTTTACTCAGGATGCGGTGCGTTCGCATTTCGGTGGTGAGGCATTCATGGTCGAGGCTCAGCAGGCCAAGGTTTTCCAGGAGATCCTGGCTGCCACGCCGGGCGCCAAAGGTGTGTTCGCTGGTCATACGCACCGCAGCCGTCGTGGTATCGCTGACTATGGGGATACGGACTTCTGTGAGCGGGGTGCTGCACTTGGCTATCCGGGTGGATACACGCAGATTCGAGTGCACACTGACGGTTACCAGATCAGCTACCACCGCACTACAACACCGCAGTCGCTGTCCTGGTCAACGAAGACTCGTTGGTCGATGTTCGGGTTGGAGCCAGAGTTTATGCTGGGAAAGATCTCCGATCGGAACTACGTCAACTTCTTCAAGAACAAAGTGCCGCTCTGAGCTAGTGCTAGCTTCAAGCAGGGTACGCTGGGCAACGCATAGTGTTAATGGAAAATACGTAGTGGCAAGTTCCGCTGTGGGCGTAGTCGCAAGCCGCCACGTTATTGGCCGAGCACAAGTGTGGCTCTGAAGTAATAAGGAATTTAGCGATGACCGACCAGTACAACCCGCGTTCGTCCTCCCCGCAGGATTGGGAGCAGGACGGTTATGCAACATCTGCCTGGGAGCAGCCGCAGGGCGGGGCTCAAGGCCAGTACCAGCCTCAGTACCATACGCAGGGGCCGAACCAGGGCGGTTACCCCCAGCAGTATCCGGCTTATCAGCAGACTCCGGCACCTGAGCAGAAGAGCAACAACGGTCTGTACGTGGTCTTGGGCATCGTCGGTGTCGCACTTGCAGCGGTCGCCGGTATCGGTGGCGCGTACTACCTGAATAATTCCTCCGATAATTCCCCGCAGTCTCCCGATACGGTTGCGGCAGGGGACTCGTCGTCAAGCACTGCGTCCCCGGCGCCGGGGGAGACGTACACGGAAACCTATACCCAGACCGTCGAGCCGGAAACGACGAAGCAGCCGGAGAGCAGCGCCCCTACAACTACTCAGAGAGGCAATTTCGGTCTTCGTGCGTTCGGTATGGATCGCGATGATATCGATGCCAAAGGTTGGGTTGGCAGTACCGCTCGCTGCTCGGGTGGGTATTACGCGCGTGTGCTGGCGGAGACGTCGTCGGGCAAGGCTGTGATTTGCGAGAATTCCAATAACCGCCAGCAGCGCCATTACATCGGTGACTTCGGTGAGATTTCGGATAGTCCGGATGCATACACAGTAGATAGTTTCTCCGGGAACCGTGCTGTCGCAAAGAATGGTGGCTATACGTATACCGTCACTCCAAATGCGGTAACCGTGACCCAGGACGGCGAAGAAATTTTCCGTGAACCCGTCACGGACTACGGTGTTTTGAACGCAGGCTAGTCAGCGCTGGTTCTTCCTAGGGCGCGCAAAAAGGACGCGGTAACTTCCACACTGGAAGTTTGTACCGCGTCCTTTTCGTGTCTGCCGTTCGCTTTACGACGGTCCCTGCGCCCTAAGCAGCCTTCTCCTCGGCGGCATTCTCCCACGGCTTCGGCAGGTGGCGAGGAACCACCTTGCCGACTGCGTTGCGTGGCAGTTCATCGAGGAACACGGTCTCACGCGGAACGGCGAAGCGGCTGAGGCGCTGCTTGACGTATGTGCGAATCTGCTCATTAGTCAGGGCGCGGCCCTCAGGTGAATCGTCGCGGACAACCCAGGCGACCAGAGCCTGGCCGAAGCGTTCATCCGGAACACCTGCGACTGCGCACTCGCGGATACCCTCGAGCTGGCTGAGTGCATCTTCGGTCTGACGTGGGAAGACGTTCTCGCCACCGGAGACAATCATGTCGTCCTCACGACCGGAGATGTAGAGCAGGCCATTTTCCATGCGACCCAGGTCACCGGTACAGACCATGCCGTCAATGACCTGCTTGTCCGCGCCGGGGCGGGTGTAGCCCTCGTACAACATGTTGTTGCCCACGAAGATTCGACCGGTCTCGCCGTCGGCAACGCGGTTGCCGTCTTCGTCGAGAATCTGGACACGAGTGCCCAGCGGTGCGCGACCTGCCGTGGTCGGGTTTGCCTTGAGCTCATCCGGGGTAGCAATAGTTGCCCAGCTGACCTCGGTGGAGCCGTACTGGTTGTAGAGAACCGGCCCGAAACGCTCGAGGGTCTTAGTGACAATTCCCTCCGGAATGGCCGAGCCACAGGATGCGATGACCTTCAGCGATGTCGCGCCGATGTCGTAGCTCTCCGGGAGAATCTCAATCATGCGCTGCAGCATGGTCGGCACCAGGAAGATGGTGTGCGGAGAGTGCTGCTCGATAATGCGGAGACTGTCGGCCGGATCGAACTTGCGGCGCATGATCATGGTGGAACGCAGTGCGATGCACAGCTGTGCAGTTGCGAATCCCCAGGTGTGGAACAGCGGAGCCGCAAGGTAAGCCGGGCGACGCTGGCGCAGCGGAATGCGGCTCATGATGGACGATGCCGGCATCCAGCTGCGCGGCTCCGGACGCTTGGCACCCTTTGGCGTGCCGGTGGTTCCGGAAGTCAGAATAATAACGCGGCCACGGCGTGGACGGCTTGGCAGCTCGGCGGTTGGCCACTTTGCCGGCGGTGCCGTCTTCAGCATCTCCTGCATGGAGGTCCAGCCCTCGCGAACACAGGAGGTGTCACCGTAGTTTTCGAACCACGACACTGCGACCGGGCACTCATCGAAGTCCTCCGGCAACATGTGAGTGAATTCCTCATCAATGAACAGGAAGTCAATCTTCTGCTCACGAATCACGGCCAGAGTCTGCTCGGCAGAGGCGCCGGTGTTGAGCAGTACCAGGTCGGTGCCGAGGCGACCGTGGGCACACAGCGCCATAATGAAACCGCGGTGGTTGCGAGACAGCACGCCGATGCGGTCGCGCTGCTGAATATCACCGTGGCGGAGTGCTCGAGCCAGGGCAGTGGAGCGCTCGTGCAGTTCTTCGTAGGTCAGCGAGCCGCCGTCATCAATAATCGCGGTGTGGTGCGGGTCGCGGCCGGCTGCAATGCCGAGGAGACCAGCTGGCAGGAAGTCCCAACGGTAGATGGAATTCAATGCCTTTCCAGCAGCGCCAGGTCCCATCGAGCCGAGGACGCCAGCCTGCGTCACCGGTGCGAGTCCGAGAACGAGGTCCGAGGTAGCTCGCGAAGCTTTGCGCACCTTATTGAAAATCGAGGTCTGTGGATTAGATGTCATAGTCACTCATCTTCCGTGGTTCATGTCCTGCGGTCTTCGGAGAGGCCTAATCAGGCGAAACCTCATCGGTAGGACCGCCGATTTAGTTTCTTTTACAGTAAGAATAAGTGTCCTAGGTCACTTTTGTGTAGCTTTTTGCAAAATTTCTTTATCAGAAACGAATTGTTGTGAAGATATGTTGCGTGACTAGGGAATACGTTCAAAGGTGTGGGGCTTTTTTATCTCGAGCGATGTTGTCGCCGCACTTAGAGGCTCCGTTTTGAGGTAATTTCTCTAGAAAAAGTTCTTGAGAGATGTTCCAATTCAACTTCGCCCTCGTCGCCGTAGCGGAGGGTGAAGCCATTCGATATGTCCTAGGGGAACCCATGAAAGTCCACTCTCAAGAGTCAAACTTTCCTACGCATTTCGGCAGCCCGAGTTGCCGTGGTCGGAGCAGCCGCAACCGGTGCGGCTTTCGGTCTTGCAGCATGTGGCGATAGCGATGACGTCGATCCGGCACCTGTCGAGACCACTACGGTGACTTCGACCGAGAGCGTGGACGACAATCGCAATGATCGCGATGACGACGATCATGATGATGACCACGACGATGATGACGACGACCGGGATGACGACGACCAAGATGACGGCCACGACGACCGCGTGAACAACTAGGTGTCCGTTCCAGGATGAAACCGCCGTTGTACCTCTTTTGACCAGTCTGTTCGCTACTGGCGTACGGCTATAGGGATTAATCTGTGTCGCGGCGCGTTTAAGCTAGGTGAAACAACCTTTATTGAATTACGGCAAAAATAGACACTTGAAAGGGCAGTGATGTTCGAGAGGTTTACGGACCGAGCACGTCGCGTTGTCGTCCTGGCACAGGATGAGGCACGCGAGCTCAATCACAATTACATCGGCACGGAGCACATCCTGCTCGGCCTGATTAGTGAAGGCGACGGTGTGGCTGCCAAGGCGCTGGAGTCCATGGGTATTTCCCTGGACGCTGTGCGCTCTGAGGTGGTCGACATTATTGGTCGTGGCTCCCAGCCGCCGAGCGGTCACGTGCCGTTTACCCCGCGTGCAAAGAAGGTGCTGGAGTACTCTCTGCGCGAGGCTTTGCAGCTGGGTCACAAGTACATCGGTACTGAGCACCTGCTGCTCGGCCTGATTCGTGAGGGCGAAGGTGTTGCCGCTCAGGTTCTGGTTAAGCTCGGCGCTGACCTGCCGCGCGTACGTCAGCAGGTTATTCAGCTGCTCAGCGGTTTCCAGGGCGATGAGTCCGATGGTTCTCCGGAGCAACGTCCGGTCGGTGCTACTTCCGGCGCTCGTGTGCAGGAGGGTAACCACCAGTCCGGTTCGCTGGTGCTCGATCAGTTCGGTCGTAACCTGACCGTGGCTGCACGCGAGGGCAAGCTGGATCCGGTTATTGGCCGTGAGAAGGAAATCGAGCGCATTATGCAGGTTCTTTCTCGCCGTACCAAGAACAACCCTGTGCTGATTGGTGAGCCGGGTGTCGGTAAGACCGCCGTTGTGGAGGGGCTTGCTCTGGACATTGTCAACGGCCGCGTGCCGGAGACGCTGAAGGATAAGCAGCTTTACTCCCTCGACCTGGGCTCGTTGGTTGCGGGCTCCCGTTACCGCGGTGACTTCGAGGAGCGTCTGAAGAAGGTGCTCAAGGAGATTAACCAGCGCGGTGACATCATCCTGTTTATTGACGAGATTCACACGCTGGTCGGTGCCGGTGCCGCAGAGGGCGCAATTGACGCGGCCTCGATTCTGAAGCCGAAGCTGGCCCGCGGTGAGCTGCAGACCATCGGTGCTACCACTTTGGATGAGTACCGTAAGCACATCGAGAAGGACGCCGCTCTTGAGCGTCGTTTCCAGCCGGTGAACGTGCCGGAGCCGAGCGTGGATCTCACTATCGATATTCTGCGCGGTGTCCGAGATAAGTACGAGGCTCACCACCGTGTCTCCATCTCGGATAAGGCACTGGTTGCCGCAGCTACCCTCTCGGATCGCTACATCAACGATCGCTTCCTGCCGGACAAGGCCGTTGACCTTATTGACGAGGCCGGTGCTCGTATGCGCATCAAGCGCATGACTGCCCCGGCTGACCTGCAGGAGATTGACTCCAAGATTGCCGATGTGCGTCGCCAGAAGGAAGCCGCCATCGACGAGCAGGACTTCGAGAAGGCAGCTGGTCTGCGCGACAAGGAGCGCAAGCTGGGCGAAGAGCGCCGCGAGCGCGAGAAGAAGTGGCGTGCGGGCGAGTCCGATACCATCGCTGAGATTGGTGAGGAGCAGATTGCGGAGGTCCTGGCTTCGTGGACTGGCATTCCGGTGTTCAAGCTCACCGAGGAAGAGTCCTCACGTCTGCTGCGCATGGAGGATGAGCTGCACAAGCGCATTATCGGTCAGGAAGAGGCCGTCAGTGCTGTCTCCCGCGCTATTCGTCGTACCCGCGCTGGTCTGAAGGACCCGAAGCGTCCGTCCGGTTCGTTTATCTTCGCCGGCCCGTCCGGTGTTGGTAAGACCGAGTTGTCGAAGGCCCTGGCCGAGTTCCTCTTTGGTGAGGAAGACGCACTCATTCAGATTGATATGGGTGAGTTCCACGACCGCTTCACCGCTTCGCGCCTCTTCGGTGCTCCTCCCGGATACGTCGGCTACGAAGAGGGCGGCCAGCTCACCGAGAAGGTGCGCCGCAAGCCGTTCTCCGTCGTGCTTTTCGACGAGATTGAGAAGGCCCACAAGGAGATTTACAACACCTTGCTGCAGGTCCTGGAAGACGGTCGTCTGACTGACTCTCAGGGGCGAGTGGTGGACTTCAAGAACACGGTTCTGATCTTCACCTCGAACCTGGGCACCAGCGACATTTCCAAGGCTGTTGGTATGGGCTTCTCGGGTGTCGGCGAGGCCGATGAAGATGGCAAGTACGAGCGGATGAAGGACAAGGTCCACGACGAGCTGAAGAAGCACTTCCGTCCGGAGTTCCTGAACCGTATCGATGAGATTGTGGTCTTCAAGCAGCTGAGCCAGGCCGAGATTGTTCAGATGGTCGACCTCATGCTGGCCCGCGTCAGCGACCAGCTCGGCGAGAAGCGCATCACCATGGAGATTTCCGACCGCGCCAAGAACCTGCTGGCCAAGCGTGGCTTTGATCCGGTGCTCGGTGCCCGTCCGCTGCGTCGCACCATCCAGCGCGAGATTGAGGATCAGCTCTCCGAGAAGATTCTCTACGGTGAGGTTGGTCTCGGCGAGACCGTCTTCATCGATGTCGAAGGCTGGGATGGCGAGTCCAAGGACGTCGACAAGGCGAAGTTCACCTTCACCAACAAGGGCAAGGCCGGTAACGTTGATGCCGACGGCGGTGCTCTGGGGGAGTCTGAGGAAGACAAGGACATTCTCGGCAGCGCTGGTACCAGCGAGTCCGATATCATCACCCCGGATGTACCGGGTGACGGCGGTTCCACCGCCGCTGGAACCGACCTAGAATCCGGTTCGGACTCCGATGACGACGGCCACAACCCGCCACCGGCTGGTGCGGGTGCTGGCCAGCCGCTCTAAGAGGTTTAGCCGCTAGCAGTACCAACGAACACTGCCGCCCCAGTTCCGACTCCATTATGGGAGGAACTGGGGCGGCAGTGTGTCTATATGCGGTCTTTCCTAAAAGCGCGGAGAGTTGTAGTTCTACTTGGCCACGCCGAGGTCGACCAATGCTTTCTTTGCTACTTCAGGGTCATCATTTTTGATCATGTACTCAACGATTCCCTGGTCCTCTGGGAGGATTTCCGCAACTGTGATGAGGGACTCCACTCGCTGCGCCTTGAATGTGGAACCGCGCGTTGATTCTGCCGGAATCTCAACGGCATCCAAGACGGGCTTGCCGTCACGAACGGCGGCGGTGGCGGCAGGGTCATCGGTGAAGACTACGTAACCAACGTCGGGTGCCTTCGTAGTATCCACGGAACAGTTGGTACCCATTGCCTGTGGGGCAGGGGCGTTATCCGCACCGTAGTAGCTAAACACCACTTCATAGTCTGTGCAGGCCCGCACGAAGTTAGCAATCGGTTCAGGTGCGTGGTCGGCAGGGGTGAGGCCGCTGGTGGTATCCCCACCAGTGGCGCCGGTAGCGCCACCGTTGGAAGCGCCGGGATTGGCAGGTGCTTCAGCGGCGGACTGTGCGGGAGCAGCGGACTCGTCTGACTTGTCACTAAAGAGCGCGTCTTTAGCTGCAACGTAGGCAATCGCTAGCACCACGATGCCCGCTATCACTAAGGGGAGGAGTAATAGCTGCTTCTTTACACTGAGACCTTTCGATGCGCCGCTGGTCTGAGCACCTGTCGTGCCCGCGCTGGAGTTTGACCTGGAGGTAGCAGTCGTATTTGCCGGAGATGCTCCGGTTTCTAGTAATGAGCCATGCTTGATGTAATGGCGATAGCCATTTTCCGCAATAGGCAGGTTTTGCTCGATGTGTGATGTGTCTTCTGCCCCATTAAAGCGGTCGGGCGAACCCGGGTATGCAAGTCGAATCATTATTCAGTCCACCACCGTGAATCAATGTCGGAATACAGGGAGCGCATCGACTCTGCAAGCTCTTCTAAACTATTGCGATTGAGACGGTGCTTGTTTTCTTTCCATCGCTCAAAAAGCTCCGTCGACGACACTGCACGCGAGGCCTCCGTTCGTGCCTCTCGGCCTGCGGTCAGGGCCCACTGGGCAGCAAATTGCACACGTTTCGCAGCTTTTTCTGTGAAACCGCTCCACACTTTATATGTGTTGTAGAGCTGGGCCACGACGGCCCAGCCGCCCTTGTAAGGCAGAACGATTACATTGGCGAGGTTGTCGAGTTCAAGGAACTCGAATTGAGACGGATCTTTCTTGTTGGCGGTCACGAGAATTCTTCGGTTGGTGACGAACGCTGCGCCATCGACTCCACTGGTTTTTGTAGCGGCGGCCTCGAGCACAATCTCGTCGACACCAAGACCTTCTACAACAGCGACGGCGGCAGTGCGCACAATCCCGGAATTACCGGCACGTTCAAGTGCGGCACCGAGATCTGGCCGGTCGGTCAATGCAATCTGGGATCCTGTCATGCACACGAGACTAGCAACACAATTAAAACCGCGCCTGAGGTTCGGCGCTATGACATAACTCACCCCAGGTGTGGGGTGGTGTGTGAAGTTACACTGACTCAACCCCGAAACCTCGGTACTTTGTGAGGATATGAGCCTTACATTCACCCCAGCAAAGTTTGATGACTCTTCGCTCTACAGGTTTGCCAAGTTCCCGTGGCCGGAACCGGCGCCGAGCAAAGATGAAGTGCGCCGCCACTCGTGGGGAATGACGTACAAGAGCAATAAGGCGTTTGCGACCCCGCTAGGGGTTGAGAACATCAACGCAAGGGCGGCCAAGTACTACAAAACATCTCTCGAGCAAAACTGGGGGGTCACTGGTGCACAGGAAGCGCACCAGGCTATTGACGTCTTGCTCGAAGGCAGTCAGCACGTGGAAAATGACTTTATTTTACCGCTCGCATACGCCATGAAAGACGTCCCCGAGCGCGAGCTAGATGCGGAAGTGGAGGAAAAGGTCGAGTTCCTCAAAGACTTCTTTGTTGTCCAAGGTGCGGATCCGCGTCGTGGGGAACATAAGTTCCGCTACCTCGTACGGATGCTGCGCTCCGAAAACTTTGCCAAAGCAGCAGCCCCGGCATTGCCCGCCACTACTCGCGCATGGGACATAATCCGAATTCACAGCGTTGGTGGTCCGGCAACGGAGCTGGGATGGATCTCTCCAGAAGAGTTCCTTCAGATTTCCGATAAGGCCGTGGCGGCGTTGCAGCGCTACTTCGTGTCGTGGGCTGACGTAGCCGCAAGCTTCTGGTGGGGTCGAATGATCTGGGCAAGTGACGGTGAGCCCGACGTCGCCGCTGCGATGAAGGATCAATCGCAACGGCTCACCGAGTTGCTCGCACACAGTGATTCGCCTTGGGTACGCGTGCCCCTGCATGACATCGAGGTGGAGGAGCCCTTTTCATCCTTGGGCGGTCTGCACTAACTAGCTGTCGTCATTGTTCGGGATGCCGTGGCAGCGGCCGGTTTCATGAGCTCATTAGAATCGGTCACAAATAACGGATTGAGGAATCTATGGCGCAGGAACGGCGAGTTCAAGGGCATCTGCAAGGCGAAGTTACCTTCACCAATATGGGGCAAGGTCGGTAACGTTGATGCCGATGGGCGGTGCCTTGGCCGATTCTGAGGAAGATGACGGGCGTTCTCGGCAGTGCTGACGGTATCCTGAGCGTTTGTATCTGGCGACATCAAAGCTACTGTCGATCAGGCCACTGCCGAGGCAGAGTCCGAATCTGATAACTCCGAGGGAGAGAACTAAATGGGGATCCAATTTCGCAAGAAGCAGAACCTGGACAAGGACACGTGGCTGAACTACTCGGGTTCGGGAGTCTCTGGTTCTAAGCGTATCGGTCCGGTGACCTTTAACAGCCGTGGCGGTTACACCGTCCGACTGGGCAAGGGCTTGACCTTCCGTGGTCGCTGGAAGAAAAAGTAGCTGTACTTGCTAGATGGAGGAAAGCGGCGGTTGTCGCCGCTAGTACCCCATTTTCTGATTCACCCACGCAAGCATCTCTTCGTGGGTGAGCACGTAGGCAAGGCCGTGCGTCCCATCACCGAGGTCAGTATCGACCTCCACGTAGGTGATGTCGGCGCCGGCCTTTTGCCATTTCTGCACAAGTTCGCGTGCCGACGTCACGGGTAGCACATCATCCAATGCGTTATGGGTAACGAATACGGGCATACTGGGCGTCTTTGTCCCCAGAGCTTGTTCTTCCACGTGGCGCCGAACGACGGGGGAGAGCTCCGGCGAGCGCAGATTTTCCGCTATTCCCAAGTCGTTGGCCGTGAATGCCTTGGTGTCATTGCGAGGCCAACGTTCGACAGTGGCGCCAATGCATTCATCGGCCGTGAGCTTCAGGAAGTCCTGCCCCAGAGGGCTCAGCATGCGCTCGATTGGTTCTTTGGTCTCTGGGTACTCAGCAATTAATCCGTTCATAAAGTAGCCGACGAGCCCCGCCAGCGCCGAGCCGCGAATATGCAGTGCAGTGTCGGTGAGATCGGCCGGAATAGCCCCGGCGTAAACAGCGCGGATGTTCAGCTCCGAGGCGTACGCATCGGCGAGCTCGGCCGCTGCAGCGGTGGCGCCTCCGCCCTGTGAGTAGCCGAACAGCGCAATGGGAGTATCTGCAGGTAGTTGTAAAGTTTCAATAGCCGCTCGTGCCATATCGAGCGTGTTATTCCCGGCAATCTCACGGTTGAGATACGGATGTACCCCAGGCGTGCCGAGCCCCTGGTAATCCACAATGGCAACATTCCATCCCTGTGCCAGCAGCTGAGGTGCCGGAGGCATCGGAGGCGCTTCGTAGCGCAGGGCAACCGAACTGGCACAGTTATCAGCCATGCCGAGAGTTCCAGGTGCAATTACTGCCAGTGGGCGCGGGGATTTCTCTGACCATCGGGCGTAGGGCTGCAAAATTGTGCCGGACACGGCTGTCTGGCGGTGGTCGCGTGCACCTGTGGAGGAAAACACGACCCGCTGTGCACGTGCGGGCGCATTGACCGGAAATGGCGTCTTCGTAATTACCTGCCCCGGAGGTAATCGCTTCATCGTAGAAGAGTCAGAATCCGAGGAACCGAAGCCAGTCGCTCCTAGACCATCCACCGCCGAGCAACCACCGAGCGTTCCCACGCTAGAGCTCAGAAGAGCAACTCCAAGCACCGCGCTCAGTGGAATTGCACGCCTACGAATTCCGTGGCTACCGGTTCGGCGCTTACTAGCCCCAAAGAGACAGCGCTGGCGCTGAGGTCGATGGGGCGTGGCATTCATGTGTCTAATTCTAGGCAACGCACTTGGTCGAATCTGGTCTTTACCGGAGCATTGCCTCGGCTTTAACGGGGCAACTGGAAGCGGCCATCGGGAGTTTGCTCCGCAAGTCCGTCGTCAAGCAGGGAAAACAGTGCGCGGGAACGCTGATGTGCATCATCCCAGACCGCATCGAGAGCGGCCTGTTCGACGGGGGAGTCGGCGGCGCGGAGCACGTCGAGAAGCAAGCCCCGGACTTGGCGGTCGGTGCCTTCGAACTTCTGCACGCGTCGTTTAGCAGCGGCGATCTCATGGTCTTCGGGTTCGGGGCGACCGGCGGCAATCCAGACGCAACTGGTGGCGATGGGGCAGGCCTCGCACTCGGGTGTCGTTCGGCAGACGGTAGCGCCGAGTTCCATGAGCGCGACGGAAGTCTCGGCCGCAGTCGTGGGGTCGAGTGGTAGTAGCTCTTCGACGAGCGCCATGTCCGCGCGTTTGGCGATGCCGGGAAGGTACGTGCCCTGGCGGTGTCGCCGGAGTACGCGGCGCACGTTGATGTCCACCACCGGCGTGCGCGCGCCAAAAGCAAACGCCGCTACCGCCCGAGCGGTGTAGTCTCCTACCCCCGGAAGGGCTAACAGCGTGTCCACGTCACTCGGCACTTCGCCGTCGTGCTTCTCGACGATTCTTTCTGCGCATTCACGCAGCCGGAGTGCACGTCGGGGATAGCCGAGTTTTCCCCACATACGCAGGACTTCATCTTTGGGGGCGACTGCCAGATCGGCTGGGGTGGGCCATTTTTCCAGCCAGGCGCGCCACGAGGGGATTACCCGGGCGACGGGAGTCTGTTGACTCATCACTTCGCTGACGAGCACAGCCCATGGTGAAGTGCCTTCTTCACGCCAGGGAAGTGGCCGCATATTGGCGCGATACCAATCACGTAAGGCGGCATCGACGTGTTCGTCGAAGCCGTCGGATTGGTTAATTGCAGAGGTCAATCTACATTCTAGCTTTCCCATAAACAGCGGAGTCGTTGCACAATATAGCTATGAGCAATTCTGAGAGGACTCCTGAGAGTGTATGGCAATCGATGGTGCGCGGAAACCTCCGCTTCTGTGAGAGCAAGACTGCGCATCCCCGTCAGGACTTGGTTCGTCGTAAGCAGCTGACGCAGGGGCAGAAGCCGAAGGCCGTTGTGCTGGCTTGCTCGGATTCCCGTGCTCCGGTGGAGATTATCTTCGATCAGGGTCTGGGCGATGTATTTGTGATTCGTACTGCCGGTGAGATTACCGACCTGTCGGTGCTGGCTTCGCTGGAATTCGCAGTTGATGGTCTGGGAGTTCCGCTGGTGATTGTTCTCGGCCACGAGTCCTGCGGCGCTGTGGCTGCGGCGAAGAATGCACTGGACGGTGGCGAACTGCCGGGTGGTTTCCAGCGTGTGCTGATTGAGAAAGTCACCCCGTCGCTGTTGGCGGCTCGCAAAGATGGCGAGACGGAAATCGACGAATTTGAGCGGCGCCACGTGCGCGAGATTGTTAATCACATTATTGATCGCTCGCCAGAGATTTCATCGCGCTTGGTGACCGGCGAGGTGGGCGTTGTCGGTATGCGGTACCGCTTGGAGGACGGACGCGCTGAGACCGTCGTTACCCATGGAGTCAGCGAGAACCCGCTAACCTAAATGTGTGACCAATAAGCTGCCTCCAGAAATCTACCGGCGTCGGCGTATCGCCGCGGCGGTGTTGCTCGTTATCATCCTCGTTCTCCTGGGCTGGGGTATTTCCGCACTGGTAAACCGGGACAGCGAGGATTCTGAACCGGTGAATGTCACCAGGGATGACGGGAAAGAGGTGACCCCTCCGGAACAGCCCAAGGAACCTTACGCGCCTAAGTCTGACAAGGACTCGACGAAGGACAAGTCTGACAAGGATGCCAAGACGGACGCTAAGGAAGGCGAAGATTCCGCGAAGGATGACGCTCAAGCGGCGCTTGCGAACAAAAAGGACTGTAGCCTTGCAGACCTGCAGGTGACAGCCACCTCGGATCAGCCGAACTACGGCGATGAGCAGCCGACTCTGGCAATTACCGTCCACAATCCCACCGGCGGTGAATGCCGCGTGAACCTCGATGAGCAGCAGTTGCGCTTCGAGGTATACGACCTGGCAACGTACGAGCGCGTCTGGTCGGATGTGGACTGCAATGACTCCGAAGGCCACGGTGAACTGGTATTGGCACCGGGCGAGGAAGTCAACTATGCCGCCACCTGGTCGCGTCTGACCTCGGCACCGAACAAGTGCTCCGAAGAAGACCGCGTCCCAGCGCCCTCCGGGTCGTACATCTTCTACGGCGTGATTGGTGACAACAACTCTGACGCCTACACGTTCAACATGCGCTAGCGCTTAGTTCCCAACCCAAGCTCAATGGCCTCGGCAACGGTGCCTGCTTCCAGCAGCCGCATCCCCGCCGGGCCTTTTGCGCCTCTAGGCACAATTGCCGTGTCGAAGCCCATTCGATGAGCTTCCTTAAGCCGCCACTCCAAATCGGTCACTCGGCGCACTTCGCCGGCCAACCCCAGTTCGCCGAGTGCAATGGTTTTATCCTGGAAGGTCCGCTTAGTCATGGATGAGGCCAGCGCCAGCGCGATTGCCAGGTCCGCGGCAGGCTCCGACAGCGTCATACCGCCGACGGTGGACACGTACATCTCCATGCGAGCCAACTGCTTGAAGTTCCCGTGTTCAGTCAGCACGGCCGCGACCATCGGCACGCGCCGGGGGTCCAGACCAGAGACATTGCGTCGGGGATTATGGGCCTCGGTGTTGATTACCAGCCCCTGCACCTCCGCCAGCAGCGGTCTGCGGCCATCCATGGCCACGGTAATTGCAGTTCCCGAGGTCGGCGTTCGGTGATGCAAAAACAGCCCCGAGGGATCCTCAACTTCCGCAATACCGCCCGCGGTCTGCTCGAAGCAGCCCACCTCATCGGTGCTGCCGAAACGGTTTTTCAGGCCGCGCAAGAAGCGTAGCCCCGAATGCCTATCACCCTCGAAGTTGAGCACCACATCAACCAGGTGCTCCATTGTGCGCGGGCCGGCCACATTGCCGTCCTTGGTCACGTGTCCTACCAGGAAAATCGCAGTTCCGGTCTCCTTTGCCAGCGCCGCCAGAGCAGAGGTTACGGCGCGAGCCTGGGCAACGCCACCGCGAGCACCTTCGACGTCGGCACGCATCGTCTGCACGGAGTCCACAATGAGCAGACCGGGGGAGAGCTCCAGCGTCAGGTCGATGACGTCCTCGATATTCGACACCGCCGACAGGTACAGAGAGTCCGACAGTGCGCCAGTGCGCTCGGCACGCAGCCGCACCTGGCCGACCGATTCCTCACCGGTGACGTAAAGCGTCGGCCCCAAATCGCCGTCCGCGCAGCGGTAGGCCACTTCAAGTAGCAGTGTCGACTTACCAACCCCCGGTTCGCCTGCCAAGAGCACCAACGAACCCGGCACAATACCGGAACCGAGCACTCGATCCAGTTCACCGATGCCCGTGCGCACCGCGTGCGCAGCCTTGGCGGAAATCCCCGTAATCGCGGTCAACTCGGAGGATGAGGTGGGGATTCGATCTGTTGCGGAGGTCTCGGCGAGGAAACGGTCCTCCGCCTCGTCGTCAAGCGCGCGCTGTGCTAGACGCTGGCTTTCAGCCGCGACGGAAGTGGAAGATGCTTTACGACGACCGCCCCGCGCGCCGGGCTCCGTTGCGGCAGCGCTACGGCGACGTTGCTTGGCTGCCCGCGCGGCAATTTTGTCCTCCAGCGTGGAGGCGGACTTCCCACCGCTGGAGCGGATAGTGACCTTCTCTAGCGTGCCCCACTCTTTGCAGTTGGGACATTGGCCGACCCATTTCGACACCTGCCAGCCGCATGCTGAGCATTCGTAGGCTTCGTCTTTGGTCTTGGCCACGGTGCAACCACCTTTGCTTCAAGAGAGGGGACACGACAGACTCCACAACGTGTGTTGTGCGGTATGCGGTGAATGTCGCGAGAAAATTTACCCCAGATACGCGAGAGCGGGCCAGGGCAGTGTCAATGACTTGTGTCAAGGATGACTGTACTGCCGTGACCCGTATCAAGCGACCAATCGCCCATGCCCGCTCGATGAAGCGCCTCGCGTTATTTGCGGGACAGGACTGCGCTGTACCAGCGCCTAAAAGTGCGCTGCGCGCGAACAGCGCAGGAACACCACTGTGCTGCGATTACTTGGATTCAATCATGCCGTCAGCACCGCGGTTCGGTGCGCCAGCTTCCAGAATGTCAGCAGAGATGGTGATGTCCAGGTCGTAGGTGTTGGTCTGGCCCTGCGGGTCAGTGAACTCGAAGGTGGCCTCGCGGTTCTGGCCAGCAGCGCTGCTCTTGTCGCCAACCAGGGTGCTCGGGTCCAGCTCATTGGTGTAGTACGCGATGCAGCCGGTGTTGTCCTTGGCGGTCTTAGCCAGCGGATCGATGACGGACTTCGGGCCGGCAACAATCTGGCACTCACGCGGCAGGGAGTCCTCGCCCTTTGCAGCCTTAGCGAAGGAAGGTGTCTCAGCGACCTTCTTCAGCTCAACCTCGCCGATACCTTCAACGGTGACGGACTTCAGCTTGTAGACCGACTCGGTAGCGCGCTGCTGGTTGCTGGCGGAGAACTTCAGACCAGCGGTACCAGCCTCCGGGTCAACCAGGATATGAGCGTCGCGGATGTTGACGAAGCCAAGAGCCGAGTTGGTGTTCTCAGCACCCTTGCCGGCAGCATCTTCGCCGCCGTTCATCGCACCGTCTACAGCCGGGTGCTGATTTGCGGTCTGCGAAATCTGACCGGCGCCACAAGCAGCAAGTGCAACTGCGGATGCTGCGGAGACGGTGATGAGGGCGCTGCGGCGAAGTACGGACTTGAAGGCCATGACTAGATTTCCTCCAGTAGCTTGAGGATGGGCGATAGGATTTTCAGTATTTAAAGAACACCTTAGTGTCTTCCTAAGATGTTCTCATACTACCCGTAAAATCATGGGGGGACATGATAGGGTGGAAGGCCGTTGGAAAGGGCGTGTGCATTACATGGAATTCAGCATTGGGGATACCGTAGTTTATCCGCACCACGGAGCTGCGAAAATCGAAAACATCATTGAACGAGAGCTTAACGGTGAGACCGTTCAGTACCTCGTACTGCAGATTCTGCAGAGTGATCTGAATATCCAGGTGCCCGCCAAGAATGCCGAGCTGGTCGGTGTCCGCGATGTTGTCGGTGAAGAGGGGCTGCTGAAGGTCTTCTCCGTTCTGCGTGAGACCGACGTAGAAGAGGCCGGCAACTGGTCCCGTCGCTACAAGGCCAACCAGGAGCGCCTGGGTTCGGGCGACATTAACAAGGTCGCTGAGGTAGTTCGTGACCTGTGGCGCCGCGATCAGGATCGCGGTCTGTCCGCCGGCGAAAAGCGTATGTTGAGCAAGGCTCGCCAGGTTCTCGTCGGTGAGCTCGCGCTTGCCGACGGCGTTGATGAGGCCAAGGTCGAGGAAGTTTTTGCCCGCGTCGATGCCACTATCGAGCGTCACCGCGCGCTGGCACAGGAAGGTACCGCCGGTGAGAAGAAGGACGAGGCCGACGATAAGCCGGTGGACCTGGACGCAGACGCATAAGTCGTTTCCCTTCCTCGGTTCCTTCCAGTAGGGATTTTCTGCACTTTTCCGGTTAACGGCTAGCGCACATACATTGCCCGTGTGCGCTAGCCGTTTTCTCTTTTTCACCCGTATCTATTTCCCCGCTATGCTCGGGGCTGTGACTTTTCAAATCTTCGATACCGCAACCCGCCAACTGAAGGATTTTGAGCCTCTCCGCGAGGGGCATGCCTCCATTTACCTGTGCGGTGCGACCCCGCAGGCTCAGCCGCACATTGGCCATGTTCGCTCCGGCGTGGCCTTTGATATCTTGCGCCGTTGGCTGATCGCCAAGGGGTATGACGTCGCCTTTGTGCGCAACGTCACCGATATCGATGACAAGATTTTGAACAAGGCCGCCGAGCACGGCCGTCCTTGGTGGGAGTGGGTCTCTCGCTTTGAGCGCGAATTTACCTGGGCTTACAACCAGCTCGGTGTTCTCCCGCCGAGCGTTGAGCCGCGCGCTACCGGGCATGTCACTCAGATGGTGGAGTATATGCAGCGTCTGATGGATAACGGCTTCGCCTACGCTGTCGATGGCAGCGTCTATTTCGACGTGGATGCCTGGTCCAAGGCTGAAGGCAGCGACTACGGCAGCCTGTCCGGCAACCGCGTCGACGAGATGGAGCAGGGCGAGACCAATACTCCGGGCAAGCGCGGTGCGCACGATTTCGCACTGTGGAAGGCTGCCAAGCCGGGCGAGCCCTCGTGGCCGACGCCGTGGGGCAATGGCCGGCCGGGCTGGCACCTGGAGTGCTCCGCCATGGCCACCTACTACTTGGGCTCGGAGTTCGACATCCACTGTGGCGGCCTCGACCTGCAGTTCCCGCATCATGAAAACGAGATTGCGCAGTCGCACGCAGCCGGCGACGGCTTTGCTCGCTACTGGATGCACAATCACTGGGTCACAATGGCCGGCGAAAAGATGTCGAAGTCGCTCGGCAACGTGTTGTCCGTGCCGCATATCCTGACCATGGTTCGTCCGGTTGAGCTGCGTTACTACCTCGGTAGTGCGCACTACCGCTCCGTGCTGGAGTACTCCGAGGAGGCTCTGCAGGAAGCGGCAGCGGGCTACCGTCGTATCGAGGCGTTTATGCACCGTGCCGTCGATAAGCTCGGCGATATCGAAATCGGTGAGTGGACGCCGGCGTTCGAAGCAGCGCTCGACGACGACCTCGCCGTCCCACGCGCGCTCGCGGAAATCCACAACGCTGTTCGTGGAGGCAATCAGGCGCTTGCCGACGGCGACGAGACCAAGGCTAAGGAGATTGCCGGTGCTGTCCGCGCTATGGCCGCAGTCCTTGGGTTCGATCCGCTGAATGAGCAGTGGGCAACCTCCGATTCCGGTTCCGATGCGGCAATGCATGCGCTCGGTGTGCTGGTTGAGCACCAGTTGGAGGAGCGCACCCGGGCTCGTGCAGAGAAGGACTGGGCTACGGCTGATGCTGTGCGCGACCGTCTGAAGGAAGCGGGTATCGAGGTAACTGATACCGCTGATGGTCCGGCATGGTCTGTCGCTGACTAAAGCTGAAAAGCTGGCTTTAGGCTAAAGAAAACTATTAACTACAGAAAGCAGGTAGCTATGGCAGGCAACGGTCGTCGTGGCGCAGTGCGCAAGGCAAGCAAGAAGAACGTCGGCGGCTCCGGCGGCCAGAAGCGGGGCCTGCGTGGCAAGGGGCCGACCCCGAAGGCAGAGGACCGCGTTTATCACGCAGCTCATAAGCGGGCGAATGAGAAGCGACGCCGTGACTCTGGGCGTCATGAGCGCAAGGGAGATGGCTCCGAGCTGGTAGTTGGCCGTAACCCGGTCGTGGAGTGCCTGCATGCGAAGGTGCCAGCGGCAGCGCTGATTGTGGCGTTGGGCACCGACAATGACGAGCGCCTGCAGGAGTCAGTGCGTATTGCTAACTCCCGTGGTATCCCGATTCGCGAGGTGCCCCGCCACGAGCTGGACACCATGACCGGCAACACCATGCACCAGGGCATCGGTCTGCAAATTCCGCCATACAAGTACTCGTCTGTCGAAGATCTGATTGATTCGGTGGCCAAGACCGGGGAGCCGGGTCTTATCGTCTGCCTGGATAACATCACCGACCCTCGTAACCTGGGTGCGGTCATTCGCTCGGTGGCGGCCTTTGGCGGCCACGGTGTGGTGATTCCGGAGCGTCGCTCGGCCGCCATTACGGGCGTGGCCTGGCGTACTTCGGCTGGTACTGCTGCGCGTCTGCCAGTTGCGCGGGCGACCAATATGGTGCGTTCGCTCAAGCAGTTCCAGAAGGCTGGCTACCAGGTTGTTGGGCTGGATGCTGGTGGCGACCACACTCTGGATACTTACGACGGCACCACACCGGTGGTTGTGGTCGTCGGCTCCGAGGGTAAGGGGCTTTCGCGCCTGGTGCGCGATACCTGTGACACCATCATGTCCATTCCGATGACCGGCTGGGTGGAGTCTCTCAACGCTTCCGTTGCTGCAGGTGTAACTCTGAGTGAGTTTGCCCGCCAGCGCCGGGCAAAGAGTAGCCAGTAGCGCATTTGATACCCCCGTAGGCGCCATTATCAATTCGTTATAGTAATAGCGTTTACGTGGGGTATTTTGGGTTCTAAATTGCGGCCGGTACTTATGGCTACCCCCAGTAGTTCAGCGCTTTAAAGATAATTCTATTTCCGGCGTGCGCTGCAGAAATAACAACGTTATTATCACTTCCAACAGAAAATTATCCGTAGTTTCCCGAAGGGGAGGGCGGGCAAATCATGCTCCTAGAAATAGGGGCGTAATTGGCCGTAGTTTAGGGAAGCGCACGGACCTAGCGGTGGCTTGTACAGCTAGCTTTGGGTCACTGAGATGTCAGACCACGACATCCTCAGCGTTAGTTTTTCTGTCTGCCGGGGCAACCCATTTCGGCAGTCTCGCAGTCTTAAAAAGAGCTGGGGGTATTGGAGTCTGCTTTTAGAGAATCCAGCAAAAATACGGGCAGCCCCTCGGTGGCGAGAGGGAAGGTGCGCACCTTCTCCGCAATCGTCACTCGAGGGGCTGCCCGATGTTTTTGTTGTTTTAAAAGCCACTCCGAAAAGCGTATGTGTCTATTTGCTCCACTTGGCAGCCTGGACGTCGTCACGCGTTGCCTTGCGCGATTGCACCGTTCCGATGGCGTAGCAGATCAGGTAGATGACAAATGCGATTGTCGTCACTAGAACGCTGACCGGGATGCCCGGTGCGAGTGAGAGAACAATGCCGCCGACGGCCGCGACCTCGGCGAAGATGGTCGACAGGATGATGGCCTTTACAGGAGAGGCGGTGACGAATGCGGCCGCAGCACCAGGGGTGATGATGAGGGCGATGACGAGCAGAGAGCCGACAATCTGTACGCCCTGGGCGGCGACGAGACCGGTGAGAATCGCGAAGTAAATCGATAGCGCCTTCACGTTGACACCACAGGCGGCGGCCATGATGGGGTCGGCGGAGGCGAATAGAAGCGGCCGCCATTTCCAGGCAACGCCGCCGACGACGATGACCGCGACGATGGCCATCGTCCATAGAGAAGTGTCAGTCAGACCAATGATTTGGCCGGTGAGAAGTGAAAACGCGGTACTTGTCCGGCCGGGGTAGAGGTGGATAAACAGCACCGATAAGCCCATGCCGAAGCTCAAGACCACGCCCACGACCGCATCTTGGCGCCCTCGAAGCGACAGTGCCGCCAGGACTATTGCGATGAGCACCGAACCGATAATGGCACCGCTGCTGACACTGACACCAAGTAGTAGGGCCGCGGATGCACCCATAAGTGCCAGCTCGCTGGTGCCGTGGACCGTGAAACTCATCTGTCGCATGACAATCAGTGGCGAAATGATGCCGGAGATTAGCCCGAGTAGAGCTGCCGCGATGAGAGCATTGTGGACGAACCCGACTTGGAGCAGAGCAGCGGTGTCGGAGAAATACTGAGTCAGTAGGGTCATTAGACGATAACCAGCTTTCCCTCGACACGGGCAACCGCAATGTTGGTTTGGTAGAGCTCCGAGAGCGTCTCTGAAGTGATAATTTCCTCGACCGATCCGACCGCATGTCCATGCGGCGTCAGGTAGAGCACCCGGTCACAGAGGTCCAGGATGGGGTTGATGTCGTGGGTGACGAAGACGACTGCCGTGTCGTTTTCCCTGCGATGCCGGTCCAGGCGCTCGACCGTGGTCCGTTGCGCCGCAGGGTCGAGGGAGAGCAGAGGCTCGTCGCAAAGCAAAAAATCCGGCGCCGAAACGAGCGCCTGCGCCTGACGGACAAGCTGTTGCTGACCGCCAGAGAGCGTGCCGACGCGACGGTCCGCAATACCGCCCGCGCCGACAAAGTCCAGCATTTCGTCGGTGGCGGAGCGGTTCTTGCCGGCTGCCAGCTCGACGAGGTCGCGAACCCGAATGGGCAGTGAGGGCTCGAACATCCGCTGCTGCGGAATGTAGCCGAGGTTCCCGTCGACTTTTACTGAACCGTGAGTCAGCCGGCGCATGCCAAGGGCAGTGGTCAGCAGCGTGGATTTGCCGACGCCGTTGGGGCCCAGGATGGCCAAGAACTCGCCAGGTTCGATATTCAAATTGAGACCGGACCACAGCGGCTCGACGGCTGCGTCAGTAAAAGTCAGTGAGGGCAAAGCTATGCGGACTCCATATCGGAAAGGGTTTGCTTGTAGAGGTCAAAGAACGACTGGTCAGCGCTCGGCGACTCAAAAACATCGACGATTTTAACGCCCTTTGCCTTGGCTGCCTCGACGAGTCGCTGCGAGACCTGGTCGTGGGTCTGCGGTGCGTCGATGAGATAGTCCAGCTCGCCGGACTCAATCAGCTTCAGCATTTCATTGACATCGCTTGCCGACGGCTCGGACTCATTCAGCGTGGACTGACGGTAGCCCTTCGGGGTGATGTCCTCGACCTTCGTGTCCTTCAGGATGTCATCGGCCAGCGGGTGAACCTGAGCAACCTTAGCGGCCTTGAGCTTGCTCTTGGCCTCTTCGATGTCCTTGATTTCCTTATCGACGGCCTTGGTGTCGGCCTTGGCGCCCAGCTTGGTCAGAGCTTCGGCGAGCTGCTCTGCAGTTTCTTCAACCGCATCGGTGTCGTACCAGACGTGTTCGTTGGCTTCGCCGTCATGGTGGTGATGCTCGTGGCCTTCGTGGTCGTCGTGACCTTCGCCATCATGCTCGTGGCCTTCATGGTCGTGCTCGTGGCCCCCGTGATCATGGTCGTGACCCTCATGGTCGTGGTCGTGACCTTCGTGATCATGGTCATGATCGTGGTCGTGGCCTTCTTCCTGCGGCAGCGCAGAGATGATGACCTTGTCCTTTGCGTCACGCAGAGAGGAGGTCAGCCATGCGTCGTAATGCCCGCCACCTGCGACGAGAATATCGGCGTCCTCTACCTTTGCCATGTCGGCTGCGGCCGGTTCGTAGGAGTGAGGGTCGATGTCGTTGGACGCGATAATCGGGTCGATGGAGACCTTCTCGTCGTCGGTGACTGCGTCGGCGACGTCTGCCCAGACCTTGGTGGAGGTGACCACCTTAATGGTGTCTTCGGACTTGCCCGCGGACGTAGCGCTGTCATCATTGCTGGAGCATGCGCCGAGACCTGCGACGAGGCCGGCGCTGGCGACTAGCGCCGCGATGCGCGTGGAAAAGCGTGCCTTCATGTATGTATCCAATCCTGTTGCGGGCTGAATTATTCCTTTTATTCAGCTCCTGAGCATTAACCGCTATTGAAAACAGTTGTCTTTTAGTTCAAAGAACATAGTAGGGGCTGCGGAGACCCAGTCACAAGGCGGGCCTCTGCCGGAGTGGCCGAAATGACAGTCGCGCACATTCGTTGGGTAAAGTTGTCCGCGATTAGATGCGTGTGATGCTCGTTGTAGTTCTTTTCCATAAAATCGAGGTTTTCTACCTGAGGTAGCTGGACGAAGATATCTGAGCGGGCAGTCGCTGTTGGTTTTTCAAGAAGGGTCGGTATTCCGTGCAAAGTCGGCGTCGTCGTGGCACCTTGGCTTCCATCGCTGCAGAACTTGGGGTCTCGCGCACGACTGTGTCTAACGCTTACAACCGTCCTGACCAGCTCTCGGAGAAGTTGCGAGAGCACATCTTGGAAACTGCGGAGCGGCTTGGCTATCCCGGGCCGGACCCAATGGCTCGCGGTCTGCGCATGCGCCGGGTTGGCGCCATCGGCGTGCTGTTCACCGAGCACCTCCCGTTCGCTTTTGAAGACCCTGCGTCGGTGGATTTTCTCGCCGGCCTCGCAGAGGAGCTCGGCGAAATGGGCGACTCCATGTTGGTCATTCCAGCTTCCTCCGAGGAGGGCGGGGACGTAGATCTCAATCTGATTCGGCAAGCGGTAGTCGACGGTTTCGTGGTCTACTCCGTCGCGGACAACGACCCGTTCCTCGCTGCCGTGCGCGCTCGCGGCTTGCCGACGGTCGTGTGTGACCAGCCTGCAGATGCGGCGGCTCTACCGTTTGTGGGCATCGACGACCGTGAGGCCATCAAGCCCGCGGTGCGGCACCTGACTGAACTGGGACATCGCAAGGTGGGAATCCTTTCGGTGCGCTTGTCGCGTACCCCGAACTCGGGATATGTCACGGAGAAGCGGCTGGCAGAAGCTCATCACCAGGTGCAGAAGAACCGCGTCGAAGGTGCGCTGGAAGCGCTTGCCGAGGCCGGTATTCAGCAGGCAGATGTGCCTATCATCGAGCGTCACCTCAATGACCGCGAGAATAACCGCGATGCGGCTCGCCAGCTGCTGACCGACAACCCGGATCTCACGGCGGTGGTCTGTACCACGGATACTCAGGCAATTGCGGTCTTGGAATATGCCAAGGAGAACGGAATTCGTGTTCCGGAGGACCTGTCCATCACAGGCTTTGACGGAATCGAGCGCGCCCTCTTCCACAAGCTGACCACTGTAATTCAGCCGAATAGGCAGAAGGGCATTGCCGTCGGCCGCGCGCTGGCCGAGGAGCTTGAGGCCGCACGCGAGGACAGCGGTCGCGCTCCTCGCGTCTTGTTGGAGACTGAGTTTGTCGTTGGAGCGACAACTGCAGCGCCGTCGGCACCGTCAGCCGGGTAGCGGACCGACGAGGGTAACAACATCGTAGCGCTATCGGGGGCTCTTGGGGTGGTGAACCCCACCTCGTCTTTACTGTGTTCGGATTCAGATTAAGGTCTATTACATGACAGATTCAACAAATTCGAGCACCGACCAATCAGCTGCGGCTCTCAATAGTCCGGAAGCTACCCGCGACGACCATGTCGAACTTGGTGGTCCCGTCGAATTGGATGAAATGTCTATCCGTGGCGCGATGAGTGAGTTCACCACTGGCGTGACCATTATCGCCACCGAGGATGAAGGCGAAGCGTACGGTTTCGCCTGCCAGTCTTTTTCCTCGCTGAGTCTCACTCCACCGATGGTTCTGTTTACTGTCATGAAGACCTCGCGGTCCTGGCCGCATATACGGAACGCTGGACGCTTCTCCGTCAATGTGTTGGCCGAGGATCAGGAGGATATCTCGGCAGCCTTCGGCCGCAGTAATGGCGAAAAGTTCAAGACGGGGAAGTGGACCCGTTCTGAGCTGGGCAATCCACTACTGCACGGCTGCTCCGTGTGGATTGATTGCACCGTCGTTGATGTTTACGAAGGCGGCGATCACTGGATTGTGACGGCGGATATCGTGGCTATCGGCAAGCGTGAAGAAATCAATCCGCTCATTTACCACCGCGGTTCTTACGCACGGGTTTCTCACCCCGGCACCGATGCGCCTGTTGATCAGAAGTGGCGTCAGCGCCCCTCGGTGTAACCCGAGGTTGTCGCAGTCCAGCCACGGCGATCCTCGCCTGGCTTGGTGTCTTTCATCTCTCGCATGCGCAGACCATTGTTGTCCTGCGTGTAGACGAATTCGCCCGCAACAATCTTGTGGAAACGCTCCGAATAGGTCTGCGCCTGGTCTGAGCAGTCCAAACTGCGAGTCTGCTCCGGGGCGCCGAATTCGACCGCCTCGCCCTTCCACTGCAGCGAACCAGAGCCGTTGCCACAGGAATCAGCGAAGGCATATGTTGTCTGTCCCAGCGTAATAGTCGGCGCCTGAGTTCCGTCCGGCACACCGTGGGGCAGGTTTGGGTCATCAAAAATTGCGGTTATCTGCCATTGCTTGCCGACGATCTCCGCTGCCGGCTTTGCCTGGCATGCGGTAGCCGTCATGGACACTGCCGCAACGACAGCTACTGCGGCAACCGCCTTTTTCCCGCTAAGACCCATGCTGCGTGACCCCGTTAGTTAGCTGCATTCTTGGTTGTTTTCTTGGCAGTCTTCTTCGTCGTCTTCTTAGCGGCCTTCTTGGCAGCCTTCTTCGTCGTCTTACGAGTGGTCTTCTTTGCAGCCTTCTTGGTCGACTTCTTCGCAGTCTTCTTAGTGGACTTGCGTGTGCGCTTTGCGGTCTTCGGAGCGTTTTCCTTCTCGTACTCCTCGTGAACCTTCTTGAAGCTCAGGCCTTCCTTCTCCACTCCGAGCATGCACATCAGAGTGACGGCATCGTAGAAGTCCTCGGCGAAGGTAGCAACAATTCGCCGTGCGCCAGCAGCGGTCTTTTCTTCGACCTTGTGAAGAGCCTCGTTCTGAGCAGTGCGAGTGTCTGTGACCTTCGGTGGCACGAATCCTCCTGGCAAGCATGGCCTTAATTGCGCCCGATACACCTACTTCTGCCAGCCATCTCGCCACATGCTCCCGGCACTGAGCTCAACCGAGTTCAGTGAAGAAGGAATGGGATTGTGATGACGCAGTTTCAGCTTTAAGCGCTACTTACAATTCAAAAACCTTATTCTACCACGTTGTTGATAGGTCGCGCGGTGTGGATAACCTGGTTCCGGAAGCGACCAGTTCACGCAGTGACTAGTCCACGCGCGGGTTCATACCGCCCTTGAAGCGGTAGTTGCGTGGACGGCGAGGCTTGTTCCGCGGATTCACAGGACGGATGCGACGCATACCAGCCCGGATTGGGCGGGTCAGGCCACTGTCTTCGCGCAGTGCGCGAGGGCGACGGAGTCTGCGCGCCATCCATTCACCGAGGACAATACCCGCAGCTAGTGCCGTCGCAATGCCTAGCGCTGAGGCCAGCGCCGTAAACCCCTTGGTCGGGTGGTCGTGCAGCAGTGCGTGCATACCGCGGTAGATCGTCATACCCGGAAGCAGCGGGGTTACGCCTGCCACTGCCGTAATCAGCGGCGGGATGGACCAACGTCGTGCCAGCAGGCCACCGATGAGACCAATCAGCGTTGCTGCCGCGCCTGCGCTGGTCACCGGATGAACTCCCAGCGGAGTCAACACGTAGTAGTAGGTCATCGATCCCAGCAGGGCGACTGTTCCGGACACCGACAGCGCGGTGAACCCAGCATTCGAGGCCAACGCAAATGCGATTGAGGCGGTAGTTCCCGCTATCACCCTCACTGTCGCCTGTGCCAGGTTGAGGTCAGAACCCGCGATGACGTCGGGAAGCGGAATGCCCAGCATTCCGGAAAACTCGATGCCCATTGCGATGCCAGCGACGATTCCGCCGGTCAACAACATGGTGTCGAAGAAGCGCGCGGAGCCAGTCACAGGTGCGCCGGTGATGCCGTCTTGCAGTGCTTGCACGAGGGTTAGGCCGGCGAGCATCACGATAATTCCCGAGGCGATCAGCCTGGATGGCTGCATCTCAAAGGGGAGATACGCCTGCGCCGCATTGAGCACAGCAGCGGAGAGCGTGGCAATGAGACCGCCGACTGCATTCTGAAAGAATGTGGGCAACTCGCGGGCAGCGAGTTCACCAATCACGATGACGATGGCCAGTGTGACTGCAGCCGCGATAAGGGCGACCTCGAAACTCGAGCCGAGCAGCACTGTCACAGATGAAGCCAGCAATGCCCAGCCAGTGTAGATGACGCGGAGGCGGTATTTTGCGGGCTCACGCTCGACCTTGTCGATAGCCTCAATAGCCTCCTCCAAGCTCAGGTGGCCCGCGCGAATTCGGCGGATGACACGGTCGGTGTGACGCAAGCGCTCGAAGTCGGGCACTGGTGCGGTGACAACGCGCATCGCGGTAATAGGGGTACGGCGCGCGCCGATGAGGTGGTAGACCGTCACGGAGGTCAACGTGATATCGACTTGGATTTGGGTGAGGCCATAGGCTGAGGTCACGGCCTTAATTTGCAGCTCGGTATCGCGGTTGCCCGAGCCACATGCCAGCAATAGCCCGCCGATGCGAGCAGCGAGATCGAGTACGGCCGTGACCTGACTCGGGTCGGAATAATCGATCGGTGCCAGCGGCAGCGGGGTAGTAGTCGAGTGCACTAGGTCGACAGTTGCCGTTGGGCCGGAAACGAAATCAATCACGCGCTGCTTGAAGGTGGACTGACCTTCGATTGCAGGAAACTGGGTCTGCGGAGTGTCGTCGTAAGAGACAGTGGCTTCAGCGTCGTAGAGATCATTCTTCGCAGCGGAGTTTTCTTCGGCGTTGGATTTGTTGCCACCATCGAATGGCATGTCGGCACTTCCTTTCCCCGATACTGCCTGGGGTGCATTGCAGTGATGCTGCAAAGACGCGATGTGGAGACGTTGCAGAAACATAGCCCCAGTGATTTAGCGATAGTCACACTACCCCGTCAGCGACCGAGAATCTCAATTCGTTTTTGAGGCGGCGAATTTACTTATCTGAGCGGGGCTTTTAGTGTGCAGAAAAGTGTTCAGGAAGTGCGGTTGCAGTATTCCTGTGGTGTCGTTTTTAACTTCTGCTTGCCAACCTGTACAATCGCCTGTCAGCGGCACAGCTGAGTTCGATTCTCAGGTTGACTCTGATTCTTTCGAGCCAGCGAAGGCTAACGCCAAAAGGGTCGCTTTAAAGTTGCCGGGATGGCGCAATTGGTAGCGCAACTGATTTGTAATCAGTAGGTTACGGGTTCGAGTCCCGTTTCCGGCTCCAAAACCCCAGGTCAGGAAGTTTTCCGGCCTGGGGTTCTTTGGTTTAAAGGGTGCTCGCGTCCTTTTTGGGTCCTTTTTCGTCGCTCCAATGCAAAAACCCCCGCGCCAAGTGGGGTTAAGTAAAGAAAAGTGTGTCTTTTCCGGGCGTGTTGCGGTTATTTGATCCAGCCTTTTTGGATGCCGAGGTTGTGTTGGTAGCTGGTGTCG
>NZ_JBFLKW010000019.1:0-53122 GCF_040743205.1 Corynebacterium sp. 045007
GATATAAGGTCTTGATGCTTATATCCGCCCGATTTACCCAGCCTAATCAGCAGTAATGCTGAAAGTCAGACACACTTTTTGCTACTTAACCCGCCTTTTCTTCTTCAGGTGATAACGGCTCGAATGAGGGTTTATGAGCAAAAAGTACGGGCTGCAAATGTGAAACTGTGCGAGTTTATGACACTTTCAAGCCAGTTTTCGGGCAATTTTTGTCATAAACGTAGTCAGTAACTCGCATTGGAGTTACTTGGCTGAGCTCGTCACGGGCTAAGATAGTGAAAATTATTTTTCTAGCTCAGTTTGAGGAGTGACCGACGTGCTAGCTGACATCATTGATGTGCTTGCTGACCCCATCGATGGCACTGATTTGAAGTTTGGTGATGCCGAACGAATGACTCTGAAGTCCGAATCCGGACATAGCTATGATGTCGCCCGCCAGGGTTACGTTACGCTCGCCGGTGGGGCTGGTCTGCGCTACACCGGCGATGACGCCAAGATGATTACCGCCCGCGAGGAGTTCCTCTCTGGTGGCCACTATGCTCCATTCGTTGAGGCAGTTACAGGCAACGTCCAGGACGTGCTTGACGACGCCAACGTGTCCGAGGCCGCCAGTCCCGTCATCTGCGAAGTCGGTGCGGGCACTGGTTACTACCTCGCACACACGCTGGACAGCATTCCCAATTCCCGTGGCGTAGGCATTGATGTGTCTGTGCCGGCCGCCAAGCACCTGGCCAAGAGCCACCCGCGCCTCGGCGCCGTTGTAGCCGATGCGTGGGCGCGTCTGCCACTGCGTGATGGCTCCATCGATGCGCTTACAGTCGTCTTCGCACCTCGCAACGCGGAGGAGTTCGCTCGCGTGCTCAAGCCGGGCGGCCAGGTCGTGGTTCTGACGGCCACTACTGGTCATTTGGGCGAGCTTCGTGAGCCACTGGGCATCATCGATGTCGAGCGCGGCAAGGTCGAGCGCATGATTTCCCAGGCAGAGGGGCACCTCGTGCCTGTTGGCGACCCGGAGCTGGTGGAGTTCGGTATGAACCTCAACCAGGGTGCAATCGCCGCGCAGATCGGTATGAGCCCGTCGGCACGCCATATTCATCCGGAGGTGCTGCAGGAACGCATTGCGGCGCTACCTGCAGAGATGCACGTCACCGCCCGTGCCTACGTCACTCGTCTTGGCCGCCCGGGAGACTAGCGTTTACTCCTTGACCTCGGTTTTGTGAATCTGTTCATCCAGGTCTTCCGGATCCAGGTCAGCATCCGAGAATTCCGCCGTTAGCGGAAGGCGAAGCTGCAGGTCAGTGCCCGGGCACAGTTCGATAGTGCCCGAGCGCAGCTTAAAGTCCAGCACATGCCCGCCTCCGGTGCCGCCTTCCGCAAGGAAGTGCACGTGACAGCCGGGCACCGAAATCCCCTTCTCGTACACCGGCGTGCGGAAGCCCGCAATCGTGCCCCGCAGGTTCTCGAAATCAACCGACGCGTCTTCTTCCGTCGCATCAACCATCTTCTGGTACGGCTTTTCCTGCTTTACGACGGTTCGAGTCTTCACCCACTCAAATTCGCCGGTAATCCGCAGTGCGTACATAAAATTTTGGCTCGGCACCAGGGAATCGATGATGGGGCTAATTTCCTTGCGAGTCAGGTTTTCCGGCGCATCCATCACCGTGTGGGGAACGAAGTTGGTGACCACCGTGTAGGGGCTGCGCTGATCCATGGTGGCCCGGGTCGCGGAGCCGTCGTGACGCACCTGCCAGCAGACACCGTCGAGGATTACCATTTCGCCATCGAGACCGTCGAAGGTGCCGATGCCGAAGTTGCCATGACCAAGGATTTCGCCAATGGTCATCTCTCCGTCGTAGATGCCATCGAGCAGTGCGGACATCAGTGAGTTTTGGAAAATTGTGTGTCGGACCGTTGGAAAATTCTCGTGAGTGGTCATGGAAGCCATTATATTCTCGATTTTTGTAGCCCAAGCGGGGGTGGGTTTTCGGTCCGATGGTGTGGGAGGACCCTGCGGCACGAAGAACGCCCTGCGGAAGAATCCACAGGGCGTGATTTGGTGAATCGAGCGGTTGGTTCTACTGCGGCTGGATGGTGACTGACACGTGGTCAGCAGTGGAGACGATATGAACCGTCTGGCCATCGGCAGCGACAGTGGCGTGGCCACCCTCGACATTCACTGTGAACCCATTCGGGAAGTTAATTGAGGGCACAACGAGCTCGCTGGTGGAACCAGGTGCGAAAGATCCGGTGCCATCGACGCGGCTATTGTTCCAGCTGGCCTGGTAGACACGGGTGTCGTGGTTCCAGTCGGTAGCTTGCGGGGTTCCTGCGACCGCTCGCAGGTGTGGAGCGGCGAGGATGGTCATCTTATCGCGGTTGAAGGCATCGGCACCTACAGGTCCTGGATCCTTCGGGTCGAAGACCATGCCCTGTTCCTTCTGGTTCTGCGTCGTCGGGTCGTCGCATCCGCAGTAGGACCAGTACTGCCAGCCGACCATGTGGCGCCGAGCAAGCGAAATTACGCCATTGAGGGTATCGGCATCGTCGGTGGCGCCGAACTCGGAAAGCAGTGTGGCCGAGCCGTTACCGGATGAGACGATTTCCGCATTGTCGAAGGTACGGCCATCGAAGAAATCACAGCCCGTGTAGGTGTTGAACAGGGCATTCGTGGTGCAGTAGACATGCCAGCTGAGAGCCGTACCAGCGGTTTCAGGAACCTTCGGGGCTGCCGGATTGGTGTTCAATCCGGTATTCCACATGGAGTAGGGCTCGTAGTGGACAATAGCGTCCGGGTCCTTGTCGACAATCTGATCGGCAGCCTTCTGGTGCAGTTCATCGAGCTTTTCCTTAGCCGGGCCGCAGTCGCCGAGAGCCAGATAGCACAGTGGGTATGCCGAGCCTGGCCACGGTTCATTTATGATGTCGTAGCCCATCAGTCCCGGCATATCGCCAAGGCGTTCGGCGACATGGCCCCACATGGCTGCGTAACGCTCCTGCAGCCCAACGCCGCCTGGCCCTTCGCGGTTATTCAGGAAGTTGTCGTATGCCCTAATGAGGCCGATATTGAGGGCCTGGTTAGCGGGGAAGCCAACCTTTAAAAGGCTGGGAACGCCGTCGTCAATGACAGCCCAATCCGGGGCAAATTCGCCTTCGAACTTCTCGTTGTACATGTCCTGGTGAGCATCGACCAAGACCGCGATTCCACGCTCGGTGAGCATAGAGATAGTGCGGGCAATGGAATCCAGGTATTCGTCGTTGTACTCGCCGGGCTCTGGCTCTACTGCTTTCCAGATAATGCCGACTCGCATGGAGTCGAAGCCCTGCTGCACGAGCCAGTCAGCATCGTCCTCGTTAAAGCCTCCGGCCTCTGGGGTGTAAGGATCGTGCTTGTAGACGATGTTCGACCCCTGAGTGAGGAAAGCACGGCCGTCACCGTCGGTAAACCAGCGACCGGACTGTCCAAGGGGACCACGCTCGGTGATGGTAGCGGTACTAGGGGATGGGGCTACTTCTGTAGCGAGCGCCTGATGCGGTACTGCACCCGCTAGCGCTATGGCAATGGCGGCACCAGCTGCTGCCACCTTCTTAGTGAATCTCATACTCAGTATGCTATTGACCAGTAATGATAAATTCAGCCAAAACTCAAATTAGGTTTAGAAAAGTGGGCAAGGGCATAAGTAAATGTCCTGAACGGGGTTAGTAAAAAGGCTAAGAAAGGCCCACCGCTTCCGCTTCGGAAGCGATGGGCCTTATGAGGAGACTCCGTCCACCGCGCAGCCGTGGCGTCTTGCAGACAGCCAGCTACATCAAAGACTTATAGACCTCAACGGTCTGCTCAGCGATATTCTCCCAGCTAAACACATCTTCAGCACGCTTCTTACCCGCCTGGCCAATCTTGGTAGCGCGGTCGCGGTCGGCGACCATGTTGTTAACCGCGGCAGCGATTCCACGCTCGAAGCCCTCCGGATCAGACTCGTCGTAGTGAACCAAAGTGCCGGTTTCGCCATCGACGACAACCTCCGGAATGCCGCCGACATCAGAGGCGACAACGGCGGTGCCACAGGCCATAGCCTCAAGGTTAACGATGCCCAGCGGCTCGTAAATGGACGGGCAGACGAACGAATCCGCGGCTGTCAGGATCTCCTGGATCTTCTCCTTCGGCAGCATGTCCTGCACCCAGAAAATGCCATCGCGCTTCTCCTGGAGGTCATGGACGAGCTGCTCAGTCTCCTTCGCGATTTCCGGGGTGTCCGGAGCGCCGGCGCACAGAACGAGCTGCACACCGTCGTCGAAAAGCGATGCGGCCTTGACCAAGTGAGCGACACCCTTCTGACGGGTGATGCGGCCGACGAACGCAACCATTGGGCGAGACGGGTCAACGCCGAGCTCCTCCAGGACGGACCAGCCGTTCTGTTCCTTGGACTCTTCCCACGTCGGGCGCGGGTGCCACAGCTCGGTGTCGATACCGTTCAGGACAACGTGAACCTTGTCGGGGGAAATACGCGGGTAGGCGTCCAGGATGGCGTCCTTCATGCGTGCGGAAACAGCAATGACAGCGTCTGCGTACTCCATAGCATTGCGCTCGGACCAGCTGGAAACGTCGTAACCGCCGCCGAGCTGCTCGCGCTTCCACGGGCGGTGCGGCTCCAGTGAGTGCGCGGTGGCCACATGCGGAATGCCCTTGAGCAGACCAGTGAGGTGACCGCCCAGGCCTGAGTACCAGGTGTGAGAGTGGACGACATCAATGTCGGTTGCCGCGGCGGCATTTGCCATGCGCAACCCCGTGGACAGCGTCTTAATCGAGGCGTTGGCATCCTTCAGCTCCGGGTCAACGCCGTGGACATATACATCCGCCTCATCGCGAGGAGCACCCATGCAGTGCACATCGACGTCAACGCCGTCGAGGCCGCGCATGAAACGAGTCAGTTCAGTTACGTGAACACCTGCTCCGCCGTAAATCTCCGGAGGGTATTCCTTGGTCATCATGGCAACACGCATAGTTCCAGCGTAACCAGATTTGACAATTTCCGTCGCTTGATATGTCTGGGTGTGGGTAGTGGGGAGGGGAGACTGGCAGCGAGGAACGTAAATCGCATATAGGTTGGTTGGTGTGAGGAGTCAACCACATGTTTTGTCCATTGTCCTTGCCGGTGGCGAAGGCAAGCGTCTCTTCCCGCTGACGGAAGATCGCGCTAAGCCCGCCGTGCCTTTCGGCGGTAGCTATCGGCTTATCGACTTCGTGCTGTCGAACCTGGTCAACGCAGGTTTCCTGAAGATCTGTGTGCTGACCCAGTACAAGTCCCACTCGCTCGACCGTCACATTTCGCAGGCGTGGCAGCTGTCCGGCATCACCGGCCAGTACGTCACCCCGGTGCCGGCTCAGCAGCGTCTGGGTAAGCGCTGGTTCACCGGTTCGGCGGACGCGATCCTGCAGTCGCTGAACTTGGTTTACGACGAGGATCCGGAGTACGTCATCGTCTTCGGTGCCGACCACGTCTATCGCATGGATCCGCAGCAGATGCTGGAGGCCCACATCGAGTCTGGCGCTGGCGTGACCGTCGCTGGTATCCGCGTCCCGCGTTCTGAGGCCAGCGCATTCGGTGTCATCGATGCCGATGACAACAACCGAATCACCGAGTTCCTGGAGAAGCCGGCAGATCCGCCCGGCACCCCGGATGACCCGAACTCGACGTTCGCGTCGATGGGTAACTACATCTTCACTACCTCCGCGCTTATCGACGCTATTAAGCGTGACTCGGAAGATGAAAACTCCGACCATGACATGGGCGGAAACATCATTCCGATGCTGGTAGAGGAGGGTGAAGCTTTCGTCTGGGACTTCAAGGACAGCTACGTTCCGGGTGAGACCGAACGTGACAAGGGCTACTGGCGTGATGTCGGTACCATCGATGCCTTCTACGAGGCCAACATGGACCTGATTTCCGTCCACCCGGTGTTTAACCTCTACAACAAGAAGTGGCCAATCCACACCTTCTCGGAGGAGAACCTGCCTCCGGCCAAGTTTGTCCAGGGCGGTATTGCTCAGGCTTCGATGGTCGGTGCTGGTTCGATTGTCTCCGGTGGTACGGTCCGCAACTCGGTGATTAGCACCAACGTTGTGGTCGAGGATGGCGCGACGGTGGAGGGCTCGGTTCTCTTCCCAGGCGTTCGCGTCGGCCGCGGAGCAGTGGTTCGCCATGCGATTTTGGACAAGAACGTTGTAGTTTCCGACGGCGCCATTATCGGTGTCGATCCGGAGAAGGACGCAGAGCGCTTCAAGGTCAGCGCTGGTGGCGTTGTGGCCGTTGGTAAGAACCAGGTTATCTAGACTGTCTGAGTTCGACCGGCTGCAAAAGGCACGTACCGTGGGGTACGTGCCTTTTTCTTCTAACCCTTTTTGCTACCTAGTTGCTACCTAGTCCAAAAACTGGCAGCCCTAAAGATTATGGGCTGCACGTGTGGCTACGGGCTTCGCATGTGAATACGGGCATGGGCTGCAAATGTGAAACTGTGCGAGTTTATGACACTTTCATGCCATTTTTCGGGTCATTTTTGTCATAAACGCAGTCAGTAACTTGGCTTGGCCCGCCGCCGCGAGTCATAAACGCAGTCAGTAACTCGGCTCGACCCGCCGACGCCAGCCAGCCGGCCGGCCAACAGTAGAAAACTACTTCTTCACCAGCACAGTGGTGCCAGCTGCTAGGGGCAGGCGCATCACGTAAGCGTCGTCAAGCTGGAGCATGTATTCGTCGGCTTCGCGGGCAGCGACGGTGTCACGGTCAGTGCGTGACGAGTCAGCAACAGTGCCGTCGAGGAGCGCGCCGGTCAGGACGAGCGCGCCGCCGGAGCGAAGCAGCGGCCAGGCCTTTTCCTGGGCGGCGCGGAGGATCGCCGGGGCGACGTCCAAGTAGACCAAGTCGTAGGAGTCGGCGGCCAGGCGATCCATGACCTCCAGCGGCTGCGAGGGCAGGAAGCGCTGTCGGTTGGGGCGGATGCCTGCGGCTCGGAAAGCGGACTTTGCCAGAGACTGGTGCTCGAGCTCCGGGTCGATGCAGGTGAGAACGCCGTCATCGCCGAGGCCGGCGGCCAGGTGCAAACCGACTACGCCTGCCGCAGGCGATGCGATGACAGCGGCGGGGTGACCGTCGCGGCGGGCACTGGTCAGGGCCATGAGCGAGGTCAAAGCGGCGCCGGTCATTGTATCGGGGACGGCAACTCCGTATTCGCGAGCGCTCTCTCGGGCGCTTTCAAGGGCCTCGGAGACTACGGTCGTGTTGTTGACGTGCTGTGCAATAGCGTCACGTGCGGATAGCGGGGTAGCAGAAGAACTCGTTTCGGACACGCTTTATAGCGTAGGAAAAAACTTCGGGCAGGGTAGCGGGGCGCGCCGGTCAGTGCCGGACTAGGTGGGTAAACAAGCCTCAAACTTGTCTGGACTCTCAAACTATTTTCAGGGTAAGGTCACTACAAACCTAAGGTTGGTAAGGAACACTGAACTTCATGCCCGAACGAGTCAAGTCCGAACGAGTCAGCGCAGGCGCCAGCCGCGAGGACGCCGCGTCCGCTGACGTAACTGAGCAACTGTCCGGCACCGCGGCTTTTGACGCAGGTGTGGGGGAGATGCCGTCGTGGTCGGAGCTGGTTCAGGCCCACGCGGATAGTGTTTATGGGCTCGCATATCGGTTGACTGGTAACCAGCAGGACGCGGAAGACCTGACGCAGGAGACATTCATGCGTGTGTTCCGCTCGCTGAAGTCATACCGTCCCGGCACTTTTGAAGGCTGGCTGCATCGGATTACCACTAACCTGTTTTTGGATATGGTCCGGCATCGGCAGGTCATCCGGATGGAGGCGTTGCCGGAGAACTACGACCGTGTCCCGGGTACGCTGAAGACCCCGGAGCAGGCCGTCGATGACGCGATGCTCGACCCGGATTTGGAAATCGCGCTGGCTGAGCTGCAGCCGGACTATCGCGCGGTGGTTGTCCTCTGTGATGTGGTGGGGCTGACCTACGAGGAAATTGCCAGCACCCTTGGGCTCAAGATGGGCACTGTGCGTTCGCGTATTCACCGGGCACGTTCCAGCTTGCGGGCGACGTTGGAGCGCCTGGAGAAGGAACGACAGGAGCTGCCGGAGTCGGTCACCGCAGGCTAGATTTCCCGCACTCAATCCGCGGGAGCGGCTATTGTGGGGCTAGTTAAATAGGTGCGATTTCTGGAGGTGCTGCAGTCTGTGATTCAGCAGGGCGATGACAAGCGTTTTTTGTCAACGGAGCATCTCGGCACCGAGGCAATTGCCGCTTTTGTTGACGGCGAGTTGTCGGTCGTAGCTGAGCGTCGTGCGCAGGCGCACCTGATGGCATGCCCGGAATGTCGCCGGGAGGTCGCGAAGCAGCGGCAGGCGGCCAAGCGTCTGCGTGATAGCGCGCCCTTGCACATTCCAGCTGAGCTGCGCGCTCGTATTGCTGATTTCGCAGGCAGTTGCGAGGACTCAGAGCCCCATCGGTCGGCGCGGCATCTCGCGCACCGTCCGCCGGAGTCGCTGAGTGCCGCGTTGGAGCAGATTGTTCGCGGTTTTCGTAAAGGTGGTAGTCACTAGTGGGCAAACATCGCTCTTTCGATGATTCCGCGTTTGCCCCGGACTCCGATCGTGCCGCCGCAACTGGCGGGTTACAGCGTGCTCCAGGGCAGAAGCTTGACGACGACACCAGTGCCACCGCCCAAGAGTATTCGCCGTGGCAGGATTCGTCGTCACGCATGACGACGGGGCGTCCAGCCCGCAAACCCGAAGCGAAAAAGAAGCCTCGCCCGAAGACGGCTCCCCGCGTCAGCGCGCGGGAAGTGATTTTTGGCCGCGAGGTGCCGTGGCGTGTGATCGCGGCGTCGTCGGCCGTGGTGCTGCTCATTGGCGGTGTTGGCGGCTTTGTTGGCGGTTGGGCTGGCAAGACTTTCCGCTCGGACTACCAGCGTGTGGAGCTGCAGCAGATCGAGGGGCGGCCGGGCAACGGTGATTTGACTGAAATCGGCAAGGTGGCGGAGGCTCTTCGTCCCGCGGTGGTGTCGATTGCGGTCAGTGCCGGTGAGGTCTCGGGCGTGGGTTCGGGGTTTGTCATTGATGGTGACGGTCATATTTTGACGAATAACCACGTCGTTTCGGCGGTGGCGGACCGGCAGGATATGCAGGTCTCCGTAACGTTTTGGGACGGCGGCAAGCTGAAGGAAGTGCCGGCCAAGATTATTGGCCGCGACCCGAAGACCGACCTCGCCGTAATTAAGGTCGAAGATGTTGCGGGGCTGACCGTGGCGCAGCTTGGTGATTCCAACGCGGTTGCGGTCGGTGACACCGTGATTGCGATGGGCTCGCCGCAGGGGCTCGGCGGCACGGTGACCTCGGGAATTGTCTCCGCGCTTAATCGGCCGGTGCGCCTGGCCGCTGAAGGGACTGACACGGACGGCTACGCCGATGCGATTCAGACCGATGCCTCCATCAACCCGGGTAACTCCGGTGGTCCGCTGGTGGATATCCGCGGTGCCATTATCGGTATTAATACGGTGATTTTCAGTAGCTCGGGTGGCTCACAGGGGTTGGGCTTTGCGATTCCAATCAATTCAGCCGTTGCCATCGCTGAGCAGCTCATTGCCGGTGAGCAGCCGGTTCATCCTGGGATTGGCGTGACAGTGCGCACGGTTTCCAATGGCGCACTGACTGGTGCCGAGATTGCCAGCATCCTGCCGGGAGGTGTTGCCGACCGGGAAGGCCTGCAGGAAGGCGACGTGATTACGGCTGTGGGAGACCGCGCGGTATCGTCCGCAGATGAGCTCACGGTGGCGCTGTGGACTGTTGGCGCTGGTAATGAGGCGGTATTGAAGATCGTTCGTCACGGAGCCGAGCTGGAGGCGAAGATCACGCCGGAGTAGGGGGCGCTGGTTTCGGCCGGTTTCGGCTGGTTTCTGCGGACTTAGCAGATTTGGTGGATTTGGCCACGCAATGCTGCATGCGAGGTGCACTGTAACTAAGGTGGTATAACGTGTTTTCTAATGTTGGCTGGGGCGAGATTCTTGTCCTCTTTATCCTCGGACTAATTCTCATCGGACCTGAGCGGTTGCCGAAGGTAATTGAGGACGTCCGCGCATTGCTTCTGGCTGCGCGCACCGCAATCAATGACGCACGCGATAACCTCTCGGACGAGTTCGGTGAAGACTTCGATGATCTTCGCAAGCCGCTGCAGGAGCTCAACGATCTCCGTCGTCTCAACCCGAAGACCGCCATCACCAGGACGCTTTTCGACGGCGATGACACCTACCTGGACATGCTCTCCGGTAAGCCCGCAGCGGGTGGTGGCGGAACTGGTGCAGCCGGAGCTGCAGGAGCGGCAGGAGCGGCCGGGCCTGCGGGTCAGCAGTACCAGCAGTCCAATACGAACCAGCCAGTGCAGCCGGCTCCGTCGCAGCAGCCGCTCCCGCAGTCGGCTCAGCAGCCAGCCCAGCAGCCGGGAACGTGGCAGGATCCAGTTGCCCAGGCCCGCCAACAGCAAGCGCAACAAACACCACAGCAGCCGCAACAACCGCAACAACCTCAGCAGCCCCGTGGGGTGCAGGCCTGGGTCGACGACGACAACCTATAGCGGTCGCAAACCGTTCCCGACCGCAAGTTACTGACTAGGTTTATGACACTTTGAGCACAAATTTTGCCACGAAAGTGTCATAAACCTAGTCAGTAAGTGCACGCAGCCGCTTCGGCGGATACACCGCTCGCACCACCGAAAACACCACCAGCAACACATACGCCCCAGACACCGCAGCCACAAAAGCAGACGCCCCCTTCCCGGCACCGAAACTACCGGGGAGGGGGCGTCGCTGTGATCGTCGTAAAGCGAAGGCCTACTTCGGAGTCACGCCCAAGCCGAGCGACTTGCCTGCGAGCGACTCGCGACGAACAACCAGCTTGTCAGCGATGGCGTTCAGGGCCTCGCCCGCGCCCGAATCCGGCTTGGACAGGACAATCGGGGTGCCCTTGTCGCCGCCTTCGCGTAGCTCTGTGTCCAGCGGCACCTGGCCGAGCAGCTCGACCTTTCCGCCGGTGATCTGGGTAAGACGACGGGCAACGGTCTCGCCGCCACCTGCGCCGAAGACCTCCATCTTGGAGCCGTCGGGCATTTCCATCCAGCTCATGTTCTCGATGACACCGGCGATGCGCTGGCGGGTCTGCAGCGAAATGGTGCCGGCGCGCTCTGCGACCTCGGCGGCGGCCATCTGCGGGGTAGTAACAATCAGCAGCTCAGCGTTCGGCACGAGCTGCGCCACGGAGATGGCGATGTCGCCGGTTCCCGGGGGCAGGTCGAAAAGCAGGACGTCCAGGTCGCCCCAGAACACGTCTGCGAGGAACTGCTGGATAGCGCGGTGCAGCATTGGCCCACGCCAGACAACCGGTGCGTTGTCGTCGACGAAGTGTCCGATAGAAATCAGTGACACGCCGTGCGCCTGCGGAGGCATGATCATGTCGTCGACCTGGTGCGGCTTTTCCTCGGAGCCCATCATGTGCGGGATGGAGTGTCCGTAGACGTCGGCATCGAGGACACCGACAGAAAGGCCCTTCGCGGCCAGCGCGGCGGCGAGGTTCACGGTCACGGAGGACTTACCGACGCCACCCTTACCGGAGGCGACGGCGAACACGCGGGTGCGGGAGTCCGGCTGGGCAAACGGGATCACAGGCTCGGAGGCGGTGCCGCGGACGGCGTTGCGGAACTCGCGGCGCTGCTCGTCATTCATCACATCGGTCGTGACGGTGACGTTGCCAACGCCCTCGATACCGTTCAGCGCCTCTTCGGTGCGCTCGATGATGGTGTTTTTCATGGGGCAACCGGCGATGGTGAGGTAAATCTCCACGGCCACGTCATTGTTGTCCGCCACCGAGATGGACTTGACCATGCCAATCTCGGTAATCGGGCGACGTACCTCAGGATCTTCGACCTGCGCCAGGGCGGTGCGAACTTCAGCTTCAGTAATCGTAGACATTATGTAGTGAATCTTATCGTGAGACCCCGCAAGACAAAGAACTACTGACAAAATCAGTAGTTTGCCGCTTTACGACGGTCACAGCGACCAACCCTTCCGGCAAGCGCGGTGGCGGTGGAACGGGCGGCGGACCAGGCGGTGGAACAATTGCCAACCGTCTGACGTTGTCCTTGATAGAACGCTTTATAGCGATAGTTTTAGCAATATTTTTAGCAACTGAGTCACCTTTTACTGTGACAACAACTGCAAGGGAACGGTGAGAGTACCGATGGCAAATGGGGAAGCGGGCAGCGGTTGGGGGAGCGGCCGGGAACAGAGCATGAAGTCCCGGTTGCCTCAGCGCCAGGTACCCGAGGGGTGGCCGGTGGGCAGTTTCACCAACTACTCCGACGCGCAGGCGGCGGTGGATTCGCTCAGTGATCGCGATGAGTTCCCGGTTTCCGACCTCACCATCGTCGGTGTTGACCTGATGCAGGTGGAGCGCGTGGTTGGCAGGCTGACCTGGCCGAAGGTGCTCGGCGGCGGCGCGCTGTACGGGCTGTGGATGGGCCTGTTCTTCGGCCTGATTCTGGGGCTTTTCCAGGAGGATTGGGTTAGTCCGCTGATTGTTGGCCTCGGTATGGGCGCCATCTTCGGCATCGTGCTGGCCGCAGTTCCGTACGCAATGCAAAACGGCAAGCGGGATTTCTCGAGCACTACGGAGATTGTTGCCCGTCGCTACGATGTCCTGTGCAATCCCCGCAATGCTGAGCGGGCCCGTGACCTGTTGGCGCAGCGGGCGCTCGGTGGGAACCGTGGGTAGGTTGCTGTATCCGTCGTAAAGCGATGCCTGCCAGAAGCAGAGCCTATAGCCACTTGTTGCGGCGCAGGACCCACACCAAAAACGCCACGATGGCGAACATGATGGCGAGGACGATGAAGTAGCCGTACTCCCAGTGCAGCTCGGGCATGTGGTCAAAGTTCATGCCGTAGATGCCGGCCAGGGCGGTCGGGACGGCGAGAATAGCCGCGTACGCCGAGATGGTACGCATATCCTGGTTCTGCTGCAGCTGGATTTTCACGGCGGCGGCGTCGATGAGGGCGGAGAGTCGTTCGTCGAGTCCGGAGACGAGGTCCGCGGCGGCGAGCTGGTGGTCGAGAACATCGGAAAGGTAACGGCTGACGTCTTTAGGCATGATGTCTTCCCGCAGATTCATCAGGGAGCGCAGCGCCGGTGTCAGCGGATCGATCGCGTGGCGCATCTCCAGAATCTCTCGTTTGAGGATGTAAATGTCCTCAATATCCGAATCCAAGTTCGGCTCGAAGACTTCGTCTTCCATGATCTCCACGCGATCTTCCAGCTGCATCGCGATGCGCAGGTACGCGTCGACGAGGTTGTCCGTCAGCGCCCACAGCACGCCCGCGGGGCCGTAGTCGATGGCGTCGGTGGTGTTCTCCACGCGTGCGCTAATGCGCTGCATATCCGAGCTCGGCATGCCCATGCGAATGGTGATGACGTACTCCGGGCCGATAACAATCATCAGCTGGCCGGAGCGAATAATCTCATTTTCGTCATCCGCGAGGCCTTCCGGGGAGTAATGAATCGAGCGAATTACAAAAACCACGTGATCATCGTGGATCTCAATCTTGGGACGCTGGCGGTTAGTCAGTGCGTCCTCCACCGTCAGCTCATCCAGCCCGTAAAGCTCGGCGATGGCGTCCATCTGTGTCGCGTTGGGACGCGACAATGACAGCCACGTGAAGCCCTCGCCAAAATTCCGTACCTCGGACAGCCCGGAGAAGTGGTCGTAGGTGCCGGGCAACCGCTTGCCGCCGATGTAGACGCCGCAATCGCGCAGGGCATCGCGCACCGCCCTCGACTGTCCTGTTCCTGTGCTTGACGACGAGCCGTTGGTGCGCGTCACCTTCGAGACAGCCGACTTCGCTGCGGATTTAGCCGCATTCGTCGCCCGAGCGGTTTTACCGGGTTTTGCTGTGGCCGACGGTTTTGGGCTTTGACTGGCCGAGCTAGTTCGCGGATTGCGAGCCTTCGCCGAAGCGCTGATGTTGCGGCTTTTCTCTTCGCCCATTCTGGGTGACCTCACAATCCGTTCGTAGGTTACGCTGGTGTCGATGATTGATTTTAGACGTGCGAACGCCGGGTTCCACTTTCGCATCCGCTCAATGGGGTGCAAGGGTAGCTCCACGGCTACTGCGTGCACTTTTACCGCCCTGGCATTGGTCACTGGGGCGACGGGGTTCGGTCTTGCCGCATGTTCTGATTTGGATCCGCAGATGCCCGTTCCTCCCGAGCAGGAGGCGGTGGTGACTGTCGGGGCAGACCTACGCAACCCTGAGCAAGCAGCTCTTGCGTACGTGTATGCGCAGAGCTTTGAGAGGATAGGGCGGCAAGCGGAGGTCGTCGGCATTCGCGATGCTGACGACCGGTTGCGGGCCGTACGCAATGAAGCGGTCCTGGTCTCCTTCGGATGCACAGGTGAGCTACTCGGCCTGAGCGACCCTGCGTCGGCGGCTTCACTGGCGGAGGAATACGCGGATGACTCCACCCCGGACAAGCAGTTCAGCGGCGGGTGGCGCGACCGCGTTTACGACGCTTTTTCGCGGTCGCTGCCGGGTGAAGTTATGGCCACCGACGCGGGCATGGCACAGGGCTGCGCAGATGTGTCAGCCGACAATGCTGGGGCTGACTTGCCGCAATGGCTTGTGCCTTTCTACGTCAAGCCAGCGCTGGACCGAGATGATCGAGTCCGCGTGCTCAATGAGATAGCGGGTTCGCTGAGCACTGAGGACTTAAAGCTGATGACCCGGGCTGTGGCTGGTGGCGCGAGCCCTGAGTTGGTCGCTCAAGAGTGGCTGGACAAGGCGTAGTCGGGGCGGCGGGGGCTAGTTGTGGCGGTATCTGACGCGTATCTGCTGTTGGCTGCCGCCAAGTTTGTTGAATAACCCATGAATGCGGGCTGCAAATGTGAAACTGTGCGAGTTTATGACACTTTCATGCCATTTTTCGGGACATTTTTGTCATAAACGTAGTCAGTAACTCGCATTGAGGACTAAGTAGTAAATGGTGCCGACCCGGTGGCACGCCGACCGGACACGCTTTTTGACTATTCGCCCTTGATGCCTGGCAACGATCGCCCAAGCAACAGGAAAGGGGCTCCAACCGAACGGTTGGAGCCCCTTAGCGTTCACACGCTAACTGGTGAAGACCAGTCAATGAGACCTACTTGAGAGCCTCTTCCAGCAGAGCCTTCTCCTCAATCTGGTGTACCTTAGCCACACCAGTTGCGGTGGAGGACTGTGCACGGCGGGAAACGCGGGTCAGCTTCGGCATATCCGGCAGAACCTCTGGGAGGTTCAGTGCCAGGAACGGCCATGGACCCTGGTTAGCCGGCTCATCCTGAACCCAGCGGACTTCCTCAAGATCCGGGTAGGACTCGAAGATGTCGCGGAGGCGGTTGTGCGGCAGCGGGTGCAGCATCTCCAGGCGAGCGATTGCAAGATCGTCGCGCTTGTCCTTCTTGCGCTTCTTCTCCAGCTCCCAGTAGATCTTGCCGGAGCAGAGCAGCAGGGTCTTGATGCCGGACTTGTCCTTGGACTCGAAGTTCGGGTCATCGATGACCGAGCGGAACTTGTTCGGGTTGGTGAAGTCCTCGACAGCAGACGCTGCCATCTTGTTGCGCAGCATTGACTTCGGCGAGAACACAACCAGCGGACGGTGCAGGTCGGACAGGACGTGGCGACGCAGCAGGTGGAAGTAGTTAGCCGGCTCGGACGGCTGAGCAACGGTGTAGGAGCCCTCGGCTGCGAGCTGCAGGAAGCGCTCGATACGTGCCGAAGAGTGGTCCGGGCCCATGCCCTCGTAGCCGTGCGGCAGCAGCAGGATCAGCTTGGAGGTCTGACCCCACTTGGCCTCGCCGGAGGAAACGTACTGGTCAATGGTGGTCTGAGCGCCGTTGGCGAAGTCACCGAACTGTGCTTCCCAGAACACTGCTGCGTCCGGGTTACCCAGGGTGTAGCCGTACTCGAAGCCCATGCCTGCGTACTCGGTCAGAGCCGAGTTGTAAATCATGAAGCGACCACCGTTCTTGGACTTACCGTAGGCGTCGATCGGGTTGTATTCCGAACCGTCCTCGGAGTCAATCAGAACTGCATGGCGAGAGGTAAAGGTACCGCGGCGGACATCCTCACCTGCGAAGCGGACGTCGATGCCAGCACCGGTGAAGGAGCCGATTGCCAGCAGCTCGGCCATGCCCCAGTCGATGCCACCTTCCTGAGTCATCTCCGCACGCTTCTTAGCGACCGGCGCAACACGCGGGTGAATCTTGAAGCCCTCAGGGAGGTTGACGTAAGACTGGCCAATCTCGACGATTTCAGCCTTGTCGATGCCGGTCTTGAGACCGTGCGGCAGCGGCTGAGAACCGGCGATACCGGTCTGCTCGCCCGGCTTTGCGTCCTGAGCTGCGCGAACCTCGTTGAAGACCGCTTCCATCTGGTCATGGAAGTCTCGGCGTACTGCTTCGTACTCTTCCTCGGAAATGTCACCGCGACCGATGAGGTCCTCGGTGTACTGAGCACGAACGCTTTCCTTCTCGTCGATGATCTTGTACATCAGCGGCTGAGTCATGGACGGGTCATCGGCCTCGTTGTGGCCGCGCTTGCGGTAGCAGACCAGGTCGATGAAGACGTCCTTGCCGTAGCGGTTACGGTACTCAACAGCCAGCTGGCCGACCCAGACGACAGCCTCCGGGTCGTCACCGTTGACGTGGAAGACCGGGCAGCCGTATGCCTTGGCGATGTCGGTTGCGTAGTAGGAGGAACGACCGGAGTCCGGCGAAGTGGTGAAGCCAATCTGATTGTTCACCACGATGTGGACGGTACCGCCGACCTTGTAACCACGCAGGGACATGAGGTTCAGGGTCTCCTGGACAATGCCCAGGCCGGCGAAGGATGCGTCACCGTGCAGCAGCAGCGGCATGACGGAGTAGCCCTCTTCGCCCTTGTTGATCTTGTCCTGGCGTGCACGAGCAAGACCCTCAACGACCGGGTTGACGGCCTCGAGGTGGGACGGGTTCGCAGTCAGGGTGACGTCAATCTCGCCCTCGCCGAACATCTGGATGTGACGGCCAGTAGTACCCAGGTGGTACTTGACGTCACCAGAACCGCCGACCTGTGCCGGGTCGATGTTGCCTTCGAACTCGGTGAAGATCTGGCGCAGTGGCTTGCCGACGATGTTTGCGAGCACATTCAGTCGACCGCGGTGTGGCATACCGATGACGACCTCATCCAGGCCAGCACCAGCAGCGGTGTCAATGGCGGAGTCCATCAGCGGAATCAGCGACTCTGCGCCCTCAAGGGAGAAGCGCTTCTGGCCGACGTACTTGGTCTGCAGGAAGTTCTCAAATGCCTCAGCGGCGTTCAGCTTCTGCAGGATGTACTTCTGCTCAGCGTGGGACGGCTTTGGCTGGCCGCCCTCAATGCGCTCTTCCAGCCACTCGCGCTCTTCGCGGTCGAGAATGTGAGCGTACTCGGAACCGACCTTGAGGCAGTATGCGTTGCGAAGGCGAGAGAGAACCTCGCGCAGCGTCATCGTCTCCTTGCCGCCGAAACCACCGACGTTGAAGGTACGGTCCAGATCCCACAGGGTCAGACCGTGTTCCTCAATATCGAGGTCAGCGTGGTTCGGAGCAGAAGTATTTGGCTGGTCAGAACGCAGCGGGTCAATGTCAGCCAGCAAGTGACCGCGGGAACGGTAGGCCTCAATCAGACGCATGACGCGGGTGTTCTTGTCAATACCCGTGTTCGGCAGATCCTGCGCCCAACGGATTGGGGTGTAAGGAACATGCATGGTCTGGAAGATGTGGTCCCAGAACTTGTCGTCGACAAGCAGATTGCTCATCGTGCGCAGGAACTCACCGGACTCTGCACCCTGGATGATGCGGTGATCGTAAGTAGAGGTGATGGTCACCAGCTTGCCGATGCCCATCTCTGCCAGACGGTCCGCGGAAGCACCGGCGAACTCAGCCGGGTAATCCATGGAGCCGACACCGATAATCGCGCCCTGCCCCTTGGTAAGGCGCGGGACGGAGTGGCGAGTACCGATACCGCCCGGGTTGGTCAGGGAAATGGTGACGCCCTGGAAGTCCTTACCGGTCAGCTTGCCGTGGCGAGCACGAACGACGATGTCCTCGTAGGCGTCGACGAACTGCTTGAAGGTCAGGGTTTCACACTCGCGGATAGCAGCAACTACGAGCGAACGAGAGCCGTCCTTAGCTGGCATATCAATGGCCAGGCCGAGGTTAATGTGCTCCGGGGTAACCAGAACTGGCTTGCCGTCAACCACCTTGTAGTTGTTGTTCATGTCCGGGTGGAGCATGACAGCCTTCACCATGGCGTAACCAATGATGTGGGTGAAGGAGATCTTGCCGCCGCGGGCGCGTGCCAGATGATTGTTAACCAGGGTGCGGTTTTCAAACATCAGACGTGCCGGCATATCGCGAACCGACGTAGCGGTCGGCATCTCCAGGGAGACATCCATGTTCTTAGCGATAGCCCGTGCGACGCCCTTCAGAGGCTCCTCGCCGGATTCAACAGCCGAAACCTTGGCTGCTGCATCCATTGGGGACTTCTTTGGCTTCGGGGACGCCGGCTTGTTCGGGGTCTTAGTGGGTTCGACCCCCTTGGATTCACGACGTCCGGTTGCCTTAGCTTCCTCCTTCGTGGCTGCTGCTGGCTTTGCCATATTGGAAAGGTCCTCGCCCTTTTGGGACGGGGTGTGGGTTGCGAAGAATTCGCGCCATTCCTGACCCACAGACTGTGGATCCTTCTGGAATTGCTGGTACATCTCGTCGACCAGCCATTCGTTCTGGCCGAAGCTCATGTCGCTGCTCACGGCAGGTACTCGCCTCTTTTCGTCTTAGTTTTACTAACTCACGTTTATTCTAATTAGCGCAAGTGTCAAAGTGTCATTCAAGGATAACGAAAACTCTGAATTACTACACCGTCGCGCTCCCCATATGGTACTTGCTCCAAAGCTCTGCGTATTGGCCACCCGCCGCTAGGAGCTCGTCATGGGAGCCGTCCTCGACAATACGCCCGTGGTCAAGTACCAAAATCCGGTTGGCCCGAGCCGCTGTAGCCAGGCGGTGGGCCACAATAATTGCCGAGCGTTGACGCGACGCACGGTCAGTGGCTTCAAGGATTGCCGACTCTGTTGCAGGGTCGAGTGTCGCGGTGGCTTCGTCGAGAAGCAGCAGTTCAGGACGCATCATTTCGGCACGAGCGAGTGCGATGAGCTGACGCTGTCCGGAGGAGAGCCCTCGGCCATCTGGGCCGACGGGGTGGTGGAAGCCACCGGGCAGGCTGGCAATGGTGCTGAGGGCACCGACGTTTTTCGCGGCCTGCTGAATTTCAGCATGACTGCTGTCCGGTAGACCGTAGGAAATATTTGTTGCTACTGTCCCCGAAAACAGGTGTGATTCTTGGGGGACATAGCCGAGGGTGCGTCGCCAATCGTTAAGAGGGAAGTCGCGGATGTCAGTTTCGGAGGCTCGCACCACACCGTCAACTGGATCGTAGAACCGAGCAAACAACTTAATGATTGTTGATTTTCCGGCGCCGGTGGATCCGACAATTGCGACTGTTTCTCCGGCAGGAATCTGCAAATCGAGAGCATCGAGAACCTGCGGGCGTTCGTGCTCAGAGTCGGCGGCGGGGTAGGAGAAAGTTACCTTGTCTAAGCGCAGGTCGCCAGCAGCTGCGCGGGACGCGCCGTCAGTAGTGCCGTGATCTGGCATGGGGGCGGTCTGTAGGAGGTCATCAATGCGATTGAGGCCGACCTTCGCCTGCTGGTAGCCGTCGAAAACATGGGACAGCTGCTGAATCGGGCCAAAGAGCATTCCTAGGTACAGCGTGAAGGCGACGAGTACGCCGGGTGTCGTGGTTCCCGAAGCAACCTGTTGGGCACCGACAGCCAATACCGCGGCTGTTGCCAACTCAGAGACGAAGTTGATGCCGGGGAAGAATAGAGCCACGGCCAGCTGTGCTCTCTGACGAATTGCGCGGTACTTATCGGATTCCTCGGCAAAGGAAGATTCGATATCGGCGACGCGGTGGTACATCTGAATCTCGCGAAGCCCACCAATAGTCTCCTGAAAATCAGCGTTGACCAAGGAGAGCTGCTCTCGCGCAGCCTTGTATAGGCGCGAGGAGATCCGGCGGAATACCAGAGTGGACACCACAATGATGGGAAGCGATGCCAACGCCACCGCGGCGAGTGACACCTGTGTGGCAAGCAACAGCGCCGTGACACCGAGCAGAGTAAACGCGGCGATTGCCCCCTCTGCCAGTCCCGTTTGCAGGAAAGAGGAGAGCGCATCGATGTCGGTTGTCATCCTCGTCATGATGGCGCCCGAGCGATTGGCCTCGAAGTAGTTAATGCCAAGCGACTGCAGGTGACGGTAGCAGCGCACACGCAGGGCATAGAGCAGCCGCTCACCAGTGCGCGCAGTAATAACAGCATTTGTGGCTACGGCAAGCCAACTGATGAGGACCGTCGCCAAGCCACCTGCGGCGCAGGCCCACAGCACGGCCTCATTGTGCTCACTGATGCCGTGGTCAATGGCGTAGCGCACGAGCATGGGGAACGCCAGATCGGCAACGGCAATGAGGGCGAGCAGCGCGATGACACTTATAAATAGGCCGCGGACATAGGAGAGCAGCCGGCGTAGAGAAAAAAGCTCGGAGTTGTCGAGTGCCGCAGCGGGCACACGCGGTTTTTCGGTAGCGGGTGGGAGGTTTCGCACACGCTCGAGAAGCTCAGGCGTCGCAGGAGCATTGGCGAGAGCCGCCCCCATGCCACCACGACCGCCGCCGCGGCCACCTGGACCGCCTCCGGCTCGGCCAACCCCGCGGCTCATTTGAGAAGTGGCACCTCCGGGAAGCCGCGCAGCGGTGTCTGGCGTGGAGTTGTCGGAGGTTGGCGCGGTTTCGTCGGGCCAGAGTTCCTCGGGGCTGGGGTCCTCACTGCCAATGGGGTCGAGAACGAGGTTTTCGATTTCGGGGTAGGCGTTCTGGTCGATGTCCATCAGCTCGGTGAAGCGCGGATGAGAAGCAATCAGTTCGGCCTTGGTGCCAATGCCAGTGATGGCACCGTCTTCGAAAATGGCGATGTGGTCCGCCTGCTCGAGAGTGGAAGATCGATGCGCCACGATGACGATAGTCGTATCCGCCAGCTGTGAGGTCAGCGCGCTGAAGATTTCCAACTCTGTCGCGGCATCGATTGCTGAGGTCGCGTCATCGAGAACCAAAACCCGAGGACGGGCGAGGAATGCCCGTGCTAACGCCACGCGTTGAGCTTGTCCGCCGGAGAGATTATGCCCGCGCTCACCGATGGCTGTGTCCCACCCCTGAGGCAGGTCGTCGACGAAGTTGACCTGGGCGGCGGTCGCTGCGGCGTTAATCTCTTCCTGGGACGCCGCGGGATTGGCGAATGCGATGTTCTCACGCAACGTGCCCGCAAATAGATAAGGAGTGTCCGGAACGACAGTAATAGCGTCATACACATCGCTGGAGAGAATGCGCGCCGTATCTGTGGATGTGCCGTGGCTGGGCGCATCGATAGTGATGGTTCCCGAATCCGGCAGATAGTGACGGCCGAGTAACTCCGTGGCGATAGTCTTTCCGGACCCCGGTGGGCCAATCAACGCTAAGGTCGCCCCTGGCGCGACGGAGAATGAGACATCGTCGATAAGCGTGCGTCCGCCACGGCTGTGGGTGACGTGGTTGAAGCTGATGCCAACGGGGCCGTCGGGGAGAGGAAGCGCGTCGGTGGGTTCGGGGTTGTCTGGTCGGGCGTCGATGACATCGGAAATGCGGTCGATGCTTGCCGACGTCAGATGTATCGAGATGACCATGTTGGAGACCAGACGCGACAGGGCAGTCAGGCTGGTGAGATACGTGGCAAAAGCTACGAACGTGCCTAGGGTGATGTGTCCGTTAATCGCGAGCCAGCCACCGACCGCGATATTTCCGACGAGGGACAGTTGCGGCAACGACTGTAGCGCCGGTTGGAATCGAGCGCTGAGTTTTGCCGCTCGCAGGCGGAGGGAGTAGAGCAGCGACGAGTTACGCTCCATCTTCGCAACTTCGTTGTCACCCTGCGCAAACGCCTTGACAACGCGGATGCCGGAAACGGTTTCCTCGACTTGTCCGGCGATCTCGCCTGCTTGCTGTTGGGCAGCCCAGGTTGCGGCATGGAGTTTGTCACGCGAATTCACTGCAATGTAGACAATCGCTGGCACCACGGCGAGGCCGACCAGTGTCAGGGGCAGCGAGAGGGCGAGCATGATGCCGATTGTGATGAACAGCTTGACGACGGATCCCAGCGTCAACGGCAACATCGCCAGTAGTCCGGACACCGCCTGGAGGTCAGAAATTGACCGTGACACAACCTGGCCGGTGTTGACTCGGTCTTGTGCTGGACCATCGAGGTTTTGTAGGGAGCGAAGGATCTTTAGTCGCAGGTCGTGCTGAACATCAATGGAGAGTTTGCCGGAGAAGAATCTGCGCCCCATCTGGGCGACGAAGCGTACTAACGCGATGGTCAGAAATACAGAAATGACTGCCTGCAGGGGAGTTAGGGAAGGCAGTAGGCGTGCGGGGACACCGCCATCGGAAGTGCCCGTTGCCACATCAATGGCATCTCTAGTGAGAAGTGGAAGTACGGACTCCAGCCCGACAACGATTAGCGCTGCGACAACGACACCATAGAGCGGTAGTGGCCTGTGAAGAGACTGTTTCCACAAGAACTTCATGGGAGAGGTTCTGAGGGGTTTGCTCTGGGCCATGGTGGGTACCGCTCTTCCATTGAAAAACGTCGCTGAAGGGTAAGTCGCTGAAGGGTAATCGGGTAAGAGGAACTACTTATTCTTCTTTTTCTTCGGCCACTTCAGCGCCGAGGGGATAGAGAACCTCGATGACCTTGAGCCCTTCTTCGAGTCCTCCGAGGTGTTGGATTTAGCCGGTAGCTTTCGTTCAAAGTCCGACCAATCCTGGGGAAGCGGGCCCAGAGATGCGCGAGTGGAGCTGATAAGAATGCCACCGAGCTTGCGGTTGGCGGAGGCCCCAACCACGGCGCCAATTCCAAATGGCAAAATCTTACCGATGATGGCCAGGCGAGCGTTCTTCATCAAGCGCTTGCGTGCCTCGCGAATCAGCAGGCGGTTTGCTGCACCCAGCTGCGGAACGCCAAGCCGTGGCAGTAGAGAATTTACGGAAGTTTTGGTCTGCTTCCGCAGCGATTCCTCGCCAAGCAGAGAGGCCATAATAGCTGTCCCCTCAGAACCACTCATGGCCGCAAGAATCAGCGTGCGACGGCGTTGCGGATCGGTGATGTCAATATTGCGCAGGGTTGCTGAGGCCAGTGTGTACCAGGCTGATGCTTCCAGGAACAGCAGCGATTCACCGGTAACCGCAGCCAAGCCCGTAATCATGCCGACGCCGGGAAGAACCGCACTGCCGCCGGCGGCACCACCGGTGCCGGTGACCAGGTTGAGGTAGTGGGAATCAATACGTTCCTGTACCTGCGCCGGAGTTTCATCTTTTTTGCGCTTGTGCAGGGAACTGACGTACCCGGTGATGGCAGACGACTGCCAGCTCATGGTCTTATCCAGGGTTTGGATAAGAAGGGTTCCCAGTTTTCCGGCATCACGTTCGATCGCTTCGGGGGTTGAGTTCACCGCATCAGTTACTGTGCGAGTTGAATCCTTCTTCGTCTTTTGGAACAAAGTAGTAGACCTCCTAAACGGGTCCGTTGAGAGCCATATGCCCATATAAACACTACTGAGCTGTGGGGAAATTCCGTAGTCGGTGGAAAAATAGACAGGTGTACGGCGATTAACACAGTCGATAGAAGGATGAGACTGGTGAACGATGTCACGCGGGGTGCCGCATTGCCTCCCGAGTACTCCCAGCTTTTGGCGGACTTTCCTCGGTTTTCCGCAGATGTTATGCCTCACGACGGCGCTGCCGAGTGGCACCTTTCTACCGAAGCTGTAGCCGCCGGAATTGAGGCTGGGAGAAAGCTGTTTCCCATGCCCGAGGTTGAGGTGGATACCCGTTTCCAGGCCCAGTTGTGGTGGTGGTCCATGTGCGGAGCATTGGTAGGGCCATCGCTGGCATGCGTGTTGGTGTCCGATCGAGTTCCGGTGTGGCAGTGGTCTTCTTGGTTCGCCTTTCTCCGAGATGACTATTGGGTTGGGTTCCAAGCTCAACAGTTTGAAAGCATTTCCGCTGAGGATGCGGATGAGCTGAAGGATTCCGGCGAAGCACTGGCTCATTTCTTGGATCCGTTGGCTCAGGTTGTTGGAGAAGTCGGGGAAATCAAGCCTGCCCCTCTTTGGGCCGTGGCTGCCGATGCCGTAGCTAACGCCGCAATATCCGCCGGTAATGAGCTGATGGAGCCCTGGCGCGGAGCGCTTATTGGCAAACATGTCGTTGAGGGAATACAGCGAGTACATCGGGTCCCTCTTCCTCGTTTCATGGATTCCTGCGGAGGCGAGGTGCTCCCCTGGGATGAAGCTGCTGCTGAGGCGGGAGAAGAACCGGACTTCGATGTAGTTACTCACCTGGAGAGAGCTACTTGCTGCATGATTTATCACAGCCCAGATGCCGATCTGTGTGTCTCCTGTCCAAAACGTTCTCGTGAGGAACGCCATCAACTCTGGGCACGCTACTGAGCGCTCTGTTTTCGAGAATCGACAGCTGGCGGCCTGCTCCTCAACCGACCGCGTTGGCGGCTTTGCAGCAGCACGCACTCTGCCGGCGCGATCTTTCGCAGCAATTGCCGGGGGCATGAGCCACCCCATGATTGCGCGTTTGTCGCTACGATTGGCTGCGGGTAGAGGCCAATTATCTTTCAAGGGAGGATTCCACCCATGAGCTTTTTCGAGCAGATTGCTGCGGCACTGGACCGCGAGGGCATTGAAAGCCGTGTCAACGATGACACCCTCTTCGTTCCCATTACCTCTGACCTGGAGGTTCAGTTCGTCACCATTGATGAGGACATCCCGGCTGCCGAAGTTTACGTAGCCGCTGCCGATGTGGATGATGAGGACGACGAGTTCGAAGCTGTTCTGGTCTCCGCTGTATTCTCCGTCGAAGACGCCGTCGCGGCAGTCGCCCACCATGTAGCTACTGACCAGGTTGTTGGCCTGCTGCGCACTCTGCTCGATGGTGATGATGACCGCATTGCTGACCTGGAGTTTGAACAGGACCCCGAAGAGGCAACCTTGGTCACCTCCGAAGTTGGTACCTCCTCGTTGGTTCAGGTTTTGGTAACTGCCCACAACAACGAGCCCAGCGCACACGTCCGCTTCATCTCTCAGGACGCGAACTTGGACGACATTGTCGACCAGGCCATCGCAGAGTTTTGGGACTCGGACACCGAAACGGTTCTCACCGATGATGACCGTCGCAAGATGTTCGCTGACCTCTACTCTGACATCCAGACCTTGCGCAATGAGGTTCTGACGCTGGGCACCTTCAAGGACTTTGACAAGCTGATGGATGTCCTTGCGCTCGTGGTAGACCGCGCAGAGGAATGGGAAGATCAGCTGGCACCCGTCGATGACGGGTACGCGGAGTATATCTACTCTGATCACGTTGCCTCCTTGGACGGGGATGATGATGACGATGACGACGATGATGACCTCTATGACGATGGCGACTATGACGACGAGGACGACGAAGAAGGCGACGACAGCGAGTAGCCGTACTGTGGCAGCACTGTGAACAGTGCTAAGCCGCTGATGGGCGAGAAGAAAAGAGCTCGTTAGGACACGGCAGTGGCCGCGCGTCCCTGGTGCCAATCCAGCTATAACGGCGCCCGGGGAGTGCGAGGTCAGTGCCGTTTTCGTGTATCTTGCTGCAGTCCTGCGCACGATGGAGTGCCTCAGCCACAGCCCGAGTACGTCGGCGGTTTTCTTCCCGCGTCCGATTCGAACCGCCAATTCCGCGGAGGACTACCTCCGATGAGGATTCCACCTTGACGGAAACGGAGTACATGAACATGGGCTCATCCTTCAGGATGAAGTATTCCGCGTGCACGTCGGCAAGCTGAGAGACCAGTGCGCGAGGAAGCGCTATCCGTGACGCGCGGACGGTGACCACAGGCCCGTCGGGAAGCGAGAAGGTGTGATCTAGCGCGCCGGGCGAATGCCTACGGCCGATGGTGGGGTGGCAGAGGATTGTGCGGATGAGGTCGAGGTCTTCGAAACATTCTGCACGGTAGGTAGCGGATAGTCGGGGAAGAGCTAGGCGGCGATGAATGGGAAACTCGTCTGCTGTGTTCATGGCTCACAAGTTATCGAACAACCCGGACTCGCATTTTCGAACATATAGAACTAATGTTCGAGATATGTTTAGCATCAATTGGCTACCCAAGTGGGGGTAGTCAATTGGCTAGGTGCCTGGTGTTATTGCAGGGACATGTGGGGTTGTGGAAACGATTCGATAACGACTTTTGTAAAAGTCCAAGAGTCTGAGAAAACGCTATTTCTGGGGGTGGGGTGGTGGATTAGTGTGGGGGATGGTCCTAAAGGAAAACTAAAAATTTGAAAGATTCGTCTCAATGAAGCACGCAAGAAGTCGAATGGCGGTATCGGCTTTCGCAGCACTTTTGTCCTTAGCAGCCCCGGTCGCGGCACATGCTGTCGTGGTTGGTCCGGGTGACCCGATTCGAACTCCCATGGAGGGAAGCCCGTGGGATGGGCACCGAAATGTCAACTCGCCGATGTGTTCGGCGGGTGTTCCGGGAACGGTGACGGACCGCAATGGGGAAAAGCATCGGGTCATGTTGACCGCAGGGCACTGTGTGAATGATGCTCCGGATGTGGGTCTGCCAATCGTTACCGGTGAGGTGTATGTGCCAACCACCGAAGGCGATAAGCGCATTGGTACGACAGGTGCTCACCGTTGGGAAGTGCCGCAGGGAGATGCCGGACTGGAGTCGTTGCCGGCGGCCTTTAATGGTGCAGACTATGGAGTAATCAACCTTGATCCAGACGTAGAAACTACCGGCGCAAGTTACTCCATCGATGAAAATGGTCAGAGCTACGGGGAGCCTGTAGCGATGACTGGCATTCAAGACAATGAAGATCTGCCGCGTGGCGAGGTCTCCTTCGATAATTTTGGCAAACCTATCTGTAAGGACGGCATGCGTACCGGACGTGCCTGTGGCTATCAGGTATTCCGGGCTCGAAACGGCATTTGGACGGTTGGTATCGGCGTTGACCACGGTGACTCGGGCGGAAATGCCTACGATCCGACCACAAATGAAGTTATTGGCGTGAATTCGATGACCTTCGGTCCGGTCTCGCGTGTGATGCCCGCGGATATTGCCATCCAGGAGGCCTACGGCATTCCCGACGGCCAGGTAAACGACCACTTTGAGGTATCGGATTCCACGGCTCAGCGTGACTCCTCCTACCGCACCCTCAATGAGGATATGGCGGCGGATCAGGAGTATGCCCGGGCGCAGGATCCGCAGGCTTCGCAGGAAGATTCTGTACCGCAGTTAGCTGATCTTGTGGACCAGCTGCCGCAGTCACCGCAGCTCCCTGAACTGCCACAATCGCCCCAATTGCCACAATCGTCACAGCCGTTTGAGCTGCCTCAATTGGCTGAAATTCAGCTTCCAAGCTTTGAGGGCTAGCGCCAGTCTGAGAATCTGACAAAAATCACCCCCGAACCGTTAAGAGAGCCAGAATCATCCAAGGTGGATGGTTCTGGCTCTTGCATTGCTGTTGAACAAACCTTTTGATGTGTAATGCGCGTGCCGTGAAGGCGAATGAACGGTTCCTCGACTGAGAATTTCACCCTAGGTTCCATTTTTGGAGAGCTTTGTAAAGGTGTTCCTAATACACTGAGTGGGACAAGTTTTCTGTACAGAAATGGAGTACCGCACACTATGGCCAGTTCAAAGAAGGTCGCCACACTCACGGCTGCACTGTCGGTAGCTGCGGGTGGCTTTGTGCCCGGAATCGCGGTAGCTGAGGCTGCACCGGCAAACTCGGATGTTGTCATCGGCCCGGGCTCGCCGTTGCGAATGCCGTTCCCGAGCAGTAAGAACATCGACGGACGGCATGTTCAGTCCCCGATGTGCTCTCTGGGAGTTCCCGGCACCGTTGTGGATCAGAATGGCGTTTCGCATCGTGTCATCATGACTGCCGGTCACTGTGTTGTGGCGAAGGATACTGAAACCGGCGAAGAGGTCACCGGCCAGTTCTTCATCCCAACCAAGGACGGCGACAAGCTGGTCAACAAGGACTACATGGGCACCGATATCATGCCGGAAGAGGGTGACTTCGACGAAAACACCACTATGCCGGAGTTCTTCAACGACCTCTTCAATAGCGGTGACTACGGCATCATTGAGGTTCAGGACGACATCAAGACCACCTCTATGTCCCACTCTGTTGATGAGTTCGGCAACGTCCACGGCGAGCCGGTTCAGATCGTCGGTATCGAGGACAAGCGCACTCTCGAGCCGATGGAGATTTCCTTCGACAACCTCGGTGAGCCCGTGTGCACCGACGGTTCCCGTACCGGCCGCGGCTGCGGCTTCCAGGTGTTCCGTGTCCGCAACGGTGTCTGGGCCATCGCTCCGATTGACCACGGCGATTCGGGTGGAAACGCTTACAACCCGGAGACTCGCGAGGCCATCGGCGTTAACTCCATGGGTATCGGCCCGCTGAGCCGCTTCCAGCCGATTGACGTTGCTCTTGAAGAGCAGTACGACATCCCGGACGGCCAGGTCAACGAGCGCTTCAAGGTAGAGACCTCCACCGAACCGCAGTCCGAGTTCCGCACGATTGACGAGGACTCCCAGTACACCAAGCAGCACGTCCCGCAGGAAGAGCCGGATTTGGGTCCGATCGGCGAGCTGCTTCCAGAGGGCGTCGAGGTCCCACCGGAGATTGCCGACATTATCTCGGAGAGCCCATCTCTCCCGGAGCTGCCGATTCCGGAGCTGTCTGGTGCGACCGCTCAGGCAACACAGCCTGTCAGCAACCTCTCCTCGCAGGCGAACCTGCCGAGCCTGTTCTAATCAGGTCACCGCAGTCTCGTAGATAGGGCGTTCGCTTTACGACGCTCCGTCCAACCCCCTATTCCGCCACAGTGGCGGGGTAGGGGGTTTGTGGCTTAAGGTCCTTAACTATGCAAAAGATAACCAATGCTGCCGATTCAGAGGTCGAAAAGGTCAAGGCACTAATTCGTGATGCTGATCCAGAAGGGGATCGGTTTGCAAAGGTTTTTAGGGAAACCTATTACTTGCTCTATAACGGCCAGAAAACAGGACGTTACCGCTGGGAACAGCTTTACAAGACTGAGAAGACCCATTTTGGAACATTGATCGAAATCGCTATCCGTCATGAGTTTGCGGAGATCATCGATGACGGCATACAGAAACATCTTGATTATCGGATCGCTGGAACCGACGTAGACTGCAAGTTTTCCATGAATAAGGGATCGTGGATGATCCCGGTAGAAGCCGAAAACGAGATTATTATTGGACTGCATTCCTCTGATGAGGATTCCTGTTTCAGCGTTTGTGTTGAGCGAGCTTCGTCGGACAAATTGACGAAACGCGGGAATCGTGACCGGAAGCGGACGTTTACTCAGGCAGCTCGATCTGGAATTGATTGGATCTTTGATGACGCTCCGCTGCCCGTAAATCGATTGCTTCATTTGTCGGAAGGTGCTCGCGAGAAGATCTTCGCCAATCAATCTGGGCAAAAGCGAGTTAACGAGTTTTTCCGGCAGGCGCTCGGATTGGTCATCAATCGAGAAGATATTGCAACGGTGGCGAAACAACGCGACTACATGAAGCGTGTGCGTGGCAATGGCGGTGCGCGAACAGCTCTGGCTGCTGAAGGCATAATTATCCTAACCGGAAAGTATATGCGGCAGATGGAAATCGCGGAGCAGTTGGCTGGTGTGAAACTGCGTTCCGATGAGTTGATTGCGCTGAGAGTTGTGTCGGTTGGTAATTCTCATCGTGGGCGGGGCGCTGTGGAAATTGACGGTCAGTCTTGGCGAGTAGCTACGAGCACTGACCCAGTGGTACAGGCGCCTATTTCATTCTGATCGGGTATGTTGACCGTAAAATCAGTCGGGGTAGTAGGGTAGGAAGCGTCATTAAGCACGATATCGAATGGATGTTCGAATTATGTCTCGTGGTGGATCCTGAGCATCGGGTAGCTTCCAGTTCGAAGAACCATTGGTTGGCGATGTAGGAGGTGGCGTTAGAGATGAGTGGATTCACATCGCTAGAGATTTGCGCCGGTGCTGGTGGCCAAGCTTTGGGGCTTGAGCAAGCCGGTTTCTATCATGTATGCACAGTAGAGAACGACCGAGATGCCTGTAATACGCTGCGTTTGAATAGGGACAACGATCTCGTTGCAGCAAAACAGCGTTGGAACGTTCGCGAGGACGATGTCCTCAACTTAAACGGTGCGGATTTCAAAGGCGTAGATCTAGTGGCTGGGGGTGTGCCTTGCCCACCGTTTTCAATTGCCGGAAAGCAGCTCGGGGCCGATGACGAGCGAGATCTTTTCCCAAAAGCGCTTGAGATTATCGCTTTGGCCGACCCGAAAGCAGTGCTTTTGGAGAACGTGAAAGGGTTGTCGCAACCACGGTTTAAGAATTACCGAGAGTCTGTTCTTAACGAACTCTTTCGTCTTGGATATGAACCACATTGGCGATTAATTTATGCTTCGGAACACGGTGTTCCGCAACTTCGTCCTCGTTTTGTGTTGGTAGCTGTGAAACAGGAGTATGCTCCATTTTTCCACTGGCCTGAACCGCAAGGTGAAGCCCCGACAGTAGGTGAAACGCTATACGCGGAGATGGCTTCGCAGGGGTGGCCAGGAGCGGAAAGTTGGGCAGCTCGTGCGAATAAAATTGCGCCGACTCTCGTTGGCGGATCTAAGAAGCATGGTGGCCCAGATGTCGGTCCTTCGCGTGCAAGAGAAGCGTGGGCCAAGCTAGGGGTTAAGGGGTCGTCAATTGCGGAGTATCCGCCTGCCGCTGATGATCCAGTGGATCAACCTCCACGGCTTACAGTTGCTATGGGAGCTCTAATTCAAGGTTTTCCGCCGGAGTGGAAAATTTCTGGAAAGAAAACTGCTGCCTGGAGACAGGTCGGAAATGCATTTCCGCCGCCTGTGGCAAGAGCATTGGGAACTTCGATTTCAAATGCACTAAATAAAAACACAGCACAGGTGCCGATTCAAGAGGTCATAGCTGTATAAAAGTCGATTCTTTTATCGAAATCGGTCAACTGAGCTAGAAAGGACCGTTACCTTGTCAGCTTCCCGTTCGCGCGACCTGCTTCGTCGTAAAGCAAAGTGCGAATCTCAGCCGGATATCGCATCGGAGGTGGGAAGCAAACCACAAGGTCTCGATCCTCGGCAGGGTGAATTAGACGGGATTAAACAACCGATTCCGCGAGAGATTTGGATTCTGGTCAGCGCTGCGTTCATCATCGCGTTGGGCTTCGGTCTGATCGCACCGATCTTGCCGCAGTACGCGCGCAGCTTCGATGTGGGTGTGTTCGCGGCCAGCTTCGTGGTCAGTTCGTTCTCCATTTTCCGGCTTATCTTCGCACCGGCATCGGGCTCACTGGTAGAGAAGCTCGGATATCGGCGCACGTACCTAACCGGCATCAGCATCGTCGCGCTCTCGACTTTGCTTGTCGGTGTTGCGCAGACATATTGGCAACTGCTGGCGTTTCGTGCGCTCGGAGGCATCGGTTCGACGATGTTCACGGTCTCGGCAATGGGGCTGATTGTGCGGATTTCACCGCCGGAGATCCGCGGTAAGAGCTCGGCCGCCTACGGCACAGCCTTCCTGTTGGGCAATGTCTTTGGCCCAATCATTGGTGCTGCAATGGGCGCATGGGGCATGAGGGTGCCGTTTTTCATCTACGGTGGCGCGCTGATTGTGGCAACGATTGTGGTCGGCATGTCGCTGAGTGCGGAGCATCTTCGCCATGTAGTGCCCAAGCGCACAACCCCGGTGCTGAGGTTCTCCGAAGCAATCCGTGACTCGGCATATCGAAGCGCACTAGTCGGAGCCTTCGCCAACGGCTGGTCGAACTTCGGCGTGCGCGTCGCGATTGTCCCGCTGTTCGCTGCGGCAACGTTTTCCCATGTTGGCGCCCCAGAACCGGGCAGCGATGGGGCAGTAGCCGCCACTGCCACAGCTGGTTTCGCGCTGACGGCCTTCGCGCTCGGCAATGTCACGGCACTGCAGTTTTCCGGCCGTCTCTCCGACCGCATCGGCCGTCGCCCTCTGCTCATCACGGGCCTGTTCATCAACGGCGTGTTCACGGGCGCTATCGGATTTAGCAGCGGTGCCATTCCGCTACTGATTCTCTCCGTCCTCGCGGGTTTCGGCGCTGGCATGATCAATCCATCGCAGCAGGCCGTGCTTGCCGACGTCATCGGCGCCAACCGCCAAGGTGGAAAGGTGCTGGCCAATTTCCAGATGGCTCAGGACTTCGGAGCGATCTCTGGCCCGCTGATTGTCGGCGCAATTGTGGATGCCGCAGGGTTCAAGGCCGGTTTCTTTGTTTGCGGTGTTATTTCGCTGGTCGCAATGGTGGGCTGGATCTTCGGGCGAGAGACTCTACCAGCCCACTCGTCGAACAGCGGAGCCAAAGAAGCCGAAGCAAAAACAGCTTAAGCAGAAGCGGATTTGCTAGTTTCCTTGCCTTCATCGACCTTTCGGCAAATAGCCACATAGATAGCGCCAGTAATGTTATGCACCACAGCGGCCACCGCGCCGGGAAGCGCTGCCTCCGGGGTAAAGAACTTCGCTGCCATACCGGAGGACAGGCCAGCGGACTGTGTGCCGACCTCCACGGCCACCGTGCGCTTGCCCGCAGTCGGCATCCCCACCAGCTGGCCTGCAAAGAAGCCGAGCACGTAGCCCAGAACGTTGTGGATGATCACAGCCACAAACACAATCAGGCCAATGTTCGCCAGGCTCTCAGCGTTCTTGGCCACGGCACCGAAGACCACGCCACCGATACCGAGAATAGAAATCCACGGCAGAATCGGCAGGATCTTATTAATAAACGAGTCGGCCACAACGCGAATAACCAGGCCACCAACCACAGGCAGGAGGACTGTCTGGCAGAGGCTCCACGCCATCCCGAGGCCGTCGACCTCCGTGTGCGCGTCGGCAAGCACGAGCATAAGAAACGGCGTCATAATCGGCGAGACCAGCGTCGACACACTGGTCATGGCGACGGACAGCGCGACGTCACCGCGTGCCAGGTATGCGATGACATTCGACGAAGTGCCGCCCGGAACAGAGCCCAGCATGAGCAGACCAACAGCGAGTGCCGGGTTGAGCCCGAGGGCTTTAGCCACGGCAATCGCCAGCAGCGGCATGATGACAAACTGCGCAATGACGCCGAAGAGAATCACCAACGGGCGCTTAGCGACCTGCTTAAAGTCCGGGGTGGTCAGGGTGAGGCCCATCGCGAACATGATGATCATCAGGAAGTACGTGATGTAATCCGTCAGCGGAGTAAACGGGGCGGGGAAGAAGAATGCCAGCGCCGAACCCGCCAAAATAAAGCCCGGAAACCCGAGAACTTCAATCATTGCCGAGAGCTTCGACGGCTCCTTATCCGCCTGCCCGCCATTCCCAGAAACCTCGTCAGGAGAATGTGGTTTTAGCGGGGACTGCCGGGGCGATGACGGCTGCGGTTCAGATGAATTACTATTGCTGGGCATTTTCGAGCGACCTTGGGTTTATACGTTGTGTAGTTGCAAAAGTCCGCCGAACGGTGGGTGTTCCACGGCGGAAAATAGCTGATATGTGTACAAACTTGTAGGGAAAATGTTAGCCACCTCACCCCAGGAAATTACAAAATAGGCACCCCGAAGTGGGTGCAATGCGCTCGCTTAACGACGGCCCCAGCGCCGGGGCCTCATCCAAGAAATCGACCGCCTAGTGTTGTGACCTTGCGGACAGGAAATGGTTTTTTGACCGACGGTGGCGTAGTCTGGGCAGTCGGTGTGAAATCCTGACGACAATGTCGCAGAGAATCTGGCAGCGGTATAAATTCGCTGGTGAAACGCTTGAAAGTGCATAGTGCATGATGGGCGCCCCTCCTCGGAAGTAAAAGCTGAATTGGGTTTGGGCGCAATTTTTCGAAGTATGTGCAAGAGAAGCGATGTCATCGCAATTCCGACGTGAGAGCACTGAAAAACAAGAACGTAAATTGGGCGGGTCATGTATGTGCGACCCAACTGTGAGTAATCAACTGTTGAATATTGAGTGTGCGGGCGAAAAGGCCCAGGAAGAGCCCCAAATGGCTAATAATGAAATGAATGGCAGCGTCGAGGAAAACCGCGAGGATCAGCGCGAAAACCGCGAGGACGCAATTGTGAAGGCCGAGGATGTAGTGGCCGAGGAAGCACCGGTGGTCGAAGAGAAGGCCGCTGAGGAAAAGACCGAGAAGGTAGAAAAGACTGCCGAGGCCGAGAAGAAGGCCGAAAAGAACAAAGACGACAACGACGACGACACCGTCGGCTTCGATGAGCTTGAGCTGCCCGATGACATTGTCAATGCAGTTCGCAAGGTTGGGTTTGAGACTCCGTCCCCAATTCAGGCTGCAACTATCCCGACTCTGATGAGCGGCCGCGACGTCGTCGGCCTGGCTCAGACTGGTACCGGTAAGACCGCGGCGTTCGCGCTGCCGATTCTGGCTCGCATTGATCGCTCCGTCCGCGCACCGCAGGCGCTGGTGCTCGCTCCGACCCGTGAGCTGGCACTGCAGGTTGCGGATTCCTTCCAGTCGTTTGCTGATCACCTGGGCAAGATTCAGGTCCTGCCAATCTACGGTGGTCAGTCCTACGGAGTGCAGCTGTCGGGTTTACGTCGAGGTGCACAGATTATCGTCGGCACGCCGGGTCGTGTCATCGACCACCTGGAAAAGGGCTCGTTGGACATCTCCGACCTGCGCTTCCTGGTACTGGACGAGGCCGATGAGATGCTGCAGATGGGCTTCCAGGAGGATGTCGAGCGCATTCTTGCCGACACTCCGGATGACAAGCAGGTCGCACTGTTCTCGGCTACCATGCCGGCTTCGATTCGTCGCCTGTCCAAGCAGTACCTGACGGAGCCGGAAGAGATCACCGTCAAGTCCCAGACTCGCACTGCGGACAATATTCGCCAGCGCTTCCTGATGGTCAGCCACCGCAACAAGCTGGACGCGCTGACCCGCATCCTCGAGGTCGAGGAATTTGAAGCGATGATCATGTTCGTGCGTACCAAGCACGAGACCGAGGAGCTCGCCGAGAAGCTGCGTGCCCGCGGATTCTCCGCTGCCGCCATCAACGGCGACATCCCGCAGACTCTGCGTGAGCGCACGATTGATCAGCTCAAGGACGGTCGCCTGGACATCCTGGTGGCAACCGATGTTGCTGCTCGTGGCCTGGACGTTGACCGCATTTCCCACGTGGTCAACTACGACATTCCGCACGACACCGAGTCCTACGTCCACCGCATTGGTCGTACCGGCCGCGCTGGCCGCTCCGGCGAGGCACTGCTCTTTGTCACCCCGCGTGAGGGACGCCTGCTGCGCTCGATTGAGCGTGCAACCAAGTCGCAGCTGCACGAGATGAAGCTGCCGACCGTCGATGAGGTCAACGACTCTCGCAAGCAGAAGTTCGCTGATGACTTGACCGAGGCGCTTGCTGATTCGCAGGTTCCGGTCTTCCGTGAGCTCATCGAGGAGTACGCAGAAGAGCACGACACCCCACTGGTTGATATCGCCGCCGCTATCGCTGCGCAGGCACAGTCGGGCGACTTCCTAATGAAGGAACCGCCGCGTGGCCGTCGTAACGACCGTGACCGTGATCGTTTCGACCGCGACCGCAACCGTGGCCGCGATGGTCGCTCCCGCGGTGAGCGCGGTCAGGGCAAGCGCGCTGACCTGGTCGAATTCGACCGCGAGGGCACCGCAACCTACCGCATCAGCGTCGGTCGTCGCCAGCACGTCCGCCCGGGTGCCATCGTCGGCGCCATCGCCAACGAGGGTGGCCTGTCCTCCAAGGACTTCGGACACATCGACATCCGTGGCGACCACACACTGGTCGAACTGCCGGCCAACCTGCCGCAAGAAGTCATCAACAACCTCTCCGATACTCGCATCTCCGGCCAGCTCATTGGGCTGAAGCTTGACGACGGCACCTCGGTCGACGACAGCGATGACTACCGCGGTGGCCGTGGTGGCTACCGTGGCGATCGTCGTGATGGCGGCCGCGGTCGCGGAGGATACCGTGGTGGTCGCGGTCGCGATGACCGTCGTGGTGGTGGCCGTGGCCGTGGTGGCTACCGTGGAAACTTCGATGACGGTGACGATTTCGGTGGCCGTGGTCGCGGTCGCGATGACCGTCGTGGTGGCGGTCGCGGTCGCGGTGGCTACCGTGGTGGCCGTGATGACCGTCGCGGTGGTTACCGAGGCGGACGCCGCTAAACCTGCTAGGTGAGGTGAGCTGGGTGGTCGTCGTCAGGCGACAACCGACGACCGCCCTTGGCGCTGACCTAGAAAATAAAAAACTGCCGGTACGCATGTACTTTCAAACCCGATTAGTCGGGCCGAAACGTACAGACGCACCGGCAGTTTTATTGTGTCTGAGCGTGAGCTCTAGATGAAGAACATCAGGATGCCGGCGACAACCCACAGCAGGGAGAAGATGCCGGAGAACATAGCCAGCTGGCCCTTCTGCTTGTCCCAGTCGAGCTCTTCAGCCTTCTTGCGACGCTCGATGAACTCCGGATCGTCAACATCCTCGTCTTCATCAGCGATGCCGAGGCCGGCCATCATCAGACGCTGACGCGGAATGATCAGGAAGAACAGCAGTGCCCAGGCGATGATTGCCAGCAGGATTGCGGCGTGCATTGCCCCGGACTTCATGTAGGTCGACACATCGGTGAACATGACACCGAAGCCGAGCAGCGGCACGAGCAGCGACCACATGCCGTAGGTGCGCGAAATGGCGTGCATGGTGCGCGCGGCGCCGACCGTTCCAGCCTCTCCGCCGCGGGCTGCAAGCGCGAGCTTCGGGAACATCGAAATTGCGACAGTCACCGGTCCAAGCAGCAGAATTGCCGCCAGGACGTGAACCATAAGAACTACGTTTTGCACGTATTACCTTTCCACGACTGAATGTAGGCCTCGCGTTCAAGCGAGGAGTGGCCTGGATATTTCTTTATTAAGACCAGTCCTTAACTTAACGTGCTCGCACTATTTTCTCTATTTCGTGCCTTTCCTCGCGCGGATTCCACACGCAGTGGCCATCGCCTTCCAGTCTGCCGACGATACGGGCAGGTCCCATTTAATGGCCACCGCTAAGTAACGATGCGAATAGTCACACGCCTTCGTATCCTCAGGAAGCCATTCGGCCGGGCTGGCATCTCCTTTATCCCGGTTGACCGCGCTTCGCGTGGGTACGAGGTTGGTCTCGATATCGTTGCCAAATCGCCGACGCCGCTCGGCATCCCAGGTGTAGGCTCCGAAATCCCACGCCGCTGCCAACGGATAAATGTGGTCGATATCGACCTCATGCGCCCCCACCGGGTCACCCGTGTAAGGGTCGGGGATTTCGCGCAGGGAGTCGTCGTCAAGCGAACATACAGAGCCCCCGAACCACGCCGCCAACACTTTATGGCGTGTATTGCAATCGGCAGAGCCTGCCCAGACGTCGAAGCGCTCGCGCTTGTACCCGGTGACGGTGGGGCGGCCTGCGACGACGCGCACAGTGCGCAGTTGCTTGACGACGGCTTCCGCGTCCGGCCCAGCGGGGGAGGATGTGACGAGAACTCGCGTAAGTGCAAAGGATGAGACAAAGGCGGCAGTCAGGGCGGCGGCTAGGATGGCAAATAAAAAAGGGCGCATACCTAGTTGGGCGCGAAAAATACTTTTTCGGTTCCCTTGTAGGTATGCGCCGGGGCTAGCCTGTGGGGCTAGCGGAGGCCAAGCTTAGATCGAAGCGTTAGACCAGAGCCTGCTTTGCTGCGTGGTCGAACTCTTCCTTGATCTTCTCATTCGGTTCCTTCGTGGCCAGCGTGACGATGATCATCACGACAGTTGCAGCGGCGAAGCCCGGGACGATCTCGTAGAGAGTGTCGCTGAGCGAGCTCATGCCCCATGCGAAGGAGACAACCGCACCGGTGATCATGCCGGCAGCAGCACCTGGCGTGTTCAGGCGCGACCAGTAGAGGGCGGCCAGCAGCACCGGGCCGAATGCCGAGCCGAAGCCAGCCCACGCGAAGCCAACCAGATCCAGAATGGAGCTGTTCGGGTTAGCAGCGATGATTGCGGCGATGATGGCGATCAGCGCGACGGCGACGCGGGAGAGAGCCATGTAGGTCTTCGGACGCAGGGACTTGTTGACCGTTGCCTTGAACAGGTCCTCGATTAGCGCGGAGGAAGACACCAGCAGCTGCGAGGAAATGGTGGACATGATTGCTGCCAGTACTGCAGTCAGAATCAGGCCTGCAATCAGCGGGTGGAACAGGATGCGGGTCATGTCCAGGAAGATGGTCTCGTAGGAAGACGCATCAGTGACCGAAGCATCTGGGTTCGTAGCGAAGAAAACAGTTGCGGTCAGCGCCACGAGGACGGAGCCGAGCATGCACAGTGCCTGCCAGCCAACGCCCCAGCGGCGGCCCTCGGTTGCGTCCTTTGCACTACGCAGAGCCATGAAGCGAACGATAATGTGCGGCTGGCCGAAGTAGCCCAGACCCCAGCCGAGCAGACCGATAATCGTGATTAGCGGAATGCCAGCGAACGGATCGAAGAAGGTCTCAACCGGCTGTCCCTCGCTGCCCGGGTACGGGTTGTTAGCAGCAAAGCTGAAGATGTCCGAGAAGGAGTTGCCGTTGTTAATCAGGTAGATGATGCCGACAGTCGGAACCGTCAGCAGCGCAATGAACATGATGATGCCCTGCACCGCGTCCGTGTAGGAGACAGCAAGGAAGCCGCCGAACAGGGTATATGCGACAGTGATCCCCGCAACCAGCAGCATGCCGACGAGGTAGCTGCCACCGAACGTCGACTCCCAGTAGCGGCCACCTGCGACCATGCCCGAGGAGACGTAGAAGGTGAAGAACAGCAGAATAATCAGGCCTGCGGAAACGCGCAGCACCTTCGACGTATCGTGCAGACGATTCTCCAGGAACGACGGCACGGTAATCGAGTTACGAGCAATCTTGGTGTAACTACGCAGGCGTGGTGCGGTGAACTTCCAGTTCAGCCATGCGCCTGCGACCAGGCCGATTGCAATCCAGGTCTGGTTCAGACCCGAAAGGTAAATCGCGCCGGGCAGACCCATCAGCAGCCAGCCGGACATGTCCGATGCACCCGCTGACAGTGCCGCGACGAACGGATGTAGGCCGCGGCCGCCAATCATGTATTCGTCATACTCTGCAGTCTTTTTCCATCCGGTCCAACCGATGTAGACCATCAACAGCAGATAAATGACTAGTGCGATGATGAACCATGTGTGTTGGTCCACAGGGCAACTCCTCATTATTTATTAGTCGTACAGTCGGACTCGCGCACTACCTAGCGCACCAAAAAGCATTTTCGGCGCACAACTCAGTTTCGCTTAATCAAGTCTGCTTGACGACGTTCACAGCGCCGCGGCAGCATCGAGCCAAAAAGTGGCCGACGTCCACGGTGGAACCTGCGGTTCGCGATTCAGCACAGCTTCAGCTTCCGGACTATCTTCGACAGTCAGCGGAGCCTACTGGCACATGCGAACCATGGCAGAACTATTGCACGAGTCACACATTTTTAATTCTTGTGGCCTATACGACGTTTTCATGTGATGCGCTGCATTGCAAGATAAGAAGCGTTGAAAAAGCTTTTAAAAATCGGTTAAGTGCGACAAATTACCTGGGAAAAGGGGTATTTGGGTAGAGGAGGAGTAATTTTTGCAAGATACATAATTCGAACATGCGTGCTAATGTTGTGGTGTGGTGGAAAAGCTGATCCGGGGTGCGTGGCAGAATCTTCATTGAACAAATATCTGGTGGCGAAGTCGCCGGGTGATTAGACGGTGATGACTGAGCAAGCAGTGGGGAGGAAGTAATGGACCAAGTTGCTAAGTCAGCGGTGCCGTTGCTGCTGCACGCGGTCTGGAAAGATGATTCGGGTCTTCACCTATGGGTGGAGCGGCCAGAGGGGCACCGGATTATTGCGGACGTGGATTTGCTGGAAGTCCCGGCGCATCAGCGTCGGCTTTTTGCAGTGCTGGACCAGGGGAGTCGAGCGCAACTGACGCTAAAACTGCGCACACCGAAGGGGCGGGCAGTAGAGAAAGCGGTACCCACATGGGTGTTCCCGCCATGGGCTGCGGTGACGGCACTGGTGCAATTGCAGGAGGAAGTTTCCTCGGCGGCGATGGCGCCGGATCTTAGGTTCTTTGTAGATGTTGTACAGGGATTGGATGCTTTCGCACGCTCTGGGCGGGCACTGGTGGCGCTGACGTGGGAAGACAATGAGTGGTGGCCGACGTGGCGGATGTCGGAGGGGTTGAGTGAGATTGCCTGGCAGAGTCAGGTCATTTCCCGTACACCACCGGTGTTGATTGATAACGGAGGTGCCACGGTGGCTGAGGATTTCATCAATCGGATGTTTCATTGGGTCACCAACGCGCTCCTGGCCGATTTGGATGAACCGGCAGAACAGCGTCAGAGTTTCGTGCGGTCGTTGTTGCAGTCGGAGTCCCTGGGGCGTGCGACACCGGGGGTGGCGCAGTCGCTGGCAAAGTGGAGGCTGTCGGCCGATGGTGAGGATGTTCGCCTGCAGCTAATGGTGCAGGAACCCGTTGGTTTTGAAGGCCAGCTGGAAGACTTGCCGGATGTGGATCTTCCGCAGCTGTTGGAGTTGCGGGATCGAGCGGATGACGAAGGCGGCTCAGTAACTCGCCTCAATCCTCGTTCAGCTGCGGTGGAACATGAGACTCTATGGCCATTGCGGATGTACTACCGCATCGGTGTCGCAGCTCCAGAGCGCCTGAACCCAGAAATGTGTCGCCGGTCCGTGCTGTCGCTACTTCGCCCGCAGCTATTGGCTGCACAAGAGGCATTCCCGACGCTCAAATATGCGAAAGCAGCGGGCCACCCGGGCTTAGATCTGCTGCTGACCTCAGAGCAGCTGATAGAGCTTATGACTGATGGCATCTCGCAGCTGGCAAAGGTCGATATCGATGTGATGCTGCCGCCGAACTGGAAGTCAGTGGAGACCACCCTGCAGTTGCACACTGAAGTCGTCCAGTTAGATCCGACGGGGCCTGCTGGGCGCCGTTCGGAACCGAAACTCGGATTTGACCAACTGGTGGATTACGAGTGGAAGCTGGCCGTGGGGGATGCCGTACTGACGGAAGCGGAAATGCGTGAGCTCGCTGCATCGAGTACGGGGCTAGTGCATCTGCGAGACCACTGGGTGCACGCGAACCCAGAGGTAGCTAGAGAAGCCCTGAAGTTTTTGGTGGAGCAGACCAAGGCCGGGGAGGAGACCGGTAAGGGGCAAGCCACCCTGAAAGAGCTGGTCTTCGACGGTGGCTTGGAGTCTCAAGCTCCAGCAGCAGTGCCAGTCGCCCCCAGGGATCCCTCTTGGCTCAAGGCGTTGGTGTCGAAGTACTCAGACGGTTCCACGGCCCTCGCAGAGTCGGTCGAGGTGCCACCGAGTTTTGTCGGTGAGCTGCGGGAGTATCAACAGCGCGGTGTGGAGTGGCTGGCGGATATGTCCAACCGCGGCTTTGGTGTCATTCTCGCTGACGACATGGGGCTTGGTAAGACTGTGCAAATTCTGGCGCTGTTGGAGTATGAGCGCTGCCGTCGTCAAGCGGATGCGAAGGATCAAGAGCACAAGGCTTCGCTTCTGGTCGTTCCGACAGGTGTGCTGCGCAATTGGGCAGCAGAAGCGGCAAAGTTCACTCCAGAGCTCAAGGTTGGGCTGCTGCATGGTTCAAACCGTCCTCATGGTGAAGAACTACAGGAATTTATCGGGAAACACGATGTTGTTGTGACGACCTATGGTGTTGCTACCCGCGATGTGAACGAACTGTCCCAAGTGCAGTGGGATCATGTGATTGCTGACGAAGCGCAGGCAATTAAGAACCCCAACGCCCAGGTATCCAGAGCGCTGCGGAGCCTGGGCTCGCGGCACAACATCGCCATGACTGGTACTCCGGTGGAAAACGACTTGGGCGAGCTGCGCACCATCATGGATTTCTGTAATCCAGGCATGCTGGGGTCGGCGAATGCATTTCGCAACAAGTTTGCGATTCCCATCGAGCGTGATGGGAATGCGGAAATGCTACTGCAATTGCAGTCGATTACAGCACCTTTTATTCTGCGCCGACTCAAGTCGGATCCAGCTATTGCGCCGGACCTGCCCAAGAAGAATGAGCAGGTGGAGATGGTTCCTCTCACGACGGAGCAGGCTTTCTTGTATCAGGAAGCTGTGAAGGACATCGAGGACAAGCTCAAGCGCTCGAAGCGGAATCGCTCTGGCAACTTCGGGCGAAAGAGCATCATCCTCGGCGGCATCATGAAGTTGAAGCAGATTTGCAACCACCCAGCGCACTACCAGCACGACGGCTCAGGGCTGCTTAATCATGGGCAGCATCGCTCGGGCAAGGTTGCACGGCTGGAAGAGCTCGTCGATGAGATTGTCCAAAACGGTGAACGCGCGCTTGTGTTCACGCAGTTCGTGGAGTTCGGCAAGATGCTCGCCCCTCATTTCAGCAAGCGCCTGGGCGTGGACATTCCGTTTATCCAAGGGGCAATGACTCCGGCACAGCGCGAGAAAGTAGTGGCAGAGTTTAATGCCCCGGACGGCCCACCAATCATTTTGCTGTCTACTCTCGCGGCAGGTGTTGGCATCAACCTGGTTGCCGCCAACCACGTCATTCACATTGACAGGTGGTGGAATCCAGCAGTTGAAAACCAGGCCACGGACCGCTCTTACCGCATCGGTCAGCGTAAAGACGTACACGTGCACAAGCTGGTCAGTGTGGGAACGCTTGAAGAGCGTATCGACGAGCTGATTTTCGAGAAGGCAGAATTGGCGGATGCGGTTGTGCGCGCTGGTGAAACCAAGCTGACGGAGATGGACTTTCACCGTTTGCGGTCTCTGTGGCAATTGGACAAGGACAAGATTCAGTCACTGCGTGAATCGATGGACGCAGCGGAGTCAAAGTCCGGTGGGACGGTGACCGATGGGGTGAACCCGGAGGGCACGGCATCGGACTCCACAATCTCGGATGACGATTCGATTCCCAACAATGTGACCCCGTTTAGGGTCCAGAAGAGGTGGTACTGATGGCCGGTGACGGAGACGTGACATGGGGCGACAATGTCATCTTTGCCGAGTTTGGCAAGGGGCCCTCTGGAAAGCGTGGTCGTAAAAGGACTACGGCGCGAAGCGCGCCAGCAACCAGCTCGACGATTGAAAAGCTCCTGGCCACCCAGGACTGGGCTGGTGCATTTACCGGACAGCAGCGACGTGGAACCGCAGCGCGCGTGGCGGTCGAGCCACGTACTACTTTTGCCCGGTGGGTGTGGGAGTTCATCATCCGTGGCGCTGATTCGGGTCGTGTTCACAGAGGTGAGAAGTACAGGTTCGACGGCAATGTGCTGGGGCTTCGAATCGCGGATGGCTACATCATCGGTGAAGTGCAGGGCAGCCAGCCGGAACCATTTTCAGTCTTTATTCGGTTCCCACGGCGGGAGCAGAAACAAACTGACGACGTACTGCGGTGGTTGGTGAACAATCCGTCGGCCTTCACAGAGTTTGAGCACGGCGAGTTGCCGTATGAGCAGATGGAAATGCTGTTGTGCGATGGCGAAGAGCACATTTACAGCGAATGCACCTGCCCGGACCCGGCACCTGTGTGTAAGCACACCGTTGCAGTTGCCGCTCAACTTGTCGCTGATATCGACCGCGATCCGCTGTCGCTACTACAGCTGCGCGATTATCCGCAGCGCGAATTGCAACGCCGGCTTCAGGAACTAACACAGCTGCGAAACCGGACTGCGCCGAAGCGCCTCGGGCTTGGTGGCGCGGTTCGGGAGAATCCCAATAAAACCGCCCAGAAGTCGAATGACGCTGGTGGAAAAGATAGCGGTGACAACGAGCAGAAGAAGGTTGCCGAACTTTTCGCTGTCGAAGCCGACTACTGGGGCAATGATTTGGAACGAGTCAGTGTTCCTTCGCTCGAGGTTATTGACCCACTAACAGTTACCGACCGCAGTTTGCTGCATGAAGCATTGCAGCCAACCTGCGTAATTTCGAGAGAGACCATTCGTGCAGTCGCTGATTTGGAAGATTGTTGGCAACATCTGCAGGAATCGCTGAGCCTGGGACAAAAGGAGCGCTAGTCATGAAATTCATTCACACCTCAGATTGGCAACTGGGAATGACTCGGTGGTTCCTAGAGCTCGACGGCGGTGAAGCCCAAGCTAGGTTCCACGAAAGTCGACTCAACGCCATCGATCGCATCGGCGAGTTGGCGATTAGCGAAGGCGCTGAGTTCATTGTCGTCGCTGGAGACGTGTTCGATTCCAACACATTGCCGGACAAGGTGTTTTTGCGGGCTCTTGAGCGAATCGCCAAGCTACCCGTGCCGGTGTATTTCCTACCCGGCAACCATGATGCGCTTGATGCTTCTTCCATTTATCGACGTAGTGCTTTCGAATCTTTGGAAGACCGAGGAGTTTACGTAATTCGCGACAGCGCGCCCATTGCAATCCGTGACGGGGTGGAACTCATCGGTGTGCCAGTGCGCGGCAAGTATTCGGCAGACGACATCGTGGCGGAAATAGCCACGGAGCTTGAGCCCGCCGATGGAATCCGAGTGATGGTCGCACACGGCCAAGTAGAAGGCTTTGGTGCTGATGCAGGAGCCACCATTGATCTGACCAGCTTGGAACAAGCTATTGACCGCGGGGCGTTGCACTATGTTGCGCTGGGGGATTCCCACTCCACGAGCCAACTCGATCATGCTGGCAGAGTTTATTTCTCCGGCGCACACGAAACCACAGCGTACGACGACAAAGAACGGGATTCCGGCAATGCACTCGTCGTCGACATTGTAGAGAGCGGCCCCGAAAAGGACTCAGTTACCGTGGCCTCCCACCGAGTGGGGCAGTGGGCTTTTCATGCCATCGACATGGATATCACTGGTGCGGAAGACCTCGATGAGTTCTTTGCTGAACTGGACGGTATCGAGGCGAAGACAGACACAGCGGTGAAGTATTCATTGCGAGGAACCGTGACACTGTCGGAGTCGACTACCTTTGAAAATCGACTTGAGCAGTATCAACAGCTTTTCGCTGCACTTTATCGCCGGGAAAGTGGCTCCGATTTGACGGTGGTTCCGTCCGAGGGGGATATCTCTAATCTCAATCTCACCGGTTATCCGCTCATAGCTGCAGAAAAACTAACGGTCTTGAGCAAAGGGCGAACCGAGAGCGGCAGCCCCCTATCAGAATCTGAAACCACCGCAGCAGCCGATGCGCTTCGCTTGCTGGCGCGCCTGGCCGGAGAGAAGGAATAAATCATGCGTTTTCACGACATCGAATTACACAATGTACGTGCGATTGATTCACTCTCAATCACAGGGCTCGCCGAGCGGGGCGTGGTAGTGATTTCCGGTGAAAACGAGTCAGGTAAGACGACAATCGCCAAAGCTATTCACGTTGCGCTGACGACAAAATGGAAGTCCAGGGCAAGCGAAGCGCTTAGTCTGAACAGTCACTCCAGCCAGGAAAAGCCGCAGGTTAAGCTCCGGCTGGAGCTTGACGGCTACGAATTTACGCTGGACAAGATCTTTGGTAGCACCAAGGACACCGGCACAATCGTCACCGTCCACTCTCCGACAGCCGAGGTTCTTAAAGATGACCAGGCGGAAGAGTGGCTGGCCGCCCGAATGCACAATGCAGACACCAAGAACCTGTGGCAGGTCTTCGTTGCCGAGCAGGGGCAAGCACAAAAGACACTCTCCTTGGGCGGTTATGCGCAGGTCACAAGCGCACTGCAGTCGGCATCGGGGCAGCGCGCGGAAACCGCAGAAGAGGTAGGCCTGTTTGAAGCCGTTGAAGCTGAATACGGCAACTATTTCCAAAAAAATGGCAAAGAGCGCAAGCAGCTTACCGACGTAGACAAGGAGCTGGCGGAAGCCCAGCGGGTGCGCGACGAAGCGGCGAAAAAGGTCCGGGAATTCGAAGCGCTCAATGAGGAAGCTGCTCGTAATGAAGAAAGCCAACACACGCAGCGGGCATCGTTGCCAGAAGCCAAAAACGAAGTCGAGCATTGGGCGCAGGCACTCGAAGAACTCGAAAAGTTCAGGGTTGCCGTGTCCCAGGCACAGGAGGTCTCTGCAGCGGCGAAGCAGCAGCTGGACTTAGCTAAACAGGCTCAGCAAGAGCGGGAAACCTTCATTCAGCAGGCACAAGATGCCAAGGACCAGCATTCCGTCGCAGAGAAGAGAGTTGCTGAACTTAAGGAAGCGTTCGATAAGGAGGTCGCAGCTTTAAAGAAGGCGCAGGAGGATCGCGATGCGGTTGTGACCGCGTACCGCGAAGCTCGAAAAGCAGAAGAGCTGGCTGCAGCTGAAGTCGCATTGGGGGAGAAGCGCGGCTTGGTCGAAGCTCTGTCGAAGCGAGTGGAGAAGCTCGATGAGCTCCGTGCACAATTGGCAGAGCACAAGGAGGTAATTGCACGAAATTCCGTTACCGAGGAGGTACTGGAAAAACTGTTGACCTGCGAACGCGAAGTTGTAACAGCCACCGCTGTGCTGGAGGCATCGAGCCCGAGTGTGCAGCTCTCGGCTAGTAGTGCGCAGGAGGTCACGGTCGACGGCGAGAAAGTGGGGCTAGCGCCGGAGGCTGAGTCAGTTCAACATGCGGTTACTAAGCCGTTGGCCATCGAAGTTGGCGACGTCACGGTTGCTGTCCAGCCCGGAGACGGCTCAGATTCGCAGCAGCGAAAGCTAGGAAAAGCAGAGATTTCGCTCAAGGAACAGCTTGAGGCGGCAGGCGCTGATTCCGTCGCGGAAGCACAAAAGGCACACACTCGACGTCGTGAAGCGGAAAAAGCAAAATTCCAGGTGGAGACATCCATAACTGCGGTGTCCGACGGTGTGGAGTATCACCAGCTCACCGCAGAGTTAGACGATGCGAAGGAAGAAGCACGAGTACAGGGCGAGCGGTATCGGGAACTTGCGGGCGAGGATGCGCCGACGGAGATTGACTTGGTGTCGGCAAAGTCGCGGCTGGAAGAAGCTGCAGTGGGGCGTAGGGATGCCGAGTCGGAGCGTGACAATGCCGATATGCGCTTGTCGAAGCTGGAAAAGCGTCCTGCACACGCCAACTATACGAAGGCTAGCAGCGAGCTTGAAGGGGCTCGGTCCGTCTTGAAGGTGCGCGAAGATTCGCTCACGACGGCGCGAGAAAAAGCCTCGGATGCCGAGATTTTTGCTGCGGTGGAAAACCGAGGCAAGGACTATGAGGTGGCAGAAGAGCAGCTGGCTGCGGCTCTGAAAGAGTTGGCGCAGCGGGATGCCGACGACGTGGAAGCATCGCTCGCGGGCGCTAAGCAGCGACGGGATGCAGTTGAGAATCGCCTGGCTGAGCTGGAAAAGCGCCGGCAAGAGATTCGGGTGCACTTGGACTATTTCGACAGCGCGAATGAGAAGCTGGCAGCTGCTGAGGGGGTAGTGGAGCGAACACAGCGAGATCGGGACTCGATGCGTCGCCGTGCAGCCGCCGCCAAGACTCTTATGGAGGTAATGACACAGGCACGTGCGGCATCGCGGAATGCGCTGGCTGACCCCTTGCTCCGCAAGCTCGAAGAGTACGGCGGCGGTGTGTTCGGTGCGGGAACCCAGTTCACGATGAATGAGGACTTGCAGATTGAGTCACGGTCCAATGCCGATGGCAAGTTCGATGTCGATGAACTATCTGGTGGAGCGCAAGAGCAGCTGGACATTCTGCTGCGCTTGGCCGTTGCCGGTGTCATGGAGGGCGGCCAAGGCGCCCCGGTGATTATTGATGATGCGTTAGGTTATTCAGACGAACACCGTTTGCGGCGGATGAATAATGCTCTTGCCAAAGCGGGGCGCGATATGCAGGTATTAGTCCTGACGTGCGATGAAGCCCGCTTTGATCGTGTGACAGGAGCGGAGTTTATGAAAATTCAGGATTTGGTTTCAAGATAGTAGGCTCTGTACATATGCAAGATGTTCCGTGGTTAAGTGATGAAGAGCAGCGGTTATGGCGCTCAATTCTGAACGCTAAACGGGCCGTTGACAGGTCAATCGACCTTCAGCTGCAAGATTCTCTCGATATTTCCACTGCAGATTTTTCGGTTCTGGTTGTTCTCTCCGAGACTGAAGACAATGTAGTGCGCATGCGCACCCTGTGCGAATCCCTGGAATGGGACCGCAGCCGAATGTCGCATCAAATTACTCGCATGGAGCGACGCGGGCTAGTAACTAAGGAACGCTGCGCCTGCGATAACCGTGGTATTGATGTCACGCTTACTGAACACGGTCGAACCGTGATTGAGAAGGCGGCGCCGAACCATGTGAAGCTTGTGCGCCATGTTTTGTTTGATGTGCTCGGTGAGAATATCGACTATCAGGGGATTTCCGCTGTGCTCGATAAGATTGCAGAGACCGCCAATGCTACGGTCACCGATTCAGTCGACGGAAAAGCAGAGTAGCCAGAAGTTTTTTGTGAGTGTTTTCTCATTTGTCTCCGCTACGAGGCTCTCACCATTAGCCTAGAGCAGTATGAACTCATTTGAATGGCTGAGTGATGATGAACAGCTCTTTTGGCAGTCGATGGTAGCTGCTTTTCGCGAGGTAGAGCGCAATATCGAGCGAAGCCTACGCACTCGAACCGGGCTGACGTTCGCGGACTTTACCCTGCTCATCGCTCTGCATGAGGTAGAGGATGGGATTCTGCATGTTGACAAGATTTGTGATCGACTGAAGTGGAACCATCCCCGCGCGCTGCTGCATACCAACAGGTTGGAAAAGCGCGGATTTATTCACACCGAAGACCACGGCGAAGACCCGGACTCGGATTATGTCGTCGTCTTAACAGGCGTTGGTCGGCACGTGTTTGCCGAGGCGGCGCCGGATTATGTAGACACTGTTCGCCAGGAAGTTATTTCACCACTTGCTAATGAAGACCGCGAAGTGATGCTGAGGTGCTTCCAGTCGGTTCTCGAAAGGAAGTAAGACTTCCACGCCCTGCTAGTAAAACAACCACTAGCAGGGCGCTTTTTTCTCTACGTTTCAAGCTGTAAGGTAAGGCGTGCCTAAAGCAAAGGGGTGACTGTTCACTTCTCTTTGTGCACCCTAAGTACCAAAAATTACGCAGAAATAAACAAGGCAGAAACTGAAACGCATGAGAGTCAATATTTTCGCCAAGGCTAAAACCGCGCCAAAGACCAAAACTCTGGCCGCAATCGGGTGTGCAGCGCTGAGCTTCGTCGCTACAGCATGCGGTGCGGACGCAGAGTCGAACGAGGCTGCCGACAACAAAGGAGAACTCACTGTCACTGATGTCGCAGGTCGCACTGTGACCTTCGACAAGCAGCCAGAACGAGTCGTGCTCGGTGAAGGCCGCGCCATGTTTGTCACCGCGATGCTTGACCAAGAAAACCCGGGTGACCACGTTGTCGCCATGGGCAGCGATTTGCATTCGGGCGCACCGTCGTTTGAAACCAAGCTTTTCGAGACGAACCCCGAGCTGAAAGACATGCCGACCATCGGCAATATCGCCAAGGGCGATGTCACAGTTGAAAACCTCATCTCCCACGACCCAGACGTGGTCGTCATGACCCTTGACCACAAGAAGGCCGCGGAGCAGTCCGGTTTCCTCACCAAGCTCGATCAGGCAGGTCTGAAGTACGTATTCACCGACTTCCGGCAAAAGCCCCTGGAGAATACCGCCAAGTCCGTCGAGCTCCTCGGCCAGATCGTCGATGAGCAGGACAATGCCAAAAAGTTCACCGACTTCTACACTGAGCGCGTCAACGAGATCACCGAACGTGCCGCCAAGCTCGAAGACAAGCCAAAGACCTTTGTCTGGCGAGCAGCTGGTCTCAAGGATTGCTGCTCGACCGTCAACAAGTCCAACCTCGGTGACCTCGTCACAGCAGCCGGCGGTGAAAACCTCGGAGACAGCCTCCTCGACACCGAATCGGGCGACGTGACCGCAGAGAAGGTCCTGTCCGTCCAGCCGGAGAAGATCATCGCCACCGGTGGTTCTTGGGCGCTCGATCCGAAGAAGCCGGAAGTGCTGCCACACGTCGAACTCGGCTACACCGCCACCCCAGAGACCGCACAGCGCACTCTGGAAGGCCTGCTGAAGACTCCGGGTTTTGACACCCTGACCGCGCCGAAGAAGGGTGATCTGTACGCCGCCTTCCACCAGTTCTACGACTCGCCGTACAACGTCTTCGCGCTCGAGCAATTCGCCAAGTGGATTCACCCAGAGGAGTTCGCTGACCTCGACCCGGTCGCTGACTTCGCCAAGTTCCACAAGGACTACCTGCCCTTCGAACTCAGCGGCACCTTCTTCACCGCGCTGGAGCCGACCAAGTAACCCATCTTCCACCATCGAAGAAGGAATCCGATGACTTACACCAATCTGCACGCTCCCGCGTCAGGGCTTGACGACGAACCCCGCGAGTCCACCTCCACCAACGGCAGTGGAGGTCAAGAGTCGCAGCCCGCCACCGAACAGCACGAGTGTCCGTCGTCAAGCACGACCTACGACTCTGCGCGACAGTACCGACGACGCTCGGCACGGAAAATCGCCATCATTGCGGTGCTGGTGGGGCTGGCCGTGTGCGCGTTTGTGGTGGCGACGATTGTGGGGCCGATGGCACTGAGCGTGGGGGACGTCGTCCGTGGCATCGTGAGCCCGAATGATGTGGACGAAACCACTCGTACGGTGCTGTGGAAGCTGCGTCTGCCTGCATCGGTGATGGCAGTGCTGATTGGTGCAGCGCTGTCGCTTGCCGGTGCACAGATGCAGACAATCCTCGATAACCCTCTGGCGGAGCCGTTTACGCTCGGTATCTCGGCTGCAGCGGCGTTCGGTGGGGCGGCATCGATTGTGCTGGGCTGGGTGATTATTCCGCATGCGCAGTTCAACCTGGCGGCCGTGGCCTGGGTATCATCCGTCGTCGCTGTGGCGATTGTGGCGGCGGCGTCGGTATGGCGCGGCTCGGGTAAGGAATCGATGATTCTGCTCGGCATTGGTCTGGTGTTTCTATTCCAAGCGCTGTTGGCGCTGTTGCAATACCGCGCGACTACCGAGGCGCTCCAGCAGATTGTGTTCTGGACGATGGGCTCGCTACAGCGCGCGAACTGGGTGGCCAACGGCATCATTGCGGCGGCGCTGCTAATCGCTATTCCGTTCACTATCCGCTATGCGTGGGCGCTGACGGTGTTGCGGCTTGGCGATGCCCGAGCAAAAGCCGTGGGCATCAATGTGGATAGGCTGCGCATTGCGACGCTGATTGTAGCCTCGCTGCTGGCAGCAACCGCAGTGGCCTTCGCCGGCATCATCGGCTTCATCGGACTGGTCGGCCCACACATTGCACGCATGCTGGTCGGTGAAGAACAGCGCTTCTTTGCCCCGGCATCGATGGCGGCAGGCGCGGCGCTGCTTGCGGCAGCTCATGCGGTATCCATCACGGTGGTGCCGGGTGTGGCAGTGCCGATTGGCATCATTACCGCAATCGTCGGTGTCCCATTCTTTGTTGGCTTGGTTTTTCTGCGTAAGAGGACGGTGTGGAACTAATGGGCGTATTTCTCGATGTCAATGACGTAGCTGCAGGCTATGGCAAGCGGAAGGTGCTGCGCGGGGCGTCGATGCGCACGCTGAAGCCGGGTACGGTGACGGGTTTGCTCGGGCCAAACGCTGCGGGTAAGTCCACACTGATGACCACCCTGGCGGGGATTCGAAAGCCCATGTCCGGGGAGATTGTGCTGACCCGTGACACTGAGCGGGTCATCGGCTCCGAACTGCGCGATGTCGTCGGCTACGTGCCGCAGGATCTGCCGGCTAGCGCCTCGCTGACCGCATTCGAATCGGTACTGGTCTCTGGCCGGCGCGCCGGGCGTCTGCGCGTGCGCGGCTCCGAGATTGAGCACACTGCGGCGGTTCTCCGGAAGGTTGGTATTGAGCACCTTGCCGACCGCTTCGTCGGCGAGCTCTCCGGCGGTCAGCGTCAGCTCGTCGCCGTCGCGCAGATGTTTGTCCGCGATCCCGAGGTCATGCTTCTCGACGAACCCACCTCCGCCCTCGACCTGCGCCACCAGGTGGAACTCCTACAGCTCGTCCGCGCGGAGGTCGCCTCACGGAGCTCCTTGGCGCTCGTCGCAATCCACGATCTCAATCTCGCAGCCCGCTACTGCGATGAGCTTGTCATGCTTCACGACGGCCACGTGGTTGCCCAGGGGAGTCCTGCTGACGTTCTCACACCGGATCTTTTGGCCCGCGTCTATGGAATTCGAGCCCGCGTGCTTAATGATGGAGGCGTGCCTGTGGTGTGTCCTATTGAGGAAGACCAGGTTTCTGAGGCCGCATAGTGCGGATTTGGCTGGGGTGCGGGGCATTTCGCTAATCGCCCCAGCCAAGTGGTAACATCTCTTCTCGTTGCACTTGTTGTACTTGTGCCCCACGCCCCCGTAGCTCAGTGGATAGAGCGCCGGTTTCCGGTACCGAAGGTCGGAGGTTCGACTCCTCTCGGGGGCACGTTTTATCCCTTAAGCGGTTAGGTTCGATTAGATTCGCCTGGTTGCTTGAGGGATTTTTGTTTCGGGTGTACCTGGCGGAAGCGAGCCAATCCGAGTTACTGACTGCGTTTATGACAAAAATGACCCAAAAAATGGCCGGTAGGGTCAGGCGGTCATTGCATCATGGATAACACCAGAGATTACCTCCCGGGGAGTTAACCCGTCGAGCACTACCCGTGGCCGGTTATT
>NZ_JBFLKW010000020.1:0-47402 GCF_040743205.1 Corynebacterium sp. 045007
CAATGGGTTTGATGGCACTGTATTTCGTTCGGCGGGTTTGCTTCACTACTTCTCCTGGTCGAAAGTGGTGATGCATTCACCGCCTGAACCTACCGGCCATTTTTGTCATAAACGCAGTCAGTAACTCGGCTCGACCCGCCGCAGCCAGGCACCAACGAAAAATGGGTCCGAATAAGGGGCAAAACCTTATCCGGACCCGAATTTCAGTGTTTGATTGACGCCTACAAAGCTCTAAAGCTCACTAGCGCAAACCAGCTCAAACCTTAAGCGTTCTTCTCTGCTTCTTCGGCTTCCTTCTGAGCCTTCAGCAGGCGAGCGGCGTTACGACGACGCTTGCGCAGCAAGTCAACGCGCTCATCCAGCAGCACGTCGAGCTCCTCAATGGAGCGGCGCTCACGGAGCATGTCCCAGTGAGTCCTCGGCGGCTTCACCGGCTTGGCTTCAGTGCCTTCGCCTTCAACCAGCTCACCAATCTGGCCATTCTTGCACAGCCATTCACCTGGAATTTCCGCGTCATCCGCGAATGGGACCTCGAAGATCTCACCGGATTCAGTGCGGTAGCGGACCATCATTCGCGGCGCGAGGTCATGATCGCGATCGGTCTCATACGAAACGGCGCCCATGCGACTGCCACGAAGAACTCGATCTGCCATGTGGAACGTGCCCCCTTTGGTAGAAATACTAGACCACACATTATAACGCCTTAATCTGTATTCATGCCATAATTGACTTCTGTGTCAGATCAAAAGCCGAGCACAACTACCGCCAATTGCCAGTGGTGTGGCCGCGAAATGGAGGTCGCTATCCGCGGTCGCCGTCGCAAGTTCTGCAGCCAAGCCTGCCGGCAGCGCGCGTATGAAAAACGCACTGGCGTAGCAAAAGGCGCTTCCAGGCCGATTGCCGAGCGAATCAATTCGGATCTCACGCTGAAGACCGCCACCGATGCCACGAGCAGGCCGGCGGGCGATGACGTCGTAAAGCGAATAGGGGACGGGCTCTTCGAAGTACGTTGTCTCGCCGAAGACTTGCGCACCGCGCTTGACGACGGCATGGAGACTGCCGTCCTGCAGGAGATTACGCAGGAATTGATTATGAAAACGCGCGAGGTGGAACGGTTTATCCCATAGCGGATTAAAAGGATAGGATGAGCACTATGAATTCTGGTGTCCGTAAGTCAATTATTACTTTGATAGCCGTTGCAGTTGTTGCGCTCGCAATTGTTATTGTGGGGCCAGTTTTGTATCGCGTTTTCACGCATGAAGGGGTGCGTACTGGGGATTTCGAGGCCACGGAGCTGCCTGCAGCAACGACTGATGCGAATGGCACCTGGAAGATTATCGGTGGCGATAACTCACAGAACACTTCCGTTGGTTTTACTTTTAACGAGGTACTGCCGGGCAGCAGGCGTACGACGTCCGGTTCCACTCACGATGTCACCGGTGAGCTGAAGGTTGCTGACAACAATCTTGAGGACGCATCCGTTGTTGTTGACATGGCAACTCTGACTAGCGATATTGAACGTCGTGACATCAATGTCCGCAACAATATCTTCAGTGTTGATCAGTACCCAGAAGCTAAGTTTGAGCTTGCAGAGCCACTCGATATTTCAAGCATTCCAGATAACGGCCAGTGGGCGAATATCGAGATTCCGGGACGCCTGACCATCCGCGGCGTCACCAATGACGTCACCGCGCCAATGAAGGCCGCTCGTACCGAAAACCTGGTTTTGCTGTCGGGCACTCTGCCAATCAACCGCCTGGATTACAACGTGCGCCTGCCACAGTTTGTAGCTGCATCCATCGAGGAGAACGGCGAACTCAATCTGCGCATTGTCGCAGAGAAGCAGGACGCGTAGGACGCGTAGGTTTCGCGGCTGGCAGACACAGCCATCTAAAGAGAATCGCAGTAGCGCTAATCCAAAGAGGCTTATAGCCAGCGAAAATACACCTCAATTCGTCACTGTGACGCAATAAAGCCATTTAGTCACACACCACAGAAGTCCTGCCAAAAACAATTTTGGCAGGCCAGTTGGGAGTCACAACGATATGAACACCTACGAAGCAATGTTGCTCGCACGAAAGGTGCGAATGGTACTACTGATTATCTTCATTGCATTCGTGGCCTACAAGGGCGTGTGGTGGCTCGTGGCTGTCGGCATACTCCTGATTGGCATGACGCTATGGCAGAACAAGCGGCTACGGGAAGAGATTGCCGTCCGCAACGCGGATGAGCTTGCAGCGAACGCCAAGGACAATGAGCAATGATCCCGACGGCATAGATCAAGCGCCAAGATAGAACACGGCAGCAGAAAAGGCGGCGGCGAAGAAGGCGACAGCCCTGGAAATTCAGAAAACCCCAGGGCCAACCACTTTCATTATTTGTCCGATAATATACATTATGACATTTTGGCCTTAGGATCCCGTCCTCCCCATTACCGCCGATGCGCCATTGCCGTCAGGTCTAAGGAATTTTTAGTAAGATTTCTCGCATGCCTGAACTCTCAGACACATCCAGCAGCTCAGACAGACCCAATGCGTCCGACACATCAGATAGATCTGGCTCGTCCGACGACCCAGAGCCTCGCGCCAACGTTGACGGGCTCTCTGTAGCCGCAGTAAGCGCAATCACCGCAGCAACCGCCGCAGCATCCCCAGCGAACGCAGCGAACACTTCAGGTGATGCCGCGTGATTGTATCCGCACTCATCGTCTTAGCGGTCTTTCTTTTCCTCGTTTTCGCCAACGCAATTTTCGTTGCTGTCGAGTTTTCCTACCTCACGGTTAATAGAAACGACGTCAAGAACGCCGCAAACGCCGGCTCAAAGTCCGCATATTTAGTAGACCGTGCTCTATCACGCACCTCTACTAACCTCTCCGGAGCTCAGCTGGGAATTACAGTCACCAGCCTCGTCGCTGGTTTCCTGACCGGACCTTCCCTCGGCGTCCTCCTCGAAGCCGCATTTGGTGGCACAAGCATCTCTCCCGCCACCGTCACTGCAATCAGCACTACGGGCGCTTTCATTATCGCGACCTTCACTCAAATGGTCTTTGGCGAACTCGTCCCCAAAAACTGGGCCATCGCCGAGCCCACTAAAGTCGCAAACCTCGTGGTCAGACCACAGAATGCCTTCATGTTCGCATTCGGCTGGCTGGTCTGGCTACTTAACAGCGCGGCTAATTGGGTGTTAAAACGGCTCGGCTTTTCCCCTGAGGAAGAGGTTGCCAGTGCCAGGACCGCGGAGGAACTCCGTGCCGTCGTCACGCGCTCTAGCGATGAAGGAAAGATTAACCCGCAGACCGCCGAGTTGGTGGCGCGATCGATTGAGTTCGGCGAGCGCACGGCGGCTGATGTGATGACGCCACGCACGCAGATTATCTTTATCGAAAATCAGAGCGTCGCAGAGATGCTGACGGTCGTCGCAGATTCTGGACATGCACGCTTCCCCGTCGTTGGCAATAGCGTCGACGACATTCGCGGCGTGGTGCATTACACCGACCTGCTCAGCGTGCCACACGCACAACGCTTGACGACGTCGGCTGCGAGCCTGGCCAAAGATGTACTCGTGGTAAATGACTCGACCACACTTGATCCGCTGATGCGTCAACTGCGTGAGGATGCATACCAGTTCGCAGTGGTTGTCGATGAGTACGGCGGCACGGACGGCATTGTGACGTTGGAGGATCTCGTCGAGGAAATCGTCGGTGAAATTGACGATGAACAGGACGATCGTTCGTTGCTCTACAGCCGGATTAGCCCCAATACGGTGATTGTTTCCGGTCTCATGCGCCCTGATGAGTTGGGAGAGATCCTAAACCTGGTCCTGCCGGAGGGCGAAGAATCCGACACTATTGGTGGATTTATCACCGAACGCTTGGATCGCATGCCTCGCTTCGGCGACACGATTACGGTCGAAGCCACCGACCACGAAAACCTCGATGAGGAGAACTTGCCTACCACCGCTGAAGTTGCTTTTCGAGTCGAGCGCATGGCGCGTCACCGCGTTGGCCGTATTCGTGTCCAGGTGGACCGCGCCGGCAACAAGGTCACGCGCACGGATGAAGGCGCTCACCAGGACGGCACCAGTCACAACCACGTCGAGCACAACAGCGAAAAGGAGGGCTAGAACATGCCACTACTTACTCTTATTTTGCTGTTGGCCCTCAATGCCTGGTTTGTCGCCGCTGAATTTGCGATGGTCTCGGCTCGCCGCGATCAAATTGAACCGGATGCCGTCAGCGGCTCTACCAGCGCAAAGTACGCGCTGCGTGGTATCGAAAACGTGTCGGTCTCCCTGGCGGCAACACAGCTGGGCATTACCGCCTGTTCCCTGCTCATCGGTGCCGTCGGCGAGCCTGCGATTGCGCACTTCTTCGAGCCCTACATGACAGCGCTGGGACTCCCCGCGGGCACCGCCCACGTGGTTGCGCTGGCGTTGGCACTGCTGATTGTCACTTTCTTACACATGGTTGTCGGCGAAATGGTGCCGAAGAACATCGCTATTGCGGCCCCCAGCCCGACGGCGAAGTTCGTGGCTATTCCGCTGTATGTGATTGTGCGGGTGCTCAATCCGGTTATCTGGGCGATGAATACGACCGCGAACATCGTGGTTCGCAAGGTTCTTCGCGCCACTCCGAAGGACGAGGTCGATTCCTCCTTCACCGCTAGTCAGGTGCAGGATTTCGTCGCCGAGTCCGGGCGTCAGGGCCTTCTCGACAATGACGAGCTCGCGCTCCTCCACAAAGCTCTCGGCTTCGAGCATCTCACCGCCGCGGATGTCACTATGCAACTCGACACCCTCGTTACCATTGGCCCCGACGCCACCGTCGCCGACATCGAAGAGCTCAGCGCACGCACGCGCTTTTCCCGCTTCCCCATCACCGATGCCGATGGCAGCTTCATCGGCTACCTTCATGTCAAGGATTTGCTCTCGCTTGACGACGGTCACCGCGACCGACCCTTCCCGCGGAATCTGATTCGCACCTTCGCAAGCGTCAGCCCGGATTCCAAGCTCCAGACGGTCATGCGGCTTATGCAGCGCGAGCAGGCTCATTTCGCCTTGGTGACGGAGGAAGATAGTACTTCGGAGAACTCTGTCAGCGGAATCGTTGCGCTGGAGGACGTACTAGAAGAGCTCGTCGGCGAAGTCCGCCAGGCAACAGCCTAGCGAGTGCGCCGACGAGCCCCGTCGATTCCAGCTGGTTACTTGCTGCTGAAAGCTTGTTAGCTAATTACTTCAGTGCAGCCAGTGCGGAGTCGTAGTCCGGCTCCGTGGTGATCTCATCGACCAGCTGGTTGTAAATGACCTTGCCCTCTTCGTCAGTGACGACTACGGCCCGAGCAAGCAGGCCGGCGAGCGGGCCATCCTGCTGGACAACACCGAAGGCTTCGCCGAAGCCGTGGCGGAAGTCCGAGGCAACCTCAACGTTGTCCAGGCCTTCTGCAGCGCAGAAGCGGCCGAGAGCGAACGGCAGGTCACGCGAAACATTAACTACGACGGTGTTGTCCAGCCCAGCAGCGTCCTCGTTGAAGTGACGCACCGAAGCTGCACAAACACCGGTGTCTACCGACGGGAAGATGTTGTAGACGACCTTCTTACCAGCGAAGGTCTCATTGGTGACCTCCCCGAGGTCGCCACCGGTGAGGGTAAACTCCGGAGCCTTGTTGCCCACCTGGGGCAGGTCTCCGGAAAGCTGGACTGGGTTGGACTGAAATGCGGTTTGTGTCATAGCGCCCTTTTTACCGCCTTTCGTCCGGATCCTCCAGGCTGTTTTCTGGAAATCAGTAGAATCGTGACAGAAATGAAATTCCGGGCCGCAGTATCTTGAGCAATCTTGCGTACCTTGCGGTCCGGGCCACGCTATTCAGCGGGCCCCACGTTTAAACTCCGAGGAAAGGCAGCCATGAGTTTGATTACCGCAATTGTGTCCATCGATGTCGAAGCTGACAGGATTCCGGAGGCCGCCGAGACCATCGTCGAGATCGACGGCGTGACTGAGGTCTACTCCGTTACTGGTGACTGGGACTTGGTCGTCGTGGTGCGCGCAACTAATCACGATGATTTGGCGGAAATCATTCCAAATCTCATCAGCAAGGTCGACGGTGTTATTCGCACTCAGACTCAGCTGGCTTTCCGCACCTACTCTCAGCACGACCTGGAAAGTGCATTCTCCATCGGGCTGGAGTAGGCGCGGTTTCTTCTACCGAACTGTGCGGTATGCGGGAGCTACTTAACCACTTCCGCCATCGCGCGGCCTGCCTGGCGGCCACTGAAAATACAGCCGCCCAGGAATGTACCTTCCAGCGCGTTGTTGCCGTGGACGCCGCCGCCACCGAAGCCAGAGGCCTCGCCTGCGGCGTAGAGCCCCTCGAAGGGAGTTCCGTCCGGGTGCAAGCACTGGCCGTCGAGGGTGGTCTCGATGCCACCGAGCGTCTTGCGGGTCAGCATGCGCAGACGAATAGCAATCAGTGGGCCGTTCTTCGGATCCAAAATCGGTGATGGCGGCACGGAGCGGATGATCTTGTCCCCGAGGAAGTTCCGGGCCACGTTGACGTAATTGACCTGGTAGTCCTTGGAGAAGGGGTTACCGGTCTGCATATCGCGCTGACGAATCTGCTCCTCGAGCTTCTCCATGTCAATCTTCGGCGCTGCGGCTCCGGACTCCCCGCCCGAGCTCGCCTCCACAATCTCGTTCATCCCCTCGACCAGCTTTGGCAGATCGTCGGCAACCACCCAGTCTTCGCCGTTATCCATAAACGCCTGAATAGGTGCGGCAACACCAGAGGTCACCTTGCCAATCAGCTTCTTGATCTCCTTGTCGGTCAGATCCGGATTCTGTTCTGAGCCAGAGAAAATGAACTCCTTGGCCACGATGTTCTTATTCAGCACAAACCAGGAGTAAGAGTGTCCGGTAGCCAGAATGTGCTTCATCGTGCCGACAGTATCGGCGCCCGGAATATATGGCGCTGGCAGGCGGTTTCCTTCTGCGTCGAACCACATGGCCGACGGCCCCGGGATGATACGGATACCGTGATTCGGCCACACGGGATTCCAGTTCTTCATGCCCTCGGTGTAATGCCACATGCGGTCACGGTTGACGAGGTTTGCGCCGGCCTGCTCTGCAATCTCGATACCACGGCCGTCAACATGCTCTGGCACACCGCAGACCATGTCCTTCGGCATCTCGCCCAGGCGCTCGGTCGGCCAGCACTTACGCACGGCTTCCAGGTTGCCGCCAACACCGCCCGTCGCAATGCACACGGCCGACCCGCGGATCTCAAAGTCCTCCCCTGTTTCCTCGCGTGACGACGCCACTCCTCGCTCTAAAGATTCACAGGGAACCAGAATCTTGCCACGCACGCCGACGGCGCGGCCATCTTCCACAATCACCTCGTCAACGCGGTGGCGATGACAGTATTCCACCAGGCCCTTCTTCGCAGCCTCAGCGACCGGCTCTGCGAAAACGCGGACGATTTCGGGGCCTGTGCCCCAGGTGAGGTGGAATCGGGGTACCGAGTTACCGTGACCGTCGGCACGCCCTTCACCGCGCTCAGCCCACCCGACGACAGGCAGGAACTTCACGCCGAGATTGCGGAGGTAGTCACGCTTCTCCCCTGCCGCGAAGTTCAGGTAGGCCTTGGCCCACTTGCGTCCCCAGTTGTCTTCCTCGCGGTCGAACTGCGCGGAGTTGAACCAGTCAGCTTCAGCGAGCTCGCGGTTGTCCTTGACTCCCAGGCGGCGCTGCTCTGGCGAGTCGACGAGAAAGATTCCTCCCAGCGACCAGAAAGCCTGTCCGCCGAGGTTGTTGGCATTCTCCTGATCGACAAGGATGACCTTCTTGCCGGCCTGCGTGGCCTCATACGTCGCGACCAATCCGGCAAGTCCGGCGCCGACGACAACAATGTCTGCAGTACGTGTGGTGCTCTGTGCGTTCATAGTTTCGTTTTTAGACCCTAAACATCACCTTTGAGGTGGTTTTGCCTAAAAACGTGATTTATTTTTACAGGCATTATTTATCTGGCGAATTTCCAACGCGCCCGGAGCCGCCCACTGCTAGTGAGGCCTGCGTGGCGCATGCACGAGCTCGACCTGCACGAGCGTGACTTTCTCTGCGCGCACGAGCGCTTCAAACAGCGACAGATAGTAATTCCACATCCTCCGGAACACTCTGTCGTAGCCGATACCAGCGGCTTCGCGCGCATGCGCCGCAAAGAAATCTCGCTGGAGCTGCAAGGTCGTCGCGAAGTGCGCCGGAATGTACTCTTCCGCCGCGATACGCAGGCCGGTTTCCCGGTCCACCATCTTGCGCAGCTCTTCCATGGTGAAAAGCTGCAGCTGCGGCCACACGTAAGCGCGTACGAGGTCCAAGCTGCGCTCGGCGAGCGCATCGAATTTGTCCGTCGCTACCACCATTTGGACGACGATGGTGCCGCGGTCGACAAGCAGACGCTCGGCGCTCTTCAGCCAGCGCAGCGCACCTGCACGACCGAAGGTCTCCAGACGCCCGACGTTGATAACCGCCTCGAAGTCGGACTCGAATTCGCGTGGCGACGGAATGTTGCGATCCATCTGGATCACATCGACCGCGCCGCGCAATCCGGCTTTTTCCACCCGTTCCAGCACCGTTTCGGTGTGGTCATCAGAGACGGTAATAACCTCCGCACCCGCTCCCCTCTCTGCAGCTCGAAGGGCAATTTCTCCGCCTGCCGACGGCCATTCGGCGACACGGTCGCCGGCTCGCACTCGAGCCAGATCGAGGATGTGCTCAATATTGCGCACTTGAGCATGCAGAAAATCGGCACGCGCGACGGATTTCGGGGCATCGACATAAGTCACGTCAACTGACCAGTGCGAGGGAACCCCACCCTTGCCAGCACCACGGGCATAGTTTTGAATCTGTTCCCGCGACGAGGTACGCACTCCGGAGGCGAACAGGCCGGAACCGCCCATCAGCAATTCGCCGGAATAGAGCTCCAGCAATGAGGTCGGCAACTCTCCCGCCATATCTGGCCCATCGAGACGCGGACGTGAACGCGCGACTTTCATCAGACCACGTGCCAGCGGCCCCAACGAAGCAATATCAAGCTCGGCGCTGAGCAGTCGGCTGAGAAGCTCTGGCAAATCATCACTGGACCATTCGCCCGCGAGATAGGCCTCCCCCAATCCGAGCCATTCTGAATCAGCTAGTCGAGAATAGAAAACAGGATCAATGACGCTGAAAATGACTGGACGAAACGATTCAGAACTAGTGGGAGATTCACTGCCGCCGCTAGAGCTGGCACCACCGACTCCGTCGATAGCCAAATCGGCGTCACCCGTCGACCGAGTAATGAAGGACTCTCCGACAAACTCACCGGATTCGACCAGTTCAATGCCGTTGTCCTGGCAGAGCCGCTCAAAAGAGCGTTCCATCATTTCGGCACGTTTCGCTAGGAAACGCCCCTCTGGAATACGCGCAACCCGAGGCCATCGCTCTGCGTCAATTGCCTGCCGGCTTGCCGAATTCACCCTGCCCGAACCTCCTAACAATCGCGCCGCATAAAGGTACGAATAACGAACTGAGTTTGCTCTCGAAGCCTACCGCGCAGGGACCCAGAATAGGCGGTGGCGCACCGAGAGGATTACTATTGTGGCTTGCCGGCTAAAAGCCGAATCTAAAACTTCGAGAACTTTAAAGTCTGTGAGGAGAAAATACATGACCGAGACTCCGTACCGCCCGCACTCCGGACGCCCGCACGTGGTCGTCATCGGTTCGGGTTTCGGTGGCTTGTTCGCGGCGAAGAAGTTGCAGGGCGCCGAGGTCGACGTCACTCTCATCGACCGCACTAACCACCACCTGTTCCAGCCACTGCTCTACCAGGTAGCAACGGGCATCCTGTCCTCGGGCGAAATCGCTCCGTCCACTCGTACGATCTTCGACGGTGTTCAGAACGTTCGTGTTGTCAAGGGCGATGTCACCGACATCGACGTCGAAAAGCAGGTTGTGACTTCGGAACTGGGTCACCAGACTTCCAAGTGGGAATACGATCACCTCCTGGTTGCCGCTGGCGCTGGCCAGTCCTACTTCGGCAATGATCACTTTGCCGAGTTTGCTCCGGGCATGAAGAACATCGACGACGCACTCGAAATCCGTGCCCGCATCATCGGCGCGTTTGAGCGCGCCGAGCTGACCAACGATCCGGCTGAGCGCGAGCGCCTACTGACCTTCGTCGTTGTCGGCGCTGGTCCGACCGGTGTTGAGCTTGCTGGCCAGCTGGCCGAGCTGGCTAACCGCACCCTCGCATCGTCCTACCGCAGCTACAACCCGCACGCTGCACGCGTCGTCCTGCTCGACGGCGCACCGCAGGTTCTGCCGCCGTTTGGCAAGCGTCTGGGCCGCAAGGCTCAGAAGTCCCTGGAAAAGATGGGCGTCATCGTCAAGCTGGGCGCGATGGTGACTGACGTCAATGAAGAGGGAGTCACCTACAAGAACATGAAGGATGGAACCGAGGAGTTCATCCCGTCGTTCTGCAAGATTTGGTCCGCCGGCGTGTCCGCTTCCCCGCTGGGCAAGATGATTGCCGAGCAGACTGGCGCCGAGACCGACCGCGCTGGCCGTGTCGTTGTCAACGAGGACATGACAGCTGGCGACTACAAGAACGTCTACGTCGTGGGCGACATGTCCAACCGCGAGAACCTGCCGGGTGTTGCTCAGGTTGCTATTCAGGGTGGCGAGTACGTCGCCGCCAACATTGCAGCTGAGGCCGACGGCCGCGACGTCGCAGAGCGTCAGCCGTTCGAGTACTTCGATAAGGGCTCCATGGCAACCGTCTCCCGCTTCTCCGCAGTGGTGAAGATGGGCAAGGTTGAGGTCACCGGCTTCATCGGCTGGATTCTGTGGCTGGCCGTCCACCTGATGTTCCTGGTGGGCTTCCGCAACCGCCTCGTCTCCTGCGTCAGCTGGGGCCTGAACGTCCTGGACCGCAACCGTTGGCAGATGGTTTCCACCCGCCAGCAGATGTACGCACGCAACGCCATCGACCGCCTGGCCGAGTTCAACAAGGACAAGGCTGAGCAGGATCTGCCGCTGGAGGTTCGCGACACTCGCCGCGAGCACCGCGCAAAAAGGAACAAGTAGTTAACTTGCAGGTGGCCAGATTAGAAAACAGCTAATCACGACAAGCCACCTGCGAGCTTCCTACCAGGCCCGTTACCACCTATAACGATTTGCTACAGCGGCTTGTCGAGTACCGCAATTCGTAGGTTGGTGCGGGCCAGCAGTTTTTCATCTGCCTTGCGGGTGTGCTCAATACGCCACAGTTGCATGGTGCGCCCCAGGTACTCTGGCTCCGCCGTGGTAACGATTACCTCGCCAGCTCGGGCGGAGCGGTAAAAATCGGTGTTGTTGTTCACACCGACGACCGGCTTCTTCGCACCGCAGGCAACGAAACCAGCAATAGAGCCAGCAGTCTCACCTAGCGAGCAATAAACACCGCCATTGGCTAGGCCCCACGGTTGCAGGTGGTCGGGCCCGACCTCGAGCTCCATCTGAATTCGCTCCGGCCCGACATGGACAAACTTCGTGCCCAGCAAGGTATCTAGACCGCCGATTCCGTTATCGCCCAAGGTGCTGTTAAAAACAGCCAGCTCCTCATCGCTCAGCGCTTCCTGGCTAGCCTTCGTCGCCAGTGTCATATAATCGCGCAGCGCCTTCCTCTTCGCCTGCTCGGCGGAAGAAGCTGCAGAGTTCGAGTCCTGTGAACTGCCATTATTCGCAATAGTCTCGTCAGTCATGCCAAACATTGTGCCAGCGCACGCCATCACTCGTGGCAGTTTCAACGTTAAAAGCAGTAACAATTTCTGAGTCCCAGATACAACGAACCCCGGCCAGGCTTTAAGATGGTGGGCATGACCGATAACAATGAACTCGCACAAATTGGTGTCGTCGGGCTCGCCGTCATGGGCTCGAATATCGCACGCAACTTCGCCCACAAGGGACACACCGTTGCCGTGTACAACCGCAGCCCGGAGAAAACTCGCACCCTCATCGCTGAACACGGTGATGAAGGCTCATTCATCCCGTCCGAGACCATTGAAGAGTTCGTCGCTTCGCTGGAGCGCCCGCGTCGCGCTCTGATCATGGTTCAGGCAGGTGCCGCTACTGATGCGGTCATCGATCAGCTTGCCGACGTGATGGAGCCCGGCGACATCATCATTGATGGCGGTAACTCTCTTTACACGGACACCATCCGTCGCGAGAAGGCTATTCGCGCCCGTGGCCTGCACTACGTTGGCACTGGTATTTCCGGTGGTGAAGAAGGTGCTCTGACTGGCCCATCCATTATGCCGGGTGGAACGAAGGAGTCCTACGAGTCCCTCGGCCCGCTGCTGGAGTCCATCTCCGCTCACGTTGATGGCGTTCCGTGCTGTACTCACATTTCCTCCGATGGCGCTGGCCACTTTGTAAAGATGGTCCACAACGGCATCGAGTACGCGGATATGCAGGTAATTGGCGAGGCCTACCACCTGCTGCGTGAGGCCGCTGGCCTCACCCCTGCCGAGATTGCAGATATCTTCCGCGAGTGGAATAAGGGCGACCTGGACTCCTACCTGGTCGAGATTACCGCTGAGGTTCTCTCTCAGGTCGATGAGAAGACAGGCAAGCCGCTGGTGGATGTCATCGTTGATGCTGCTGGTCAGAAGGGCACCGGCCGTTGGACGGTCAAGGCCGCTTTGGACTTGGGCATTCCAGTAACTGGTATTGGCGAGGCCGTGTTCGCTCGCGCCCTGTCGTCTTCCCTTGCTCAGCGTGAGGCTGCCCGCAACCTGCCGTCGGGAAGCCTGGCTAAGGCACCGGAAGATCGCGATGCTTTTGTGGAGCGCGTCCGTAAGGCGCTCTACGCTTCCAAGATCATTGCCTACTCGCAGGGCTTCGATGAGATTAACGCTGGTGCCAAGGAGTACGGCTGGGAGATTGACCGCGGTGCGCTGGCGACCATCTGGCGTGGTGGCTGCATCATCCGCGCACAGTTCCTGAACCGCATCAAGGAAGCGTACGACCGCAATCCGGAGCTGCCGGCGCTGGTACTCGACGAGTACTTCCGTGACCAGGTCACCGAGTGCCTCGACGCGTGGCGCGACGTTGTCGTCACTGCAGCACAGATGGGTATCCCGGCTCCGGTGTTCTCCTCCTCGCTGGCTTACTACGACGGCCTGCGTGCGGAGCGTCTGCCGGCAGCACTGGTTCAGGGGCAGCGTGACTACTTCGGTGCGCACACTTACCAGCGTGTTGACCGCGAGGGTGCTTTCCACACCCTCTGGTCTGGCGACCGCTCCGAGGTTGAAGCGTAGTCTTGAAGTCTGTCGCTTCACGCTCTTGAAGTTAAAAGGGGTCTGAGATGCCATTTCCCAAGAAGGCAAAGCCTGATTTTGTGCCACGAGTTCTTTCCATCGCCGGCACAGACCCAACAGGTGGCGCTGGGCTCCATGCCGATTTAAAATCAATCGCCGCCGCCGGTGGTTATGGCATGGGCGTGGTCACCGCTTTGGTATCTCAGAACACCGTGGGCGTTCGTGCCGTCCACACTCCACCTGTTGACTTCCTCGTCGAGCAGCTGGCTGCTGTAACTGAGGATGTCACCATCGACGCGGTGAAGATTGGCATGTTGGGTTCACGCGAACTCACGCAGGCCGTCACCAACTGGGTTCGGGAGACCAAGCCAGCCGTGGTTGTTCTCGATCCGGTTATGGTCGCCACCTCTGGCGACCGTCTGCTTGACGAAGATGCCATGGACGCAATGCGCGACTTGGTCGCGGAAGCCACCGTCATCACGCCGAATGTTCCCGAACTGGCATTGCTTGCCGACGCCCCGGAGGCCAGCGACTTCACTGAGCTGATTGAGCAGGCGCTGGAGTTCGCGAGCAAAAACGATGTCATCGTGATTGCAAAAACTGGTCACTTAAGTGATGAAGAAGCCGGCAATGCCGTGGCATTCCCCGATGGCCAGGTTTTCTTCAGCTCTTCTCCCCGCATTCACACTGAGAACACCCATGGCACGGGTTGTTCGCTGTCTGCTGCTCTTGCCACACGGATTGGTGGGGGCTCTGCGATTAATGATGCCCTGCGCTGGACTACACGCTGGCTCAGCGAGTCCATTCGTTTCGCGGATAACCTCAACGTCGGCCAGGGGCACGGCCCCATTGACCACGGCCACAGGGCTCGTCGCCTGGAAAAGGTCGCGCTTCGCCGAATGCAACCAGTGCATCTGAACTCCAGTTTTTACCCGGAGGCCGTCGAAGGCACTGATACTGAGCAGCCGCCGAAGGAGCTGGAATCTTTCTTCGGCCACTCACTCCAGATTGCTCCGGCTGGTCCTTTTACTTCCCAGCTGTGGCGGGACATCGAGGACATCGTTGCCGAGATTGGCGGAATGTTCAGCGTCCCCACGATGCTCCGCGGCGACCTTTCCTCGGACGAAACCAACTTCTTCGTAGCGCAAGAGGCCTGGTACTTGCACCAAGTTTTCCCAGTCCTGTCGCATCTGGCAACCAAAGCACCCTGCCCGAAGGAACAGGTTCTGTGGTCGTCACTCGCACAGGAAGCCCTGGTGCGTGCGTTGGAATTGAGCAATAACGGGCTGGAAGAGACTTCTTCGGCGCTCGAGGACATCGAGCCGACAACCATCACACAGCTTTTGCTGGACGTGCATTCTTCCTGTAGCGCTTTCAACCCATATCGGGTCGCCGTAACCAGTATCGTCGCCGAAATGTGGATTGCAACCGAGCTGACTCTGCAAGGAAAATCGCTGGTTGATGCGGATTCCGCGATCGCGAACTGGGTGGAGGTGTATTCCGACCCCGAGTATGTTGACAGTGTTCAGCAGGCTCTCGAGGTCCTTGAAGAGAATATGTCTACGGCCAGCGATGCGGAGCTCAAATCTATCCGCAACATCTTCCGTCGAGCCGCCATTCTCGAGCGCGAGGCCTATGCGCAACCGGGTCGCGGTTGGTAAATGTCATGGGACGGTAGTTTTCCAGTTCACCGGACGTGCCTATTGCATGGCTGTCCGGGGATAGCGGTATTCTAACAAGCATGCCCCCTCCTGCTGAGTCCAGTGATTTCAGACAGTTGGGCACGCCGGAAGCGATTGTGAGTATTCTGCGTGCCCAGCACATAACTTCGCCTACTGCCGTGCAGGTGGCGACTTTGCCAGATGCTTTCGCTGGCAAGGACGTTCTTGCGCAGGCCCCTACAGGCTCGGGCAAAACGCTCGCATTCGGCATTCCGCTGGTCGCGTTACTCAATAACGCCTCTCCAGCGCTTCCCGGTTACCCGCGCGCGCTCATTATTTCGCCAACGCGCGAACTCGCAGATCAGATTGCTGATGTCCTGGCTGACATCGGTGCCGCTGCAGGTCTGCGTGTCTTGAGCTTGGTCGGCGGTGATTCCGTGGCCAAGCAGCAGACTCTGCTCGCGGCACCAGTCGATATCGCTGTGGTCACACCGGGTCGCGCACACGATTTGCGCCGCCGCGGTCTACTCAGCCTTGAGCACGTCCTCGCTGTCGTCGTCGACGAAGCGGACATGCTCGCTGACATGGGCTTTCTGCCCGATGTTCTGGGCCTGGTCCGTGCGTGCCCGAAGTCGGCACAGCGCATGGTCTTTTCCGCCACGATTAACGACGACGCCGCGGGGCTTATTCGCGATCGTCGCGCAAGTAGCACTGAAGTTGCGAAGCACAAGGTCACTGCCTCCCGGTTGACCATGCGCAATATGCGGCATCTGTTACTTCGGGTGGAGGACAACAACGAAGCCGACGAAGTGGTCGCCTGGATTGCCTCCCGCAAGGATCAGTGCGTCATCTTCGCCAACTCTAAGGCGCGTGTCGTGCAGCTGGCTAAGTTTCTACAGTTCTACGACATCAAGTTAGGTTTCCTCCACGGCGATCGTGGCCAGGCAACTCGTCGCGCGGTCCTCAAGGCCTTTGCCGAGGGTGAAATCAATGTCCTCGTCACCACGGATGTGGCCGCTCGTGGCATTGATATCGATGCTCTTGACTTGGTTGTGCACGCGGATCCGCCAAGGGATTCCGCGACGTATATTCACCGCTCGGGTCGGACGGCTCGTGCAGGTGCTTCCGGCACGGTAGCGATGATTGTGCGTGACCGCCAGGTTGATCAGGCCCGCGAGCTGCTGGCAGGGGCCGGCGTTGAAGCTGAAGAGCTGCGCGCCGCTCCGGGACTGCCGCGATTTGTCAAGGAACTGGGCGCACGGCGTCCGCGCCGGGCTCGTCAAGATCAGAGCCAATCGGCAGGCGGTGCTGGTGGTGCCGGTTACCGCGGGCGCGGCGGTCCGTCGGCAAGCGGAAAGAATCGTGCTGGCGGTCGCGTACACCGCCCCAAGCGAGGGAAAAAGAAGAAGAGATAATCAGTGGATATTGTTCTCAATATTGTCGCGGTTGTCGGCTTTATCGCGCTAACCGCTGGCACCGGCCTCTTTGTGGCGTTTGAATTCGCGCTGACGGGACTGGAGCGATCTACGATTGACGCCGACCGCGCCCGTTCAGCGGATGCACCTGCTGAGGCCGTTCACAAGGCGCATAATCGACTGTCCTTCCACCTCTCCGGTGCACAGCTGGGCATTACGTTGACGACACTGGCAACTGGTTTCCTCGCGGAACCGGTGCTGGCGCAGTACTTCACGCCGATGTTGCATTGGATGGGGCTCAGCGAGTCTGCAGCGGGACCGACCGCGCTGATTCTTGCGCTCATTGTGGCCACGATGTTGTCGATGGTCTACGGCGAATTGGTGCCAAAGAATGTCGCGATTACAGAGCCGCTGGCAGTAGCGCGAGTTACGGCTCGTCCGGTGATGGCGTTTAACTGGGTGTTCCACTACTTCATCCATTCGCTGAATGCCACGGCGAACTGGCTGGTGCGCAAGCTCGGTATTGAACCGGCGGATGAGTTGGCTTCGGCGCGTTCCCCGCAGGAGCTGGAAGCGCTGGTGCGCAATTCTGCGGAGCAGGGGGCATTGGATGAGTCGAAGGCCGCTGTACTCGAGTCGTCGTTACGCTTTGGCGAAACGACGGCGGAGGACCTAATGACGCCGCGGTCGACGATCACCTCCCTCGATGTCGATGACACGGCGCTGGATCTGCTGGCTGTCGCTATCGAATCGGGGCATTCCCGCTTCCCCATTACTGACGGGGACCTCGATGCCACTGTCGGTGTTGTCCACGTCAAGGACGCATTTGCGGTACCTGCGGCGAAGCGCTCAACCACCACCATGCGGGAGATTGCACGGCCTGTGCCGACGCTGCCGCAGTCGCTGGACGGCGATGCCGTACTGGAGGCCGTGCGTTCGGCCGGTTCGCAGATTGCGCTGGTCGCGGACGAGTACGGCGGCATCGCCGGCATTGTCACCATCGAGGATGTCGTCGAGGAAATTCTTGGCGAGGTCTGGGATGAGTACGACGACAAGGAGTCCGAGCAGGAAGTCAAACGCGCGATCGAAGGCTGGAACTGCTCCGGCCTTGTGCGTACCGACGAGCTGCCGACCAAGGTCGGATACTTCGCCCCAGAAGGTAGCTTCGAAACGCTCGGTGGATTGATTATGTTTGCGCTCGGTCGCATCCCGGAGGTCGGTGACGTCGTCCTGCTGCCAGAGACCGAACGCGACTTCATGGACGAGTTCGAATCGGGTATCGCCGGACGCTGGTACGCCCGCATTCTGGCGATGGATGACCGCCGCGTGGACCGTGCCATTTTGATTCCTGTGACCAACGAGCGCGCTAAGGAGATGTTCAACCTATGAGTGACTGGTTTGGAATCCTCCTGACTTTCTTCTTGTTGTTGGTCAACGCGTTTTTCGTGGGCGCGGAGTTCTCACTTATTGCTGCGCGCCGTGACCGTTTGGAAGCGCTGCTGGCTCAGGGAAAGAAGCGCGCACGCACAGTTATCAATGCTTCTGAGCACCTGTCGATGATGCTCGCCGCCGCACAGCTGGGCATCACCATTGCCTCGCTACTGCTGGGTAAGGTCTCTGAACCGGCGCTGGCACATCTGCTGGAAGCTCCTTTCCACGCCATGGGTATTCCGGAGTCGCTGCTGCACCCGCTGAGCTTTGCCATCGCATTGATGCTGGTGTCAGTGCTGCACATCATGCTCGGTGAGATGGTACCGAAGAATATCGCGCTGGCAGGACCGGAAACGATGGCCATGCTGCTTATTCCTGTTCACATGGTCTTCTACCGCTTGACCAAGCCGCTGTTGCTGCTGTTTAACTGGATGGCTCGCCATACGCTTAAGCTGTTCGGCATTGAGCAGCGCGATGAGCTCGACACTACTGTCGATTCCACTGAGTTGGCATCGATGATTGCGGAGTCTCGTCAAGAGGGGCTCCTTGACAGCGAGGAGCACGTCCGCCTTCGTCGCACACTGGCTTCGGCCACGCGCACCATTGAGGAGGTACTGATTCCGCACGAGCAGATTCGGCGCCTCCCCACCGCACCGACTGTCGGCGATCTAGAGACGGCGGTCACCGAAACTGGCTTCTCCCGGTTCCCCGTCGCTGCGGCCAACAATGAACCCAACGAGTACCGCGGCTATGTTCACGTGAAAGATGTCCTCGACCGCGTCATGGATCCTGCCTCCGGCCCAGAGACGGCCATCCCTGATGACGAGATTCGCCCGATGATCGAGATTCCTATCGATGCCACGCTGGATGAGGGATTGCGCATCATGCGCCGCTACAGCGCCCACATGGCAGTGGCTGTACGCGCGCGCATGCCAAAGCCGCATCGGCGCGCAAACGCCCCGGCAAGCATCGCCCCGAAGACCGGTGCTTTCTCCGGTGCGGAGCAGATCGGCATCGTGGCTCTGGAGGACCTCATCGAGGAGCAGGTCGGTGTCGTGCGCGACTGGACCCACGAGGTCTCCCCGCGTCGCAGCGGTGCGCCAAAGCAGCACCCAACCGTGAACCCGCCCCGGACCCGACCGGGCAGCACGCAGGGACGCCAGCAGTGACGCCTACGCCCGATTCGTCTTTCGATTGGCGTGAAGCCAAAGCAAGGCATATCGCCCGCGTCGATATCCTGACCCGCGACCACCTGTCCCGTCGCAGTCGCGGCCAGCGCCACCCGGTCTGGGACTTCATCTTCGAGTACTACCCCGTTAAACCCGGCCAACTCCGCCGCTGGTCACCGGGCATCGGCGTAGATCTTCCCGGTGCGACGGCCAAGGACATCAGTCACCTGAAGTTCTTTACCCTCGACACGGACGACACTACCGATAGCCCTGCCCGCAAGGAGCCCACCGATACCGCCTCGGGGACGGCGCGTATGGATGTTTCGGCGTACGTCGATAAGCGAGGTAAGACGGTGGCGTACATCGGCAATCTGTTGCGTTCGACACGCGCGAATCCGGCGCACTTTGACTGCTTTGGCCTGCATGAATGGGCGATGGTGTATCGCCAGCCCGAGCATCGTCATCCGGAGCCACTGCGGCTGGGTCAGGCAGGCACGGACGAGGTCGTCGAGGCCCACACGGTTCGATGTACGCACTTCGATGCCTTCCGTTTCTTCACGCCCGACGCCGTGCCGCTCAACGAGTTTGCACCGACGCGCGAGACGCAGCCGCACTGTGAGCAGATGGGTTGTCTGCACGCCAACATGGACTTGTATAAATGGGCGACCAAGCTCGGCGAGGCGGTCCCCGGCGACCTGTGGCTGGATACTTTCGAGCTCGCGTGCAGTGCCCGTGAGTTGGATATGCGCGCCGCTCCCTACGATCTGCGGGATTGGGGTTTTGCGCCCATTCGCATCGAAACGCCCGAAGGCAAGGCCGAGTACGTCCGTCGCCAGCGTGAGCTCAGTGCGCGTGCCGATGTTCTGCGCGGCCGTCTTCTCGAAGTGGTAGATGTCGCCTTGTCCACGCAGTAAAGTTGGCAGGAGTGACGTGCGCGTTTGTGCTTTACGACGAGGTCTGCTGCGAGTCGACAGTGCCGAGCACACTCAGCATAGAAAGGGCTAGAACGACATGGGACGACACGCCTCGGGTGAGAACAACTATCGAGTGGCTAAGGGGCCTTTTATTGCCGTCTTGGTCGTCATTGTTCTGGTGGCTGCGGTTTTTGCCTGGGTTAATCTGCGCAAGAGCAACGATTCGTCAATTGATGCTGACCGTGCACGGTGCACGAAGGGTGACCTGACGCTGGTGGTGACCGCTGATCCTGCTGCGGTGGGCTCGGCACAGAAACTCGTGCAGGACTATGGCGAGTCGAATCCCGTGGTGAGGGACTTCTGTGTGCGGCCACAGATTACGGTGGCGGGCTCGCAGGAGGTTGTGAACGCCCTGACTGAGGCTGGCGGTGCTGAAGCTGGTGAGGGAGCTCCGGAGGACCCCGCTGCGGATGAAGCTGGTACAGGAATTTTGACTCCGGGCGTCTGGATTCCCGCCGATATCTCTTTCGTGGACCAGGCGAAGGACTCGGACAAGGTCAAGGTCAACAACCCCAAGACGTGGTTGCCGCCGATTGCCAGCGGCGTGGCCTTCACAACCAATCGTGCTGACCAGCTGAACAACGCCACCTGGGAAGAGCTTGCAGGATTGCGCGTGGCCGCCCCAGGTGGCTCCGATGCGGCACTGTCGGCCGTGATTAGTGCTCGACTTGGCGGTGGCCCGGACGTCGCTCGCGAACGCGCGGGCTTGGGTGAGGTCTACACCTCCAATACTCTGCTGACCATGCTCAGCCAGAACGTCGCTGATTTCGACGGTGTGGCCGCGACCCAGCCCATGCTGCAGATGGCCGGCGAGGGGCTGAAGCTGGTCTCCCCTGCGGATGCACCCCAGTTGCACGCGCCAGTTGTCACCTTTGGCTCCGGCGGCAAGATCGACGAGAACACGGCTCGCGCAGCTGAGGACTTCCGGAACTTCGCAGCAGATCATGGGGCCGACGGCGAAGCTGCTGAGAGCACTTTCAGCCCTGAAGTAGCAGAGAACTTTGGAGTGCTCTCGCAGATTCAGACGGATTCTTTTGCGCTGCCGCCAGCACTGGAGCAGCCGGACGCGCAACAGCCCGCAACTGCGGTGGGTTCGGCGCTCCTGCTCGCTGACACCTCCGAGGGCGTCGATGTTGGGGCGCTGTCTGCGGCACTTTCCGGCGCTATCGATGCGGCACCTGGTGGCCGCTACGGCCTGTGGACATTCGCACCTGAGGTGAACCGCCTCGCGGAACTTCCCGCGCCCGATGACGAGGCCAACAACGGCGCGGACGCCGTAAAGGGGTCGCTGGCCGAACTTCCGGCTGGTGGTGAGGCACAGTTCTGGCCAGCGCTTATCGATGCCTACCAGTCCGCCCGCGACACCTACTCCCCGGACAAGCCCAACCGTCTCGTCGTGCTCACCTCGGGGCGCGATGCCTCGGGCGCCGATGCCGCCGAGTCCGTCGAGAGGATCAAGGAACTCATTAGCCCAGACCGCCCGGTAACGATTGAGGTCATCGTGCTTCCCGACGGCGACAGCTCCAGCCCCGAGCTGCAGGAGGTGGCAAATATGACCACTGGCTCTCTGCGCATTGCGGCCGACTACGGCGATGGCCTGGCCTCTCAGTTGGCTGCGGCTATCGGTACGGAGTAAGTAGCAAAAAACCGCCTCCATCTGGTCCAACCTCGGGAGAGGAGGAACGGAACCAGTTGTGGAAGGCGGTTTTCGTTTAGTTTGTTTCGGCTATTTGAACGGAGGCCATAGCAGCGACGCCGCTGTCCAGCCGTATCGTTGGCGGTTACCGTATCTGTTGGCGGTTAGGAGATGCGACGGCGACGACGCTCAGCCAGCTCGTCGATGCCAGTGCCTGGGTTCTCCTGAGTACCGTCAATACGCTCGGACGGGAAGGAGGCGATGGTGCCAGTCAGTTCCTTCATAATGCCCGGGACAGCAATGCCGAACACTCCCTGGCCACCGTTGAGCAGGTCGATGACCTCTTCATTGGAGCGACACTGGTAGACGGTGCGACCGTCGGAAACCAGCGTGATGGTAGCCAGGTCATCGACGCCGAGATCGCGCAGGCGGTCGACAGCCAGACGGATGTTCTGCAGGGAAATACCGGTGTCCAGCAGACCGCGAACAATCTTCAAAACGAGGATGTCGCGGAAGGAGTACAGACGCTGGGTACCCGAGCCCTTGGCGGTACGGATAGAAGGCTCCACCAGCTTGGTGCGTGCCCAGTAGTCCAGCTGGCGGTAAGAAATGCCCGCTACCTGACACGCGATGGGAACGCGGTAGCCAACCTGCTCGTCCGGCCCCATGTCGAACAGGGATTCCTGGACCGCGCGCGGCTCTTGCGAGTCCGACGCACGGAGCTCATTGTCGCCAAAGAGCGAACCGCTGTTGTCGTCGACCATATAAATTCTCCCGAGGTAGTTTCACTGCCGTTATTTATCTTTCGCCAAGGTTAATCGGCTGTCAATACATCACAGGACGACACGCCGAATCTCTAAACCTAAAGTTAAGGTTTAGAGTTTGGAGCCGCAGTTTCCCCAGCTCAAGCACAACCCGGGAGCAAAACCGCAGGACGGGATGAAACTATAACTTCCGAAAAGTTACCCCTTTTATGGGGTCATTCAGCGACACGCCGGAGGAAATAAGCGTCACAACTACCCCAAAAGTAGCCAGTTATTCACTCCAGTCACACGTTTAACGGTCGCCATCGGAAGCTGAATCGGCGCCACCGTCGGCTTCACCATCAGACTTCTTGTCCTCCGCATCACCATGCGGCTCGGCGAAGTAGTCAGCATCAATGCTGTCGAGGAATTCCGCAAACTCCGACACCGATGCCTCGACGGAGTCGGTCTCCGACTCGTCGGCAAGCGAACCGCCATTGGTTGCGACGAGACGCGCCGCTACCGACGTGGCGTCGAGCACCTCGCGCGCAACATACAGCGGGACCTCAAGTTCCCTAGCGATAAGGATGAGGTCGGACGGGCGCATATCAATCTCTGCGCCACCTTCGAGCACCAGGTTGGCGATGAAAACGCCCTCATGCACGCCCGTAATCTGGCCGCGCAGGGCGCTCTGCCCCACCATGTCCAGCGTATCGACGAAGACCTCATGCATGCCCGGGCGACGCTGCGTAGCGCCGGTCTCACGGGCGGAGTACTCCGTCGCCGTCGCCAAATCAATCCAAATCGGGATAATCCGATTGGTCTCTTCGGCATGCAGGAGCAGCACTGGATCGTCCTCAGGAGGATGCGCCATCCAGTCTAGAAACTTGACTTCTACGAGTTTTTCGTCCATAACAGCGATAATTGTAGCGAGCCGCTATTTACGCGGGACTACCGACTACTTCCCCAGGTCCTTGTTGACCTGGCGCTTGACCAAAGTGCCGTGCAGCGTGACCATCAGCGCAGTCATCTCACGGCCCATCTCCACAGCCTTCTGCTTGCCGCTAGCTGCACGCGACTTACTCAGCGGACTAGCAGCGAGCGACACCAAATCTGCCTCACGGGCCGCAGCGGTACGCACAGTTTTGAGGTGGCGGGCATCCAGGCCAAACTCAGCCAGCTTGACCGCCGTCTCAGTGATGAGCAGGTCATCGCCATCGAACATGTTCAGCGTGTCCGGAGTAATCAGGCCCACTCGAACCAGTTCGGTGATGAACTTCTCGCTAGCGCCGGTGCGCTCTGCCAGCTCCGCCTGCGTCAGCGAAACCACTGCGGCTTCGCGGAACTGATCCGCCGTCACCAGTGGAGTGACCGATGCCAGCCCGTCGCCGCCAGCGTTGCCCGCATCAATTTCGTCGAGCTGCTCTTTAATAACCTTCAGCGGCAAGTAGTTATCGCGCTGAACGGTGAGAATGTAGCGCAGGCGGTCAATGTCCGCCTGGCTGTAGCGACGATAACCCGAGGAGCTACGCGACGGGCACAGCAGCCCCTCCGACTCGAGAAAACGAATTTTGGACAGCGTTACATCAGGGAACTCAACCTTGACTTCCTTCAGCACAGCACCGATGGTCTTCTTCTTGCCCACCGAGCGTGCTTGCTTCGCAGTGCTTTCCGACGAAGTCGGCTGCGAAACTGCTGATTTGCGTACTGCTGCCACTGGTCTTTTCCGAGCCTTTACAAAAATAAGGGGTTAATGCCGACAGGCGTCGACATTAACCGATGTCGAATTAGTTACCGATCAGGAAGACGAGGCGGAACTTACCGACCTGAACCTCGTCACCATTAGCCAGAACCGCGGAGTTCTTCGGCTCGCGGTTAACGTAGGTACCGTTCAGCGATCCCACGTCGACGACCTCGTAGGAGTCACCGTTCTTGCGGAACTCTGCGTGACGACGGGAAACAGTCACATCATCGAGGAAGATGTCGCTGTCCGGGTGACGACCAGCGGTGGTGACTGCCTGATCGAGCAGGAAACGCGAACCTGCGTTTGGCCCCCGCTTGACAACCAAGAGTGCCGAGCCCGCCGGAAGTCCTTCAACACCGGAGACCGTGGAGTCCGTGTTAGAGCCGGACTCCATTTCCTTCAGCAAATCTGCACGGAAGACCGAGGTGGTCTCGACCGATGCCTCTGGCTGGCCGCTATTGCTAGTCATATCTTTCCCTCCGGGATAACCTTGGGCGATTTACTCGTTACTTTTTAGATAATAGCGCCCCAACCGCTTTCGTGTTGTTATCTAATCCCAACCATGTTGTGACGCAGCTCACCAGCAGGGTATGTACAACATGATTGATATGCGTAAATACCGACATCTGAGAGCTTTCTCTGTGGGTGTACCTAGGCCGGTCACCTGAGAAATATTTTCAAATTGTTACCAAACTTGTGGTTACGGCTTACCTAAACATCGCGGCAATCGAGCCGACGACCGAGCCGCCACCATTGCTCAATGGGTTGTCGTTGACCATGTACGTCCACGTCGAGCTCGGGCGAGCAAGACCCGTGTCCTCTAGATGTGCGCCTTCGCTGTCGATTTCGACCTCTTGGAAGGTCTGCACCGACTCGGTAACGGCATTGTTCACCAGGCTCTTAAAGGCGCCGATGGCGGCGCGGTGGAACTCATCAATGGGGCTTTCCTTAGCCAGCGCGCGCAGGTGAATCGACTCCCGCAGGTCATCCAGATCCGCCAGGTGGTCTGACCATCCGCGATCCAGGTGGCTCAGCATGATTTCCCGGGCAGCATCCTCGGCGACATCGCGCCCGACTACGGATTCGACTTCCTTGGCCCGCGCCGATGCCAACTTGGACAGTTCTTCCCAGGCTGCATTAGTAGTCAGCAGTTTCTCCCGGCGCTCATCCAGAATCTCGCGCTGGTCACCGATGAGCTTGTTGTACTTCCACGTCGTCGCATGAATCGACAGCATGGTCGCCTCTGTCACTCGCTGTGCGCGGTCGATGAACTGGTATGCCCTCTTATCCCGGACACGGCCATCATCCTCGGGCAGCACGCTCAGCGTCTCGCCAGCAGCGCCCTCGGAAATCACCGGATCATCCAGGGAGACAAAGAACACCGACGAGCCCGGATCGCCCTGGCGCCCGGCGCGGCCACGCAGCTGATTGTCCAGTCGGTCAGTGCGGTGCTTGCCCAGGCCAATAACGCATAGTCCACCGCGTTCGACCACCGCATCTCGGTTGGATTCATCTGCCCCACCGAGGCGGATGTCGGTTCCTCGTCCGGCCATCTGGGTGGACACCGTCACGCGGCCAATATCGCCAGCATTGGCGATGACCTGGGCCTCCAGCTCGTCATTTTTCGCGTTCAGCACCGAGGATTCGATACCACGCAGAACCAGTGCATCGGCCAGGCGTTCCGATTCCGCCACGTCACGGGTGCCTACGAGTATTGGTCGACCAGTGCCGTTGAGTTCCACGACCTCGTCGACAAGCGCGGCGAACGCGTCGTCGGTGGTGGCGTAGATGCGGTCGGGCTCGTCGTCACGAATGCATGGGACGTTGGGTTCGATGACGGAGACGTGAAGTCCGTAGAACTCGCGGAACTGGTCGCCCGCGGAGGTGGCGGTGCCGGTCATGCCGCAGGTGATGTCGTAGCGGCCGACGAGCTGCTGGATGGTCATGGAGTCGAGGATTCGGCCGCCCTCCGAGACCTGCAGCCCCTCCTTGGCCTCTACCGCTGCTTGCAGACCGTCCGGCCAGCGCTGCAGTTCCGCCACGCGTCCCTTCGAGGCGTCGATGAGCTGTACCTTGCCGTCGCGCACGATGTAGTCGACATCGCGCTGCAGCAACTCGTGGGCGTGCAGTGCAACGTTGACCTGAACTAGGGTGGTGCCGACATGTTCGGCGTCGTACAGCGAGCCGATGCCAAGCAGGCGTTCGACGCGTGCGGCGCCGGTGTCGGTGAGGAAGACGTTGCGACGACCTTCGTCGACGGTGTAGTCGTCGCCGAGCTGCAGGCGGCGCACCACGTCGGTGATCTGTCCGGTCGGTGCTGTGCCCGGCTCATTGCCGGCAAGCACGAGCGGGACCAGCGCTTCATCGACCAACACGGAGTCGGCTTCGTCGATGATCACGACATCAGCGGGCGACTGCACGCGGTCTTCGATGGCCGGCGCGCAGCGGTCGCGCAGAACGTCGAAGCCGAGTTCGTTGACGGCGGCGTAGACGATGTCTGCCGCATATGCTTTACGACGCTCCCCCGGTCCCTCCTGCGGCGAAATAGCCGCCACCGAGAGCCCTAGGAACCCGAACAGCGGTTGCATCCACTGCGCGTCGCGGCCTGCGAGGTAGTCGTTGACGGTCACAGAATGCACGCGGTGGCCACGCAGCGCGAACCCGGCTGCAGCCAGGGCGCCGGAGAGAGTCTTGCCCTCACCGGTGGCCATCTGGACGACGTCTCCCTCCATGAGCGCCAGTGCGCCTTGCAGCTGCACATCGAAGGGGCGCATGGACAGGGTGCGCTGGGAGACTTCGCGGAGCGCGGCTAAAAGCTCCGGTGCGTCGGTGGCGTGTTGGCGGGTGAAGTCGGCGAGGTCGGCGTCGGAAAGCGCCTGTACCTGCGGCTCGAGCTCAGCGGCGTGTGCCACCAGCCCTACGCTGCGTTTTTGGTTGCGCCCCTGCTTGCCGCTAAGAGCCTTCCAAAACCAATTAAACCCAGCCATCTTCTACCCTTCCTGCGCGCGTGTGGTTGTCGGCGCGTTCTGACTCACCAGAGTAATCAATCTGGGCCGGCCTTCGGAGTGTCAATCGCCGCCAGCGAATTTGCACCATATGTCTTTAGTCACATCTTGAGTTTGAAACAATGGGTTTAACACTTGATGCGAGAATTTTCGGAAGGACTTGAATCCCCTATGGCAATCGAATTCATCCCCACCGCTGACCTGGTTGACGAGATCGGCCCGGACGTGCGTTCCTGCGATACTCAGATGCGTAACCTCGGCGGTCGCGTGGAGTTCTGCGGCAAGATCTCCACGGTCAAGTGCTTCCAGGACAACGCGCTGCTGAAGAAGGTCCTCTCCGAACCGTCGGAGGGTGGCGTGCTTGTCATCGACGGTGACGCTTCTGTTCACACGGCACTGGTCGGTGACGTTATTGCGGGGCTCGGCAAGGACAATGGCTGGGCTGGTGTGGTCGTCAACGGCGCGATCCGTGACTCCAAGCTGATTGGCGAGATGGACTTCGGCTGCAAGGCGCTTGGCACCAACCCGCGCAAGTCCACCAAGACCGGCGAGGGCGAGCGCGACGTCGTTGTCTCCTTCGGCGGCATTGACTTCGTTCCGGGCGAGACGCTCTACGCTGACTCCGACGGTATTGTCGTGCGCTAGTAGCATCGCGCGCTAGACGGCAAACAAAAGCCTTCAGCAATAGCCGTAAACAAAACCGCCGCCTCCCGGAATCTTCCAGAAGACGGCGGTTATTTTGTCGGGCTGACCGGATTTGAACCGACGACCCCCTCACCCCCAGTGAGGTGCGCTACCAAACTGCGCTACAGCCCGCGTGCACGAAAGTGCAACGAGCTATAGGTTACATCATTGGAGTTTGAAGGCGAAAATCGCCCCTGCCACCCTCCCTGACCACCGCATTACTGCAGGTAGATGGTCACTGGAGTGGATGTCTCCGCCATCTGTCCCTCCGGCGGATCAATCGAGGCGACCTTGCCCATAATCGCGGCCACCGAGTTGGTCGGATTGCCCTCGGCGTCGACGACAGTCACGTTCTGGTAGCCGTTGGTACGCAATTCCACCTCGACCGATGCCGGGCTCTTGCCCACCACGCCCTGCGGGATGGTGCCCCAACCGCTGCTGCGCTCACCGGGGCCAGGGATAGCTGGCGGCGACTCGCGAAGTTGGTCGAGCTCCTGCTCGAGGCGCTCACGGGTGTCGTTAATCGTGCCCGACGGGTCCAAGCGATCGGTGGGACTTGTCGTGGTTTCTTCCGGCGAGGTTGTCGTCGGGGTCGGGCTTGACGACGTCTCCTGCGTCGGCTCCGCCGTATTGTCGTTTTTGTCTTCGGTTCCGGAAGTAAAGGACAAGACCAGGGCTACCAGCGCGACTACGGCTACCATCGCGGCGATGGCCACGATGGCGACAGGCTTGCCCCAGCCCTTCTTGGAGTCATCATTGCCACTGTTGCCACGGTTATTACCGCGGTTGTTGCCGTTGTTCATGTCACCGTAACCGCCTGCGCCACCTGCGGCGTACTGCTGGGTTGCGCCTGCCTGCTGGCCCGCCTGACCATAGCCGCGTTCTTCTTCAGAAAGCGGAGCCCAGTACTGGCCGCTCCCCTGCGCGCCACCGCCTGCGCCACCGCCTTGCGGTCCGGCACCGGTACCTCGCGAGTTCTCAAAACGTGTTTCATCGCCACGCTGCAGGAATTGTGTCTCAGAGGAGTCGCCGCCGAAGTATTCGGTCGGCTGCTCGCCCGCGAAGTCGGCATCCGGGTTGTATCCGCGGTATCCCTCGTCCCGCGGAATGTAGCGAGTCGCGGAGTCATCGCCGTATGAGCTTGAGGAATCGCGTCCGTAGCTGTTGTCTCGGCCATCGTGCTGAGAGCCGTCACGGTTGTTGCCGCGCCTGACCATTGTCAGTTCTCCTTATCGCTAATTTACTGAAACTCTAAAATGCCAAAGAAAAGCCCAAAATGCAATTGCCTAAATCACATTTTGGGCTTTTCTCAGCTCAATTCGAGCGACTAGCAGGCCTGAACGGAACTACCTGACGGTGCTTCCTAGCAGGTCCTAGCGGCGCTTCTTCTTCTCGCGGACACGCACCGCGATGCGCACCGGTGAGCCCTCGAAACCGAATTCTTCACGCAGCTTCCGCTCCAGGAAGCGACGGTAGCCGTGCTCCAGGAAGCCGGTAGTGAACAGCACAATCACCGGCGGGCGCGAGGATGCCTGGGTGGCAAACAACACGCGCGGCTGGCGGCCACCACGCAGCGGTGGCGGGTTCTGCTGCATAATCGCACGCAACCATGTGTTCAGGCGACCAGTGGAGATACGCTTATCCCACGACTCCACGGCCTCCAGCATGGCCGGCTCCAGCTTCTGCACAGCGCGACCAGTCTTGGCGGAGATGTTCACCCGACGAGCCCACGGCACGTGTGCGAGCTGCTCTTCAATTTCGCGCTCGAGCAAATCGCGACGGTCCTCATCCATGAGGTCCCACTTGTTGTAGGCGACCACAAGTGCCCGACCGGAGTCGAGAATCATGCGCAGCACGCGCTGGTCCTGCTCGGTAATCTGCTCAGAGGCATCGACCAGGAAGATTACGACCTCGGCGTTGTCAATCGTCGAACGAGTACGCAGCGAAGCGTAGAACTCGTGGCCCTTGGCGGTCTTGGTCTTCTTGCGGATACCAGCGGTATCCACAAAACGCCAGAGCGCCTCGTCCATCTGCACCAGCGAGTCCACCGGGTCAACCGTGGTACCGGCCACGTCGCTGACCACTGCGCGATCTTCACCGGAGAGCTTGTTCAGCAGCGAGGACTTGCCCACGTTCGGCTTGCCCACCAATGCCACGCGACGCGGCCCGGTCGGCAGCGACTTCGCACGCGGCACCTCCGGGAAGGAGGACACCACTTCGTCCATCACGTCGGCATTGCCACGACCGTGGAGGGCCGAGGTCGGGTGCGGCTCGCCGAGCCCGAGGGCCCAGAACTCCGCGACGTCGCCAAGCTGCGAATCCGACTCAAACTTGTTGGCGGCGAGAATAACCGGCTGCTCCGCGCGCTGCAGGCGGCGGGCCATGACCTCTTCCGTGGCGGTGATGCCGACGGTGGTATCAACGACCATGACAATCACATCGGCGGTCTCCATGGCGGTCTCCGCCTGACGAGCAATCGCCGCATGCATACCCTTGGCGTCCGGGTCCCAGCCGCCGGTGTCCTGCACCCAGAAGCGACGACCGCCCCATTCACCCAGGTAGGAGATGCGGTCGCGGGTCACGCCCGGGAAGTCTTCGACAACTGCTTCACGACGGCCAATGAACCTGTTAACCATGGTGGACTTACCAACATTCGGTCGTCCCACAATGGCCACGGTCGGAAGAGCTTCTTCCTCCTCGTCGCTCACGCCAAGCGCTGCGAAGGCGTTTTCCAGCTCTTCCCAGTCGGCATCGTCGTCGATCTGGCCGGTTTCGGCGCGCTCGATGGCTTCGGAGATGATTGTCTCGTGGTCAGCGATCGTGCGGTCGATGAACTCGTCTGCGCTGGTGTGGCTCCCTGCGGTGCCCGGCGCGTGTTCGCTCTCCACGTTTGCGACCAGGTGCCCGGCGGTGTCCTCGACCGCGTCCTCGGAGTCCTCGTAAGAGCCCTCGAACTCTTCGTTGTCGACATCGTCCCAGTCCATGGTGGACCCCGGGTATCCGGCCTCAACAACATCGAGGACGTTTTCCACGACCTCTTCGATGTCCATCTCGGAGGTGTCTAAAATGAACGCATCCTCGGCTGGCTTCAGCGGCGAGGTCGCACGGTTGCTGTCGAGTTCGTCGCGGCGGATGACGTCGGCAAGCACGGTGTCGAAGTCAGCCTCACGACCAGCGGCGATGTCCTGGTCGTAGCGGCGGCGGGCGCGAACCTCGGCGGAGGCGGTCATGAAGATTTTCGCCGGAACGTCCGGAAGCACAACCGTGCCGATGTCGCGGCCTTCCACCACACAGCGCACCGCCGATGCGGCCAGCGAGCGCTGGAGCGCAACCAGGTTGGTGCGCACGGCCGGAATCGCGGAGACAGCCGACACGGTGCGGGTGACCTCCGGGCCGCGAATCTCGCCGGAAACATCTTCGCCGTCGAGGAGGACAGCGGTGGAGTTCGGGTCATCGGAGACTTCCAGTGGCAGGGCGGCCGTCGCCTTGGCCACGGCTTCCTCGTCGGTCGGGTCAATGCCCTGGCGCAGCACCCACAGGGTGGCCACGCGGTACATTGCGCCGGTGTCCAGGTACTTTGCGCCCAGTTCGGTTGCGACCATCCGAGAGACAGTCGACTTGCCAGTGCCGGAGGGGCCATCGATGGCAACCAACAGCATGTCGTCAGTGTTCTGCTCGCTCATGTGGGCTCCTTCAGCTCCTTGGTTCTCTTCGTTCTTTTTCACTAGTGCCATTTACAGCCCCACCGCGTTGTAGAGGGAGGTCAGCTCAGCCCGGTTGAGTGCGCGGAGAGCGCCCGGGGTCTGCTCGCCCAGCTGGACAGTGTGAATCTTAGTGCGCACCAGGCGCTCGACCGGGAAGCCCGCAGTCTTGAGCATCCGGCGGACGATGTGCTTGCGGCCCTCGTGCAGCTCGATGCGGACGATGGAGCGGCCCTGCCAGACATCGATGATCTGCGCCATGTCCGCCTTAGCGATGCCGTCATCAAGCTCAATGCCCTTTTCCAGCTCACGCATGACCTTGGCATCGACCTCGCCGACAACGGTGGCCATGTAGGTCTTGGTGACCTCGTAGCTCGGGTGCATCAGGCGGTTGGCCAGCTCACCATCGTTGGTGAGCAGCAGCAGGCCCTCGGTGGGCGCATCCAGGCGACCCACGTGGAAGAGTCGCTGACCAGCGCTGATCTTCTCACCGATGATGTCGCCCACACACGGGCGGCCCATGTCATCGTGCATGGTCGACTGCACACCACGCGGCTTGTTCAGGACGAAGTACTGCATGTCCTCATTGACGATGACGCGGGAACCATCAACGCGAATCACAGACGTGTTCGGGTCCACCCGCACGCCCTGCCGCGTCACAATCTTGCCGTCGACCTCGACGCGGCCTTCGTCGATAAGCTTTTCCGCCATACGACGCGACGCCACGCCTGCCTGTGCCAATACCTTCTGCAGGCGCACGCCCTCGCCTGCTTCGCTGTGCACGCGCTTGCCCGAGCCGCGGCGGTTGTCGTCCACATGCTGGTGGCGCGCCGGGCGAGCGTTGGATACGTAGATGTCCTTCGCGTGGACGTTGGAGGTCTCCATCTTCGCGCCGCTGTCGCGACGGCTGCGGTTGCGCTGGGCGTTAGTGGAGCCGCGGTTGGATTGATTCTTACGGTTCTTGTGTGCCGGTGTGCCTTCTCGGCGAGCGGGTTTAGCCACTTGACCTACATCCTTTTCAAGCGTTGGAGAATGTTCTGTTTGTTAGAACGTCAGCGCCAGGCGACGCTGTTCTCTCCCCCGTGGGCCCAAAATGGCCGGTGGAAGCAGGTTAATAAAGAGAATTACAGAGAAAGCCTCGCGCCTTGTCGTCTAGCCACCTTAGCACGTTTCTAGTAAAGCGCCAGCTTAACGACGTCCCGCGCGGCCTCCACCTACAACGTCTTTTACAGCGCTGCGGCCCACTCTCGCACGCCCGGCAGCCACTGCGTAGCTTTCGCCACAAACTCCTGCCGGTCCAGCGCGCCCGCTCCCGCCTGCACCGACCCCAGCAGCGGCACCCCGGTGATGCGCGGCAGTTCCTCCAGGTTCGTCTCAATGATCGGGTCGACCTCCGCCGGCAACGAACCGCCCACCAGCGCCGTGACATTAACCCCACGGCCCCGCGCCACCTCGACGGTGAGCTCCGCCTCGTTCAGGCAACCCAGGTCCAACCGCGTCACGACCACCATCTGACTACCCGGCAGCAACACCGCCAGCTCCGGCAGCGCCCAGTCCTCGCCGAGTCGCACCAGCAAGCCGCCCGCGCCCTCCACGAGGACAACGCGGTTCGGCCCGTCGATAAGCTTGATTTTCTCCGCGATTTCCGTAGCCTCCGGCAGGCGCATGCCCGCGCGCTGAGCCGCCGCCACCGGCGCCATCGGCTCGGGGTAACGCTCGAAACCATGCAGGTTGTCGATCCCCGTCAGCTCCGCGACAGTGTCCAAATCACCGCCGTCAGGGCCCGGGAAACCGGTCTGAATTGGCTTGACGACGTGCACCTCCTTACCCTCCTCGCGAAGTGCCGCCGCCAGGGCTGCCGTACCGATGGTCTTTCCAATATCGGTACCGGTGCCTGTAACAAGGACGATGCTCATGGTGGTTGGTACTCCTTTTTGGTTGCGCTACTTGCGTTTTTCCTCCGCGGCGACGATGGCGGCGATGGCCTCGCAGATACGGTCGACCTCGTCATTGGTGCTGATATACGGCGGCATGGTGTACACCAACTTGCCGAATGGCCGCAGCCACACCCCGGCATCGACAGCCGCTGCAGTGGCCAGGCCCATGTCCACGGGGCGCTGCATCTCCACGACCCCGATTGCGCCGAGGGCACGCACGTCGGCCACGGCATCGCTGTTGGCTAGGGGCTGGAGCTGTTCGCGGAGCCGGGACTCGATGCGCGGGACATCCTCACGCCACTGCCCTTCTGCAATCAGGTCGAGCTGCGCACACGCCACCGCACAGGCCAACGGGTTGCCCATAAAAGTCGGGCCGTGCATGATACCTCCGCCTGCACCACTGGAAATGGTGCGAGCCACGTCGGCGGTGGTGAGGGTGGCTGCGAAGCTCATAAAGCCGCCGGTCAGCGCCTTGCCGACACACATAATATCCGGCACAATCCCGGCCGCCTGCGTCGTGAACAGGTCGCCAGCTCGGCCGAAGCCGGTGGCGATCTCATCCGCAATAAGGAGAATGCCGTGCTTGTCACACAGCTTCCGGAGCCCCACAAGCAGCTCGTGGTCATGGAACCGCATGCCACCTGCTCCTTGGACTACCGGTTCAATGATGATGCTGGCGACGGAGTCGTCGATAAGCGAATCGAAGTGCGAGAGATAGCGTGCGCGTTCCTCCTCGGTTGCGCCGCGGGCGGGCGGTTTGTCGGCGAAGACCTGCGGAGTCCACTGCCCCGTCCACAGCGAATGCATGCCGCCCTCGGGGTCGCAGACGGTCATGGGCGCGCGAGTGTCGCCGTGATAGCCGCCACGCCAAGTGGCCAGGCGGGTGCGCTCGGGATGGCCTTTGGCCTGCTGATACTGCAACGCCATTTTGATCGCCACCTCGACAGAGACCGAACCCGAGTCCGAGTAAAAAATGGCATCGAAGCCGGGGCCTGCGAGCTTTAGGAGCTTCTCCGCCAGCTCAATGGCCGGACGGTGCGTGAGTCCGCCGAACATGACATGCGACATCGTGGTGGCCTGCTTCTTCGCGGCTGCGACCAGCTTCGGGTGCGAGTGGCCGTGGCAAGCGGCCCACCAGCTGCTCATGCCGTCGATGAGGGTGCGGCCGTCGGCGAGGTGGAGGTTCACGCCCTCGGCGGACTCGACCAGCTCGGGCGCGACCGGCGACGGGATGGGGCCGTATGGGTGCCAGATGTGGTCGGCGTCGAATTCGGCGAGGTTGGCGATGGTTGGCTGGGTATGTGGTTGAGTGTGCGGCTGGGTGTGCTGCGGGGCGGGCGGCTGGGAGTGCTGCGGGGTGTGCGGCTGGGCGGTTTCCGAGGCTGTCATGATACTCAGCATAATACCTGTACAGCACCGGACTTGAACGCCGTTCGGGGTTGGCGGTGGAGCTTCTCGCAAGGATTACAGACAGTCTCAGCGACTTTACGACACCCATGTCACCTCGTGGCAGCTGTGGAGGTGGCATGAGGTGACACCTGTGTCGTGAAGTGGAGTTTTGGGGTGGAGTTTGGGCAAGGCAGCGATAGCGAAAGCGCCGCCTAGTACAGCCGCCCCGCCTGGCTCCACACTCGTCGGCGACGCATAGCCAGCTCGGCCGCCTTACCTGTGATTGTGATGGGCGGCCGCGCGAAGGCGTAGTTACCGCGATAGCAACTGCCACCATTTGCCAGGTGACGTCGGATTTCCGTGGCCGCTTGCCGCAAGGTGGCTACGGCGGTGCCGTCGAAAAGCTGTGACCAGACGATTCGGATGACATTCAGTCCGAGGTTCTTCAGGCGCTTTTCGCGCTCCAACTCCTTTGCGATTGCCACCTGCGTGTCCGCGACCCCGCCGTCGGTGTATTTCATACGGCCATCAAACTCGACGACCAGCCCAAGTTCGGGCAGGTAGAAGTCTACGCGTGCGATGAAGCCACGATCATCCCGAAAGGAAACCTGCTGGAGCAACGGAGCCCGAGAATCGTTGACAGAAGCTAGCCCCGCCTGGACGATTGCTTCTTTAGTGAGCGATTCCCCAATGCTTTCCGACGACGCTGTCGCTTGCCTCAACAACCTCCTGGCCTGTGCATTTCCCGGAGCACGCGGATATGCAGCCAACGTAGCCAACAGTTCCTCGGTGTCGGTGTGGCGCTGGAGGGCGGCGTCGGCAAGCACTAGTGCATTGTGCGGGGTGCGCGAACGGCAGACGTCGATGACGGACTTTGGGACATCGGTGACGAGGCGACCATCGACTTCTACGATGTCCTCGGGGAGAATCCGGCCGGAGACGCGGATGAGGCGTTTGTGCGGCTGGTACGGGCCATTCGGTGTGCTTCGCGATTGCCCGCGCTTGCGGCCGGAGTTGGCTACCGCGATCGGAGTGTTGTGCGTGAGTAGAGGTAAACCGTGGAGAGCAGCGGCGGCATCGCGGGTGACTACGGTGGTGGTGCCGCGATGGATCAGCGCTTTGATTTCCAGGACGTAGCGTTCGGTGCTGTTTAGGGCGAGCCACCTGTCGACTGGCACGTACGCGCCGTGTGCGAGCCACAGGAGGCTGCCGCTTTTGGCTCGCTGGCGGAGATCTCGGTCGGAGTGCTGGCCGATTCGGGAAATTGCGAATGTGCTGGGGCGGGCACATTCGCGCTGCTGGCCGGTACGGATGATGTCGTCGGCGTCGAAGATCCACTGCGGCATCGGATTGCGCTCCTGAGGTCCAGGCAACTGCTGGCTGGTGGGTGGTGATGTGAGTGTTGGTGAGTGTTTGCGTGTTTGCGAGTGCTTGCGTGTTTGTGAGTGCTTGCGAGTGCTACGTTCTCATTTTTGGGCTCACACGGAGACTCAGGAGGCATCGATTTGGCGTCGACTGTGGATAGTTTGCAGTTTTCGGGAGTTATCCACAGTGCGTGTGGTGGGTGTGGTGTGCGGTGTGCGTGTGGTGGGTGTGGTGGGTGCGGTGGGGGTGCAAAGGCTCGCAGTGAGCTGAGGCGAGCAGCAAACCCCGCCCGAAATGCGACTTCACGACACCCATGTCACCTCGTGGCAGCTGTGGAGGTGGCATGAGGTGACACCCGTGTCGTGAAGTGGGTTAGCCGATGGAGCGAGCCCCGCAGCCCCGCGGCCCAGCTAGGCCCCCTGTCCAACCGCCCCAGAACCCCACCTAGTCCAACGGCTCGTCGATCAAGTCGACCTCAGGCAGCAGCGGAGCCAAATCAGGCAGCTGGTCCAGCGACTCAATCCCCAAAAGCTCCAGGAACAGCGTCGTCGTAACGTACAAATGCGCACCGGTTGCCGGGTCCTCTCCGGACTCCGCAATCAGACCGCGCGCGACCAGCGTGCGCATCACGCCATCAACATTGACACCGCGCACACCGGAGACCTGCGCACGCGTGGCTGGCTGTCGGTAAGCCACTACTGCCAGCGTCTCCATAGCTGCACGTGAGAGCTTCGACTGCGAGCCATCCAGCAAGAATCGCTCGACCGCGCTGGCATGCGCGGGAGCTGTGTAGAAGCGCCAGCCCTCATCCGTTTCACGCAGCTCAATGCCGCTGCGACGTGCACGGTATTCGTACTCGATCTCGCGAAGCACGTCACGGACATCGCTTGCGGAAACATCCAGCGCCCGCGCCATATCCTCCGCCGCCACCGGCGTATCGACTACCAGCAGAATCGACTCAACGCCTGCTCGCAACGGGTCAATGGGCGGCAACTGAGCCGAAGAAGCAGACGCGGGCTCCACGGCCTGCTCGGATGGTGCGGAACTGGTTTCGCTCATGCGCGTCAGATTACGCAACCTCCCGCGCCGGGCGCTAATTGGCCGGGCGCTAATCAGCTGTTAGCACCAGCCCAACCAAGCCCACGCCCAACAGCCAAGTCCCAACAGCCAGCCCCAGCCACCTACTCCCAGTTCGCCGCCGCCACGACGGCCGGGTCCACGTCCATCCCGGTCCAGGCCACGTGGATTTCCTCCAGCGCCTCCTCCTGCTCCACACCGATCGCCTTGGCTCGGTAGAGCTCCAGCAGCGCCAGGAACCGTCCGACAACTTCCATGGACACGCGGCATTCGCTGGTCAGCTGCGTAAACGTCAACCAGGTCCCCTCGCCTGCCAGCCGCAGCGAGTCCAGAATCTTGCCCGCCTGCTCCGGCACGGACACGGGCACACCGTGGATGTGCCCGACACCGACTTCCTCGGGCGGCTTCGGTCGCATCACGACGGCCGCAAACTCGGCGAACTCCCCGAGAGTCATGCCCAAGCGCACGGGCGGCAGCAGCTCCTCGAACTGCTTGTCCGGCCCCACAGCTCGCGGATAGCGCCGCGGCGCGGTCTTCTGCCACTCCTCGAATTGGTCGGCCACCTTGCCATACGCCTGGTACTGCAGCAGTCGGGCGAACAGCAGGTCGCGCGCTTCTAGCAGTTCGAGGTCTTCTTCGCTGTCGACGTCGCCACGCGGCAGAAGCCGTGCGGTCTTGAGGTCGAGCAGCGTTGCTGCCACGACGAGGAATTCGGTGATTTCGTCGAGGTCGCTGACTGCGTCGAGGCTGCGCGTGTACGCGATGAACTCGTCGGTGACCGCCGCCAGCGCGACTTCGGTGACGTCCATCTTTTTGCTGCTGATCAGCTGGAGCAGCAGGTCGAAGGGCCCGTTGAAGTTCGCGAGCGCGACGCGGAAGCCGGTGATCTCTTCCTGCACGCCCTCGCTTGACGACGGTTCGGGAGTGTAACTATCCGGGGAAGTCACCTATTATTTGCGGCCTTTGCGTTCGATGACCTCGCGGGCCAGGTTGCGGTACTGCGCCGCAGCTGGGGTGTTCGGTGCCCAGGTGGTGATGGGCTCGCCGGCGACGGAGGTTTCCGGGAAGCGGACGGTTCGGGTGATAACCGTGTCGAAGACTTTGTCACCGAAGACCTCGATGAGGCGTTCCATGACTTCCTTGGCATGGCGGGTCCTGCGGTCGAACATGGTGACCAGAATGCCGGAGACTTCCAGGTTGAAGTTCAGGCGGTCGCGGACCTTGGCCACCGTGTCGGTGAGCAGTGCCAGACCGCGCAGGGAGAAGTACTCTGCCACCATTGGGATGATGACGCCCTCGGAGATGGTCAGCGCATTGACGGTCAGCAGGCCCAGCGACGGCTGGCAGTCAATGATGATGAAGTCGTAGTCATTCATCACTGGGCGCAGCGCGCGTCCGAGGGCCTGCTCGCGGCCGACTTCGTTGACAAGCTGAATCTCCGCAGCCGACAGGTCGATGTTGGCCGGAACGAGGTCCAGGCCGGAGACCTTGGTGTGGTGGATGGCGTCGCGGACATCGGTGGTGTCGTCGACGATGAGGTTGTAAACCGTCAGGTCGAGTTCCTCATGGGGAACACCAAGACCGGCGGATAGTGCGCCTTGCGGGTCCAAGTCAACGAGCAGGACTTTACGACCGAACTCCGCCAGCGCCGCACCCAGGTTAATGGTCGAGGTGGTCTTACCCACGCCCCCCTTCTGGTTACACATTGCCAGGATGACTGCAGGGCCGTGACTGTTCAGGGGTGCGGGTTCCGGCAGCTCACGTGCCGGACGACCGGTGAGACCGAGTTCAACTCGATCGGCCTCAAACAACCCTTCTTCAGCCACAGTCAATCCCTCTTCCTTGAAGATTTCTCATCAATTCTACTGCGCGATATATTACCGCCACATATTACCGCGAGTATTCAGCCCGTGGGTGAGCCCCCGCCCAGACTCGTCGCATATTCTCCGCGGTAATCATGGTGTAAATCTGAGTCGTCGTCACCGAGGCGTGCCCAAGCAGCTCCTGGACAACACGCACATCGGCACCGCCCTCGATGAGATGTGTGCCGAAACTGTGCCGCAGGGTGTGCGGGGAAATTTTCGCGCTCAGCCCGGCGCGCTCACCCAGCTCCGCAAGTGTATTTCCCGCCGACTGCCGAGACAGCCTGCGGCCCAGTGAGTTAATAAACAGCGCCGGCCCGGAGTTCGCCCGCACCCAGCTTGGCCGCCCGCGTGTCAGCCACGCATCCAGCGCCGCCATAGCCGGCAATCCCACCGGCACGATGCGCTCTTTGCTGCCCTTGCCGCGCAGCAGCACAAGGTTGGTTTCGCGGTCCACGTCATCGATGTCCAGGCCGGTGACCTCGGAAACGCGCGCACCTGTCGAGTACAGAAACTCCACCAGCGCACGGTTGCGCAAATCCGTCACGTCAGCGGTGTCGTCGTTGGGGATGGACTCGATAAGCCGGGTGACCTCATCAATGCTGAGTGCCTTCGGATACCGCGAGGGCTGCTTCGGCGGCGCCACCCGCTTGGCGACATCCACATCCAACGCGCCCTCACCCACCGCAAACTTGTGGAAGCTCCGCACCGCGGACAGCGACCGCGTCACCGAGGTCGGGGCCAGCGCCGGCCTGCCCGCCGACTTATCTCCCCGCGCGAGGTACGCCAGAAACTCTGACACATCCTGCTCAGTGACCTGCTCCAATCGCGTACGCCCAATCTCCCGCAGATAGGTGCGGTACTTCTCCAAGTCACGCTTATAACTGGCGAGCGTATTCGCCGACAGCCCCTTTTCCACCGCGAGGTAGGTGACGAAGGCGTCGACAAGCGGATCGATCGAACTCATCGGATACGTTTCAGATCCGCGCCGGCGCCGAGCTGCTCCGTCCGGCGTTTCGCCAGGGCCGTCGGCCGAATGTCGAACGGCTCCGCGACCGAGCGCGGCGTCGCACCCCGCAGCAGCACCTCGGCCGCCAGCAAAATGCCGGATAGCGCGATGCCGTTGAGGATCTCTCCGCGCAGCGCCATCGCCACCGCCTCATCCACCGCGATCCACGCCGCAGTCATGTCCGCTTCCTCATCGTGGGCTTCCGGCTTATCGACGGCACGGAGACCCCTGGCCAGATAGATCCGAACCGCTTCCTCTGCGAAGCCTGGCGAGCTGAACATATCGGTAAGCAGGGACCAGGACTCGGCCTCCAGCCCGGCTTCCTCGACCAGCTCGCGCTTGGCGGCCTCCAGTGGGTCTTCGTCCGCGACATCGAGAAGTCCGGCCGGCAACTCCACCAAGCGCTGCCCCGCTGCCTGCCGCCACTGATTCAGCAGGTAAAGGCGGTTATCCTCATCTGCGGCAACGACTGCAACAGCGCCGAAATGCTCCACGATCTCGCGGGCGGACACATTCCCGCCTGGCATTCGCACCTGGTCGCGGCGGACCGCGATGATAGGTGCCTCGAGAACAATCTCGGAATCAACAACGTCAAATTGGTGCGCCATGAGTTTCACTCTAATAGGTAGGCCGGATTCGCCCTTGCGGAGCTAAGCTAAGCGTGCTTGAGGGCTGCGGCGATGAGACCGTCGAAAAGCGGATGGGCGTTGGTGGGGCGTGACTTCAGCTCCGGGTGCGCCTGCGTGGCCACGAGGTATGGGTGCACGTCCTTGGGGTATTCGACGAATTCGACGAGCTTGCCGTCCGGCGAGGTGCCCGAGATGACCAGGCCTGCTTCTTCGAGCTGGGCGCGGTAGGCGTTGTTGACCTCGTACCGGTGGCGGTGGCGCTCAGTGACATCGGTGGTGCCGTAGAGGTCGGCGACGACAGAGCCTTCGGCAAGCTTCGCCGGGTAGGAACCCAAGCGCATGGATCCGCCCAGGTCAGCCTCACCGGAGACGGCCTGGAGCTGTTCCTCCATCGTGGCGATGACCGGCTCGGCCGCATTCTCGTCGAACTCGGTGGAAGAAGCACCTTCAACGCCTGCCGTGCGCGCCGCCTCGATGACGACACACTGCATGCCCAGACAGATTCCCAAAAGTGGCGTGCCGGTCTGCTTGGCGTAGCGGATGGTCGCAATCTTGCCTTCGATGCCGCGTCCGCCGAAACCGCCGGGGATGACAATCGCGTCAACGCCAGCCATGTTCTTCTTCAGCCCCTCGGGAGTTTCGCAGTCATCGGAAGCGACCCAACGGATGTTCGCCTTCACGCGGTGAGCAAAACCGGCGGCACGCACAGCTTCCGCGACGGACAGGTAGGCATCCGGCAGGTCGATGTATTTACCAACCAAGGCGACCGTGACCTCGCCCTTCGGGTTGTGGACGCGTTCGAGCAGGTCTCCCCACACTGCCCAATCCATGTCGCGGAACGGCAGGTTCAGGCGGCGGATGATGAAGGTGTCCAGGTGCTCTTCATAGAGGACCTTCGGGATGTCGTAGATGCTCGGCGCATCCGGGCAGGACACCACGCCCTCGCGGTCGATGTCACACATCAGCGCAATCTTGTTCTTGAGGGAGTCGGGGACGTCGCGGTCGCATCGCAAAACGACGGCATCGGGAACCAGACCAATCGAGCGAAGTTCAGCCACCGAGTGCTGTGTGGGCTTGGTTTTCAGTTCCTTGGAGGGGCCGAGGTACGGAACCAGCGACACGTGTAGGTAGAAGACGTTTTCGCGGCCGACGTCGTGACGCACTTGACGCGCGGCTTCCAGGAAGGGCTGCGATTCAATATCGCCGACGGTGCCGCCGATTTCGGTGATGACCACGTCGGGCTTTTCGCCGTTTGCGTCGGCATTGCCCATAGCGACGATGCGGGATTTAATCTCGTCGGTGATGTGCGGGATGACCTGGACGGTCTGGCCGAGGAATTCGCCGCGGCGCTCCTTGGCGATGACCGAGGAATAGACCTTGCCGGTGGTGACATTGCCGCCGGCGGAGAGGTTGCGATCGAGGAAGCGCTCGTAGTGACCGAGGTCCAGGTCGGTTTCGGCGCCGTCTTCGGTGACGAAGACCTCGCCGTGCTGGAAGGGGTTCATGGTGCCCGGATCCACGTTGAGGTAGGGATCGAGCTTTTGCATAGTCACTTTGAGACCACGCGAGGTGAGCAGGCGGCCGAGCGATGCCGCAGTTAAGCCTTTGCCGAGGGAGGAGGCTACGCCTCCTGTAACGATGATGTATTTCGTAACCACGGGACTTCAGAATATCGCTTGCGCGGGCGCGAGCGCAAGCGAATTTTCATAATGGCGGATACATATTTCATATTTGGGTAACTTTTGTGGAGCCGTGCCCCATCCGCCGGTGGGGCCCAGGGGTAAGTGGCAGCTACGCGATACTCTCAAAAATCATGGTCGCCTGGATGCGGTCACCACCCATCAGCCCCTTACTGCCAGAGGAAGCAGTAGTAATCGTGTGCAGCCGAAACCCCTGCGAAGCCTTGTCGTTGATTACCCGCTCAAGCTCCGTCAAGTTAGCCGAGCCGGTACCGATGAACTTTTCCTTCAGAACCACCTGAAGAACTTCATAGTGAGGCATCTTTCGCCCTCCATCAAGATAATTTTTCAATATTGAATGCAAAACAATACTCGGGCGGATGCATAAACGCGATTACGTCGTTACCCTCGGGGCTATGACTGATTTAACGAATAAGACCATTGCAGTATTGGCCACTGACGGATTCGAGGACTCCGAGCTGACTAGCCCGGCTGAGGCCGTAAAGGATGCCGGTGCGACCGTGCACGTTATCTCCACCGAAGAAGGCTCCATCGAGGGCAAGAATGGCACGAAGGTGGACGTCGATAAGCTCACCAGCAGCGTTTCTGCTGATGATTACGATGCTCTGATTCTGCCGGGCGGCACCGTGAATGCTGACCAGATCCGCATCGATAAGGATGCTGTGGCCCTGGTGAAGGGATTCGCCGCAGCTAACAAGCCAATCGGCGTGATTTGCCACGGCGGTTGGATTCTCACCGACGCGGAAGCCTTGAAGGGCCGCACGATTACCTCCTACATCAGCGTCAAGACCGACCTGGTGAACGCTGGCGCTAACTGGGTCGACGAGGAAGTTGTCGTTGACGGCAACCTGATTTCCTCCCGTACCCCGGCTGATCTTGAGGCTTTCAACAAGGCGCTCGTAGAGAACTTCTAACCCACTCGCCTGCCCCAAGACTCATCAAAGGAGGGCTGTTGCCATGACTTCGTATTGGGATAACCCAAAGTCACTGTGGGATCAGATTCCACAGAATGACGCGGAAGATGCTTCCGCGCACCAGCCGTCCGCGCCCGAGCAGCCTTCCGCACCTGAACAGCTTCCGCCACAGCAAGGGCGTAACCGGGGATTGCTCTCGCACAACAACATCGTTATCCAGCAGATTCGAAACTTCATGGCAGATGATTTCGACATCCTGGATACCGAGGGCAATTGCATCGGCAAGATTGAAACTACTGGCGGCACGCTGAGCCGCATGTTTATGGGCTCTCGTCGTCTGACAGTGTCCGAACCAGACGGCACTCCGGTGTTCGTCATTACCGATCCGACCGATTTCGCCCTTGACAGCTACGAGGTCTACTACCCCGACCCGCAGGCAACATCCCCTGAAGGCAAGCAGCAAGTCGGAGCAGACTCATCGCGCCTATTGGCAACTATTCAACAAAAGTTTGCGTTCTTTAAGCGGCGACTGGAGATTTCTATCCCCGGTTTTGCTCATTGCGAGGTCGACGGCGACGTTTGGCATTACGACGCGACCTTCAAGATCAACGACGTCAAAGTTGCACAGATGTCCCGCAAGTGGTCGGGTTTTACAAATATGCTAACCGGCAATGAGCGCTATGTTCTGCAGCTCAAGGATGATTTGCCACCACAGCTACGCGCCGCCATTATTGGCGCGGCTATTGCCCTGGATTTGATGGCGAAAAAGGCGCGTTCCGACAGCTAGTGACTGCTGCCGACAACGCGCCCTACCCCTTGTCCGGTTCTACCGCCGGTTACTGTCGCGGTTGCGACTATCGCTACCGCGATTCCGCAGCCTGCGCGATGCGTCCGTCGATTTCCGTGATGCCATCAGAAACGGCATTGACGTGTTCTGTGCGAACATTAGCGTTGTCATTGATGCCGCCTTCCACAAAGGCAGTTACCGGCACACACGGAACTTCTACGTTGCGCCCCAGCGCATTGGCGACCTGCGCAATTGCCCGTGGCGAGAAAGTTAGTCCGATGTGGCCCGACAGGTCCGCAGAGCACCCATCCTGCAGCAGAATGTTGTTGGACGTTGGTGCCTGCCACTGGCTTGCAGCCATTGGAGTGACGGCTTCATCAACCTGGGTAGAGATTGCAACATAGTTGACACCGGGCTGCTCCAAGCCGCCCTCATTCATCTTGGCCATGAACTCGCTATGCTGCAGCAGATCCACCAGGCTCGGGCTGACGATGTACCCCGCAGCCTTGTTGCCAGCATTGTCGAACTGGTCGAGCTACTCCAAACCATAGGAGATACCGAGCAGCGATGTGCCGTGCAGGACGCCCGCCAGGGACACAACCGTGCCTATACCCCGGCCCTGCTCCTGCTTGGCGTAAGCGGCAGCCAATGTGCCACCAGCAGAGTGACCAACAATATCGACGGCGGTAGCACCAGTTTCAGCCTTGAGAGCGTCAATCTTTGCAGTCAGCTCAGCCAAAGCGGTGTCGAGCGGGGTCATGTTGCGCATGGTTGGAATAGAGCCCAACACCGAAAACTCGTCAGGGCCCAGCTTGCCGACGTTAAATGCGTACAGACACTTCCCCATTGCCTTTAGCTCTGGTGCCATGCGCGCATAGGTTTGGTACGAGTTCGAGTTCATCCCGTGGATCATGACCACCGGATTCTCACCAGGAGCAGGAACACACTGCACGTTTGTGCCCTCTGGACTGGTGTTTTCCGTCATCCCCTGGTTGACCATGACAGTGGGGAAATCATTTGCCTTTGGGCCCCACTCGCCCATTTCGGTCCAGGACAGGACCTGACCATCGCCAGCCTCTGCACCCGACGTTGGGTCGGCAGCCGCGATAGGAGCCGCTGCCATAGCGACACCAGCTGCGGCTACCAATGCTGTGGCCGACCGTGCCAGCTTCGAAAATGCTCGATGAGTGCCCATGATTACTCCTTGCGTAGAACAGTGAATAGTAAAACGCTTCCAATAAGAACTACGGCATGGGCAAGAGCAAAAAACAGGCTATGAATCGCTATCGTACTCTGAAAGGCGAGCAATCAAAGCCCCTAAATAGGGTTAATAAAATGTGAACCGAATATAACTATAATACTATCCACCTCCAGCTCCGCAGGCTTTTAAAGTGATGTCGGCCATCGGGTGAAACAGAAGCGCGCACCCGCCCCATTCCTGTGCACGCTGCACTGACAGCGGCTGCAAATATCTCGATACTTGCAGGCGCAAGCACCTGCTCAAGCACCAATTCAGGAGTTAGCCCAGGTACACCCGATAAAAATATTTTTCATTAACTAACGAATTAATCGTAAAATTATGCAGCCGAAAATTACTTTTACTTCCCTTGGAGGATCCCGTGGAAGCTGCAGAAATCACTAGTTGGACTTTTGTCGAAGAGACCCCAATTCCTAAGGACGCACAGGAGCTGATGGTTCAAGGCGAACAGCCCTACGTGGCATTCAAGACATTCCGAGACTCTGCAATCTTCACCAATAAGCGTTTAATCGTACGAGATGCGCAGGGATTGACCGGCAAAAAGGTGGAGATGTATTCGCTTCCGTACAGCTCCATCAACATGTGGTCCACAGAAAACGCAGGCACTCTGGATTTCAACGCTGAAATCGAGCTGTGGACTCGTGCGGGCAAAATCAAAATTAAAATTGGCCGCGGCCTCGATGTCCGTGCAATTGACCGGCTAATCGGTAACTGCGTGCTTGCGTAACAGCCGTCAGCTGATTATTCCGCGATTCCCACGAGATTCTTTGGACCTTTTTCAATCTGTGGGAGTCATACTCCACAAGTAAATCTACAAATCCCTGTAGTATTCGCGAAGCTTCACTGCCATCAAAGAGCGACGCTTCTGCAGGAACTCGTGGTAGTTCTCAACAGTTGTGTCAACCAGCGACTGCGGAATGGCGTTGATTTCGAAGTTACGGTCAAGATCCTCACGCGACGTAATCTCACCGAGCGTCGACTCACCGGACTCAATTTGGGAGAACACCTCGCCCAAATATTCAGAGGGCATACGGTTGCCGATTCGAATATTTACCGCAGTCTCTGCGAACGCGTAGTTGGCTACCTGGTTGTAGTCGCGCTTATCGTTGACCCCACTTTTGCGAAGATAGTCTTTCGGAACTAGGTGATGAATATCGCCTTGGACTTCAATCATCGAGCTTACTAGCGCGTGCTTACTTAAGAACGCCGTTGCCTGCGCCTTAACCTGCGAAGCCATAAAGGCGCGGAATTGCGGATTACTCACGCTCGACGAATCGAAACGCTGAGGCAGTGTTACCGTCCAGAAGCTCTCTCCCAGCTCGCCTTCTTCAAGCTCCTTCAACGCTGCGACCGGCCCGACTCGGTCAATTGCACGCAAATCTCGTTCAAAAGTCGACTCAAAACTACCTGACGCTCTACTGGTCAACTGCGTCATTACAAACCATCGCCTAACGACGCTACTAACCTCCGGATCCGGCCGGCCGTCCGCACGCATGATGAGGAACAGCGCGTACGCAAAGTTGACCGCGTTGCTTGAGGTAATCATGTTTTTCTTGATAAAGCCTGTCGATCGCAGAATTACCAAGAACTTCTTGAACTCATACTTGTTAACGACGCGGAGTAGCGCTTGTTCGAACTTGTTGTACGCTTCCGGAATTCGCTCAGGGTAAAACTTTCTGGTTTCAGGATCGAGGCCGCTGAGTTCACGAACAACGAATGAAACCCGACCACGCCGAAACGCGACCATCGACGCGACACGAATAAGGTCTACATACGACGGATCGTAGAGATCCTCGGTGTCATCTTTAAGCCACTCAATCTCCCGCCAGTATTGAGTCTGCACAAACTCTTCATCATTACGGAGCTCGCCGTAATCATGCGGACTTACTGCTGGGGTTGCCCGCAAATCGTGGACACGTAGTGGGGCTACCTAGTGTTTAGGCAGCTATTTCTTTTCTACTGGTGGTTAGACCAATGTGGTTTTCG